>JBIOWA010000293.1:0-4140 GCA_044868045.1 Candidatus Limnocylindrales bacterium
GGCACTGACGCCGGCAAAACCCCCACCAAGAACGACGATCCGTTTCGTCATGGCCGCCAGTTTCTCAGGACACGTCATGAGCCGCTTCGCCTCAACCGAAGGTGAAGCAATATGCCTCGACGCCAGCCTCGAGGAACTCGATCTCAAAGCGACGCTCCTCGATGAGGCCTGTCTGGCGGATCAGCTGGTACAGGCGCTGATCGGCCACCGTGCCGTTGCCCCGTTCGTCGACGTCGAACCCCTGCGCGTCGGTGGGCTCTGCGCCGTCGAGGAGCACACGGAAGGGCACGGAAGTGCCGCGCGCTGACGGTCCCATGACCAGGTTGACGTCGCGGGCCTGGAAATGGAACGCGATGCGTCCACCGGCCTCGTTCAGCGTGGCGGCGTGCTGGGTAAGCGTCCAGTTCCCTGCCGGCGCCCATTCGTTGAGACCCAGCCGCGAAGCCTCGGGATAGGACTGTGGCCCATTGAACCGCGCGTGCTCCGGCGACGCGAAGCCTGCGCTTCGGCCGTAACCGAGGTACGTCTCCGGCGTTCTCAAGCTTCCCCAATCCGCGGCGACCTCGAAGCCCTCGGGCTCCACGGACACGAGATCAGGATCGACGTCCTCCGCGCCCGCCTCGAGCAGCAACTGCTGCAAGACCATCTCGGCCATGGCGTACTCGCCCTCGCCGAAGTGGTGGTACCGGATCCGGCCCTCGGCGTCCGCGATGTAGACCGCCGGCCAGAAGTGGTTCGAGAACGCTTGCCAGACCCCGTAATCGCTGTCGACCGCGATCGGGTACTCGACGCCGAAGACGCGCGACTGCGCGACGACGTTGTCGATGTCGTGCTCGAACCCGAACTCCGGGGTATGGACGCCGATCACGGTCAACCCGAGGTCGCGGTATTTCGCGTCCCAGGCGCGGACGTACGGCAGCGTGCGCAGCCAGTTGATGCAGGTGTAGGTCCAGAAGTCGACGAGGACGACGCGACCGCGGAGTCCCTGGGGTGTCAGTGGCTCCGAGTTGAGCCATCCGGTGGCACCGTCGAATGACGGCAGGTGGCCCTCGACCGGCAGGACATCCGCATCACCGGCCAGGCGGTGGGCCAGGGAACGGAGGAGGCCAGGGCGGGTGGGTTTGGGCATCGTCGTCGCACCGCCTGGCTGATCGTTGGGGCTCCGGTCATCGAACATTGAAAGCCTCCAGGAGGAACAGTGACTGGCTCGACCTGATCTCCAGTTCGCGCGATGATGCGCTTCGCGCGTCTCTTTCATGCGCCGAAACGCATCGTATGAATGCAGCCGCGGAGGGTCCACGATGCGAATCGCTGTCTATGGAGCCGGCGCCGTCGGCGGGTACTTCGGGGCCCGACTTTCGGACGGCGGGGCCGAGGTCCATCTCATCGCACGCGGCGCTCATCTTGAGGTCCTGCGCGAGCGAGGCCTGACCATCGTCGAGCCGGAGTCGAGTTCTGACTACCGTCTGAGCGCACATGCCGACCCCGGCGAGGTCGGGCCGGTCGATGTCGTGCTCTTCTGCGTCAAGTCCTACGACACGGACGAGGCCGCCGCCCGACTCGACCCATTGATCAAGGACGGCACCGCCGTGGTGTCGCTGCAGAACGGCATCGATAACGAAGAACGGATCGCCGCAGCCATCGGCTGGCCCCATGTTCTCGGTGGAGCTGCCTACGTACTCGCCGCGATCCGGGAACCTGGGGTCGTGACCGCCTCCGGCCCGCGCCGCATCGTCTTCGGGGAGTGGACCGGCGGAGCGCCTTCCAGCCGTGTCGAAACCCTGCTCGACGTCGCTCGGCGCGCCGGGGTCAGCGCGGATTCCGCGCCAGACATCCAGGTCGCGAAGTGGGAGAAAGACACGCTTCTCGTCGCCTTCTCGGCGATGACCGCCGCGGTCCGACTACCCATCGGCGAGATCCGGCGCTCACCGGCAGCCCTCGACATGTTGCACGCGATCATGGCCGAGGGCTGGTCGGTCGGGTCGGCGGCGGGCGTGGCGCCGGATGACGACCTCGTCGAGCCGCAGATGAGCCTGCTACTCGCACAGGATGACGGAGCAACGGCCTCGCTCTACCACGATCTGATGACGGGTCATCGCCTCGAGGTAGAGGCGCTCCAGGGAACGCTGGTCCGGCTTGGCCGGCAGTTCGGCGTGCCGATCCCCTTCACGGAAGCCGCGTACGCGATCCTGCAGCCCTGGTCGATCCGGAACGACACGCCTGTTGCGGACCGTTTGTCGGTGCCCGCCTGAAATCGACGAACGGACGCGCCGGGTCAACCCTGGGCTACTTCGATCCGGGCCGGTGTCGATGATGATCGTCGGCCGGGTGTCACCGGAGTGGGTACTGCACCATCCCGACCTCGCTGCCGTCGGCTGGGACCTCCCAGACCCGGAGCATGAGCTCGGCACCGTCGGCACCGTCGGGCACGGAGAGCTGGAATCGGAACGGTCCACCTCCAGGAGCCTGCCAGCACCCCGTCGGGCACGCCGGGCGGACGGTCTGCTCTACGATGATCTGGTCCGTCGTTCGGCTCACGAGCGCGGCGTGGAACTCCGGCGGTTCGCCGAAGGTCTGCGCGCGCCCGGAGACCGTGAGCGGATCCGTGAGCGCTCCGCCCCAAGCAGGGTCGTCGACGAAGATGCCAGGAAGCTGGTCCGCGTAGGCGTCGCGAGTCGCGAGATCGATGGGCGAGCCCTCGTGACCTTCGATGGTCGGTGCAGGCTTGCCATCAACCAGGAAACGAACGCTCTCGACGGTCGGGAACTGCGTGAGGGTATAGGTCACCTGGGCGAGCCTGGTCGCCCATGACTCCCGCTGTTCGCCGTCGATGTCGCCTGTGGCGAATTCCCCCGACAGGTCCACGGTTGCGACGCCGCCCTCGATGTCGATCCCGAGCAGGGTCGATCCTTTAGGGATCTGCGTGCCGATCGTCCCGAGGCGGAGGTCGTGGGCGCCCTCGTCCAGGGTCGGACCGGCAAGCAATTGCTCCATCGCCGCTCGCGCGACCGCGACCGTCGCGTCCACTTCGCGGTTCACCGGAATGAGCGGGGTCGGACCGTCGATGTTGCCGAAGAGCAGGAAGTACGCCTTGAGGGCGATCGCGCGAGGGACGGGCTCCGCTGTCGGAGCTGCCGATGCGGGCCTTGCCGATGGGCTTGGGGGCATAGAGAGACCCGCCGTCGCGCCCTGGCTCGGCTGCGACGTTGCCGCCGATCGGTTGCTTCCGCTCAGGCCCCCGCATGCGGCGAGCGAAGCGATGAATACCAGCAGCGTTGCCCGGACGGACCAGGACTTTCGTGTCGAGCCGTTCATCTGCGTGCTCCCGGTGGTTCAGCCCAAGCTGGGGCTTTCGCAGACGCTGGGCGCGCGAGGTCACGAGGTCATGGCCGTGACGTAACAGATCGGTCACAGCGACGCCTCCGGTTCGGTCTACTGTGAGCTGATCAGGTTCGGGAGGTGGTAGGTGACCGAGCGCTTCGTCACGCGTGGATTCGTCGGACGGCGGAGCCAGGCCGGCGCCGACGAAGACGTCCGCTCCCGCATCCCGCCCGGCCAGTACCTCACGACCGACTTTCCGGTGCTCTCAGCAGGCCCCACGCCACGAACGCCATTGGAACGATGGTCGTTCACGATCGAAGGCCTCGTTAGCGAACCCGCGTCATGGACCTGGGACGAGTTCCTGGCGCTCCCGAACCGCGAATGGGTGGTCGACATCAGCTGTGTCACGAAATGGACCAAGCTCGACATGCGCTGGCGTGGCGTGAGCGTTGATACGCTCCTCGAACATATCGAGCTCGAGCCGAGCGCTGCCTTCGTGATCGCGTATTCCGATGGCGGATACACCACGAACCTGCCGATCGCCGACGTGCTCAACGACCAGGCATTCGTCGCCTTCGAGTACGACGGCAAGCCGCTCGCGCCGGAACACGGCGGTCCGGCACGCCTCGTGGTCCCGGCTCGATATTTCTGGAAGAGCGCGAAGTGGGTCCGCGGGTTCCGCGTCCAGTCCCGAGACGAGCCCGGGTTCTGGGAATCACTCGGCTACCACAACCGTGGCGACCAGTGGCTCGAAGAACGCTACAGCGGCGACTGAGCGGCCGATCGCATGGCAAGCGTGATCGCGTGGCAGCTGGCGAC
>JBIOWA010000294.1:0-14305 GCA_044868045.1 Candidatus Limnocylindrales bacterium
GCGACGGGGCCGCGGGTCGTCGCTGACCAGGGAGACGCCGACGGCGGCTTGCTCGCCGAGCCACGGTTCGAGCTCGGCGATCCGGTCCGCGCCGCGGACTTCGATGCGTCCGGGATCCCTGATCGCCGCGGCGAGTGCCGCCGGCAGGTCCTCGGCGGGCTCGAATGGTCGGTCCGGGCCGGTCGTTGCTCCGTCTGTCGGCGGTGCTGCGGCGACCGCATCGAAATCGAGCCGCAACTGCAGCTCGGTGCTGCTCTGCCGTCCGCCGACCCGGCCGGCCCCCCAGCCTTCCGGCTTTCCCGCGACCCGTGCGGCCGGGACGTATCCGCTCTGCGCGACGGATCGCAGCGCGTCGGCGCGGGCCTCGGCGGATTCGCCGGACATCGGCGGCAACCGCTCGATCAGCGTGCGGAACTCGTATTCGCGGAACAGCCGCACCACCGTGACGCGGTCGTAGTCGCCGAGACGAGCCGCCTCGAGGTCGATCTCGATGGGCAGGTCCCGCACGATCGTCGACAGCTCGCGACCCATCAAGACCTGGTCGCGATGGTCGCGCAGCTTGTCCCGGAGTTTCTCGGGCGTGACGTCATCGAGCCGCGAGAACAGCGCGTCGAGATCGCCGAACTCGCGGATCAGCTTGGCCGCGGTCTTCTCGCCGACGCCGGGCACGCCCGGGATGTTGTCGGTCGGGTCGCCCTTGAGCGCCTTGTAGTCGATCATCTGGTCCGGCCGCAGGCCGAACCGCTCGTCGATCCGATCGACGTCGTACATGACGGTGTTCTCGACGCCGGACCGCGTGGTCATGAGCCTGACCCGTGGGGTCACCAGCTGCAGCATGTCGAGATCCACGGTGACGATCGTCGTCTCCAGGTCCTCGCGCGGATCGAGTTGCGTGGTGATCGTGCCGATCACGTCGTCCGCCTCGTAGCCCGGCATCTCATAGACCGGGATGCGTAGCGCCTTCACGACCTCGCGGACCTTCGGGAACTGGTCGCGCAGGTCGTCGGGCATCTTGACCCGGGTCGCCTTGTAGTCGGCGTACTGCTCGTGCCGGAAGGTCGGTCCCGGCAGGTCGAACGAGACCGCGAGATAGTCGGGCTGGAGGTCCTGGATGCCGCGCAGGACGATGCTGGCGAACCCGAACACGCCGTTGACCAGCTCCCCCTTGGACGTGGTGAGCGGCGGGAGTGCGAAGTATCCGCGGTAGACCAGCCCGTAGCCGTCGAGCAGCATCAGGCGTTCCATGTGCAGGCCTCAGGGTCGGGCGCAACGCTGGTCGCACCGGCGTGGTGGGACCGTGGGGTGTCGCTCGAAAGTGTACCCGTCAGGGGCGGGCGGCCGGTCTCCGTGGCCGGCTACGGTGCCCGATCTGACGGGCTTCAGCCGTCCCCGAAGCGACGCGACGTCCAGCGGAGCGCGAACAACCCGAACCCGATGATCAGGCTGATTCCGGCGATGACGATGCCGAGCGAGAGGCCGCTGTCGCCACGCAGCGAGAGCAGGCCCGAATCGCCCGGGGATTCGTCCGTGGTCCCCTGGATGTCACCGGTCCCTTCGTTGCTGCCCGTGAACACGCCGCCTTCGTCGGCGCCCGTCGCATACGGCTCTGCGGTCATCGACTGCCGTTCGAGGTAACCGGATGCAGCAGGGCCGGGAGCGGCGCTGGTGTCCGCAGCGGCCCGCGGGGCCGTGCTCGGTGCGGCGGCTGCGGCCGCACTCGGCGCCGCGCCACCGGCGCCCTCGGGGACCGGGGCACCCACGGTCGACAGGACGACAGCCCCGCCAGCGCCGCCGAGCTGGATCGATGGAGCGGCGGTGATCAGAAGGGCGACGACACCGATGGTCGTAAAACCGATGGCGAGCGGGCGGCTGAACACGTCCCTCGACGATCCGAAGAACCCGAGGATGCGCCGCCATCCGGATGCGCGAAGCCGCTGAGTGTCGGCAGGCGTGAGCGTGAAATCGCGCGGTCGCGCCGGCGTGTCGGTGGCCGGAAGCGCTACCTGCAGGGCAAGCAGGTCGGCGAGGAGGTCACGGCAATCGCCGCACTCTTCGGCGAGCTCGAGCGCCGCGGCCAGCTCGCGAGCGGGCAGGTCCGGCTCGCGAGCCGCAAGAGCTGCGATCAGTTCGGGGTCGTGGCGCGCGTGCGAGGGCGCGGTGGGGGGCGTAAGCGGTTCCGTCATGTCATTCGTGAGACGACCTCGTTCGACGGACGGTTCCCCGCGACGTATGTAGTGAATCATCGCACCCCTCCCACGCCGCGTGCGACCCGCCGCACCGCGAACAGCGCCGCACCGATCGTGAGGAGGCCGAACGACAAACCGGGCAATGGATTCGGCGGCGCGGCCTCGTCGCGGGCAGCCGTCGCGGGCCCGATCGTGGGTGGCTGCGGCACCGTCGACAGGGGCGCCAAGGACCCTGCCTCGACCATCGTCCGGTCGAGCTCTGGCGCCGCCGCGCCGGCTGCGCCCATGGGCAAACCTGCCGGCACCGCTGTTAGCAGCAAGCCCGCGAGCCCCAGGCCCGTGAAGCTCAGGGCGAGTGGTCGTGTCAAGGCGTCCCATGGGGTGCCGATCATCCCGACGAGCCGCCGCCAGCGGTGTCGTCGAAGCCGGCTGGCATCCGCGATGGTCAGGCGTAGATCCCTCGTTCTCCGCGGCACCCACCCGGCGCGGACCGCGCCCCGGAGCGTCAGCAGGTCGACGTGGAGCGCACGACAGGCCGGGCATGACCCGATGGTCGACGGGAGCGCGCCGCCACCGATCGCTCCAGCGATCGCGAACCGATCGTGCCGGGCGTGCGACCCGGGATCAGCCACGGAACAGCTCCATCCGGTCCGACAGGAGGTCGCGGAGCGCCAGTCGCCCGCGGTGGATGCGCGACTTGACGGTCCCGAGCGATACGCCAGTCATCTCGGCGATCTCGCTGTAGTCGTACCCCTCGACGTCGTAGAGGACGATCGCGGTGCGCTGGTCGTCGGTGATCTGCGACATGGCGGCTCCGATCGCCCGGCTTCGTTCCGCGTGGACGGCGATCCGCTCGGGATCGACCTCGTCCCCGGCCCGCGGTTGCCAGGCTTCGTCCTCCAGCTCCGGGTAGGGCTGGACCGGGCGACGCTTGCGGGCGCGCTGGGTATCCATCGCGGCGTTGACGCAGATCCGGTTCAGCCACGACTTGACGCTTCCGCCACGGAACGAGGCCAGGTTGCGATACGCCGAGAAGAACGCCTCCTGGACCGCATCCGCGGCTTGATCGCGATCCGGGACCATGCGAACGACCAGCGCGAACAGCGCGTCCTGGTACAGGATCACGAGGTCATTGAAGGCGTCGAGATCGCCCGATCGGGCGCGCTCGATGAGGATGAGATCGCGGCGCTGGACGGGGTCGTCGGGGACCGTCGTCGAGCGAAGGTCCTCCACGGTCGGTGGATCCCTCCGGACGGCGATGCTGGGTGACGTGAGGCCGGGCGAGTCTAGCATCGGGCGCCAGACGCGGACCCGGATCGGCCGGTTCCGCGCGGCTCCCGGCACATCCGCGTTGCGCAGCGGGCCCGGTTTCTTTCAGCGGCTCGTGCGGCCGGCCTGATACGAGGGTTTTGAGCCTGGGCCGCGAGCGCGTTTCCGTCGGCGCCTCGTGTGGCCGGCACGAGACCAGGTCTTGAGCCTCGGCAGGGCGCCTCGAGGCCGCTCCCGAACGGGAGTGACCGCCCCAGACCGCGGATGGGTGCCTCGAACTCCGTCGAAACCGTCGCTGCTGCCGCTGTGACAGGCCGTTGACAGGAAATCCGACAGATGCTCTTCAGCCGGGCATTGGTCACGAGCTGATCGCTCACCGGGGCCGCGACGCGCACGATCATGACGCCTCCGGCCGGGAATCGCTTGTCAGATGACCGGGTGAGGAGCAGATGACGGGAATCGGCTGACGAAGGACCGCCTGAAGAGCGGATGACAAGGATCGGCGGGATGCGGACGCCGGGTTGCCGGCACGGCGGAGCCGCTGAATTTCCCGTGGCACGGCAGCCCAGGGCTCTACGATCGAGGCGATGCCTCCCGTTCCCGTGCTACGGCAACGGAGCAGGGAAATGGGCCGGTTTCAGTGACGGGCGGCCGTCCCACGGGAAACACGGTCCGGTCCTGCCGTGGAGCGGCAATTCGGGGCGAATTTGAGTCGATGCAGCTCGCCAGCTCCCGTGGGGCGGCACGGGCGGTCCGGCGAACCGACCACCAGGGAAACGCTAGGATGTCGCGTCACGAGCCGAAGTGGCGGAACGGCAGACGCTGCGGTCTCAAACACCGCTGAGGGCAACCTCGTGTGGGTTCGAATCCCACCTTCGGCACCAGATGTTCGGTCGGCAGGACTATGCTCGACCGATGGAGGCAGCCCGCGGTCGGCGGCAGCGTCGGTTCATCGGCTATCCGACCGATTCACTTCTCGGCGTCGTGCGTGATGCTGAAGCCGCGGCGAAGGTTACGGCCGCCTTGAAGGCAGCCGGCATCCCCGATCGTGACATCACGATCCTGCGCGGCGAGGAAAGCGCAGCCCGCTTCGATCCTACCGGCGCGGTGCACGGCCTGTTCACCCGTTTGCGGCGGATCGTCTCGTTCACCGTGATGGACCAGCTGCCGGACATGGCCTGGTATGACGCCGCGGTCCGTGCCGGGCACGCGGTCGTCATGGCCAAGGTGCGCGGCGACGATCGAAAGGCCGAAGCCGTGCGCATCCTCCGCGACCACGGTGCGCATTTCGTCAACTACTACGGCCGATTCGCGACCGAGGAGATCGTCCGCTGGCAGGGGCCGGAGCCTGCCGTCTCCGACATCCTCAAGCGCTGACCAGGCATCCTCAAGCGCTGACCAGGCGGCCGCCCTGCCACACCGCGACCGGCGTCGCGATCACCGACAGATCGACCAGCGGGTCTCCCTCGATGAGGACGAGGTCGGCCACTTTGCCGACCTCGATCGAGCCGGTCTCCGCCTCCACGCCGAGCAGCCGCGCGCCGGATGAGGTGGCCGCCTTGATCGCATCGATCGCCGTAGCGCCGTGGTCGTGTAGCAGCGCGATCTCACGCCAGAGCATGTCTGCCGTCACCCCGACCTCGCCGGTGTCGGTACCTGTTGCGAGTGGCACGCCCAGGCGGATCGCGGTCTGGATGCTGATGCGGTGCTGGCGTTCGATCAGGTCCTGGCGCTCGCGTTGGACCGGCGTCAGGCCGGGCAGCGTGCGATTGACATCGGTCACGACGAGCGTCGGGACGAGCCATGCTCCCGACCGCGCGAGTGCTTCGATCGCGGCCTCGTCCGCAAGCCAGGCGTGCTCGACACTCGTGACGCCGGCGGCGACCGACCGGCGAACCGATTCGCTGTCCTGGGCATGGCTCATGACGCGGCTTCCAAGCTCTGATGCCGTTTCCACGACCGCGCGCAGCTCTGCCTCGGTCAGCTCGGGGGCGCCGTGGACCATCGCCCCCGGAGCGAGGCCTGTCGTGGTGAGCATGGCCGCTTCGGACGCCACCACCTTCACGACGTCGGCACCGCCCTCGACGACCTGACGGGTCGCAGCCGCGAGCGCATCGGGTCCGAGGGCCTCGAGCCCGAACGCTAAGCCGTGGCCGCCGGCCGCACTGACGGCGGTGCCCGCGGCTACGATCCGGGGTCCCGGCACGTGCCCGGCAGCGATCGCGTCGCGTAACGCGCATTCGAGGTTGCGGATCGAGCCCGCGCCGCGAGCGGTCGTGATCCCGGCTCGGAGCGCCCGAGCTGCATGGCCCGCGGCCGCAAGGACGATCTCCGCGTCGGCTCGGCGGGCGATGGCCTGGAGCGACCCTTCGGTGGGATCGAACGTGTAATGCGCATGCGCGTCGATCAACCCGGGGAGCAGCGTCCGGCCTGCCCCGTCCACGACGACCGTGCCTTCGCCGAGGGGACGGAGCGGGTCGTGCGCCTCGACCGCCACGATCCGCTCGCCGTCCACGACGACGTCCTGGCGCAGGCGCGCTGTGTCTCCGACACCGTCGATGACGCGCACATCGCGGAACAGCACCGCTGGATGCTACCGTCCCACCATGTTTCAACGGATCTTCGGCCCCGGCCAACAGCATGAGGAGGCCGCCGACCGCGCCCAGGCTTCCCTCGATGCCGCATCGACCGCGGCCGGTGAGACCGCCACGGTCCGGCGGATCGTCGCTCGACTCGAGCGGCTCCCGGTCGAGCAGGCGCGACTTGTCGCCTCGGCCGCCTACACGCTAGCCCGCGCCGCCCAGGCCGACCTCGAGATCAGCCCCGAGGAGACCGGCGTCATCGAGCGGGAGCTCCAGGCCCATGAGGCGCTCGACGAATCCACCGCGGTCCTCGTGACTGAGATGGCCAAGCTCCAGGCGCGCACGGTCGGCGGAACCGAGGACTACATCGTGACCCGGGAGTTCGCGGCGCTGGCGAACGAGGCCCAGCGGATGGACGTGCTGCGGGCGTGTTTCGCGGTCGGGGCCGCGAGCGGTTCGATCTCTGCCGAGGAGACGGCGGTCCTCAACCAGATCGCCAAGGAGCTGGGCCTCGACCCCGAGGTCGTGAGCGCGATCCGCTCCGAGTTCCACGACCGACTCTCCGCGGTCCAGGCCGTCCGCCGGCTCGCCGAGGGTCGATGACCCGACGATCCCTCGTCGTCACCCTCCTCCTGGCGGTCGCCGCGGTCGCCTGCGGCCCGGGAGGTTCGTCATCGCCGGCCCAGGACGCCGGCCCGGTCATCGTGACATTCGAGGTCGGCGACGAACGCTTCAAGGCGCTGCTGACCGAGCCGACGGACATCGACACCGCCCGCCACCTGCTCGCCGGCGATGACGTGCCGAGCATCCCGAACGCACGCGTGATCCGCGAGACCGGCGTCAACACCGGCTATTCGTGGTCGATGGACCCCGACGACATCGAGTTCGCCGACGTCACGATCGAGGCCTGCGACGGGCTTCCGTCGGAGGTCGAGGCGGGCACGATATCGGGCGATCGGTATTGCCCGTGGTCGGCGGTGGTCGTGGTGATCGATCCCGCGTCGTGAGGGCCGCTCGAGCTCAGGCCGTCGCGAGCTTCAGCTCGACCAGACCCTCCCCGAGCTGGCGGCGGACCTCGGCCAGCAGTTCCGCATCGTAGGCCACGCCCCAGCGCAGCTCCATCGGGAGCGCTTCTCCGCCACCGGGCGTCGGCACGTGGATGACGACGCGGGTGCCGCCCGGCCGATCGCGCAAGAGCAGCTTGACCGTCTCCATCGCCCGGACTAACCGATCGGGCCCGGCACCATCCTCGAACCGGACGTGGAGGACCGACTCCGGACCCGCGGCAAGCGGCGCGTCGGATCCCACGTCGCCGACGATCCGTGCGCGCGCCTCGTCTGGCACCGGCGGCTCGTCGTCGGATTCGTCGGCGATCGCGACGGCCCCGGGCGGCTCGACGTAGGTCGGCACGGGCTCGGCCGGCTGGATCCGCGGGATCGATTCGGGTGGGGTGTCCGACCCGTCGTGGCCGTTGGTCATCTCCCGACGTGGCGACACGAAGGCCCCAGCCACGGGGGCGGCAGCGACAGCCGGACCCGGGCCCACCGCCACCGGCCCACGCCGTGCGCCACCGTTGCGACTGCGGTCGCCCATGGCCACGTCCCGGGCGAAGGCCTCGGGTCCGCGGGCCGAGGCGTCGTCCCAATCGGCGATCAGGTCGGCGAGCAGCGAGGTCTCCTCCCCCTTGTGGTCGACACGCCCCGCGATGAGCAGGATCGCCCCATCGCGGAGCGTCGGCCGGGCGGTCTCGAAAAGCCGCGGGAACACGACGACCTCGATCGACCCCTGGAGGTCCTCGACGGTCACGATCGCCATGGCCTCCTGGCGCTTGGTGATCACCGTCCGCGACCCGGTGACGATGCCGCCGACGACGACCCGCTGCCCGTCGAGCGCCTCGTCCTTGAGATCGCCCGAGTAGGCGTTCACGTAGCGGCCGACCTGTTCGGCGACCTCGCCCATCGGGTGCTCCGACAGGTACAGCCCGAGCAGCTCCTTCTCCCAGCGGAGCCGCTCGCGGACCGGGACCTCGGTGGCGCTCGGGAGGGGTCGCTCGAAGACGTCCGCATCGGCCGCGCCGAGGTCGAACAGCGAGGTCTGCCCGGTAATCCGGTCGTGCTGCGTGACCTGTGCCGCCGCGATCGCGTCGTCGAGGCCGATGAGTAGCTGGGCGGGATGGCCGAACGCGCGCAGCGCCCCCACTTTGATCAGCGCCTCGAGGACCTTCCGGTTCGCCAGCCGTAGGTCGATCCGCGTGCAGAAGTCGGTCAACGAGCGGAACGGGCCGCCCTCCTCCCGAGCGGCGATGATCGATTCGATCGCGCCCTCGCCGACGTTCTTGACCGCGAGCAGCCCGAACCGGATCGCGTCGCCCTCGACGGTGAACTCGAGGTGGCTGGCGTGGACGTCGGGTGGCCGCACCTCGATGCCCATCCGGCGGCACTCCGCGACTGCGGCGGCGACCTTCTCCTCGTTCGCCCGGAACGCGGTGAGGACCGCGGTCATGTAGTCGACCGTGTGGTTCGCCTTCATGTAGGCGGTCTGGTACGCGATCAGGCCGTAGCAGGTCGCATGGGCCTTGTTGAAGCCGTACCGCTCGAACGGCTCGAATGCGTGGAAGACCGCATCGATGACGCCGGCGTCGACGCCGCGTTCGGCCGCCTGGCTGACGAACTTCTCCTTCTGGGCGCGCAGGACGCTCGACTTCTTCTTGCGGATCGCGTAGCCGAGCGTGTCGGCTTCGGGGCCCGTGAAGCCACCGAGGGCGACCGCGGCGGACATGATGTCCTCCTGGTAGACGAAGATCCCGTACGTCTTCTCCAGGTACGGCTCGAGGAGCGGGTGGAGATACGTCACCTCTTCCTGGCCATGCTTCCGACGGATGTAGGCGGGGATGTTGTCCATCGGGCCCGGGCGGTAGAGCGCGACCATCGCCGCGAGGTCGTAGACCGACGTCGGCCGGAGCTCGCGGACGTAACGGCGCATGCCCGGTGACTCGAGCTGGAAGATACCGGTCGTCTCGCCCGACGCCAGCAGCTCGAACGTCGTGGCGTCGTCGAGCGGGATGTCGTCGAGGTCGATCGTCACGCCCCGGTTGGCGGCCACGAGATCGACGGCCTGGCGCAGGATCGTCAGGTTCGACAGCCCCAGGAAGTCGAACTTCAGAAGCCCGAGCGCCTCGATGCCGTGCATCTCGTACTGGGTCATCAACGAGTCGGAGTTGGTCGCCTTCTGGAGCGGCATCAGCTCGGTGAGCGGCTCACGGCTGATCACGACGCCGGCGGCGTGCGTCGAGGCATTGCGGGCGACGCCCTCCAGATGGCGCGCGAAGTCGATGATCCGCTTGACCGACGAATCGGCGTCGACCTGCTCGCGAAGGGCGGGGCTGATCTGGAGCGCCTCGTCGAGTCGGATCCCGAGCTGGTTCGGGACGGCCTTGGCGATGCGATCGACCTCGCCGTAGCTGTGTCCGAGCACGCGCCCGACGTCGCGGATCGCCGCGCGGGCCAGCATCGTGCCGAACGTGATGATCTGGGCGACGTGGTCCTGGCCGTACTTCCGGCCGACGTAGGCGATGACCTCGTCGCGCCGGCCGTCCTCGAAGTCGACGTCGATGTCGGGCATGGTCACGCGGTCGGGGTTGAGGAACCGTTCGAACGGCAGCTGGTAAAGGATCGGGTCGACCGGGGTGATGCCCAGCGTGTAGGTGACGATGCTCCCCGGCGCCGAGCCACGGCACGTGGTCTGGATGCCCTGCTCGCGAGCGAACCGGATGAAGTCGGCCACGATCAGGAAATAGCCGGCATAACCCATCGACGTGATCACCCCGAGCTCATAGTCGAGGCGCGTCTGGAGCTCCGGGGTGACGGTCCCGTAGCGGCGTCCGAGCCCGTCCTGGCATTCCTTGCGCAGCCATGACTCGACGGTCTCGCCCTCGGGGACCGGGAAGTGTGGGATCCGGGTCTGCCCGAGCGGCAGCGTCAGGTCGGTCATCTCCGCGATCCGCCGCGAGTTGAGGACGGCCTCGCCCTGGTCGGGGAAGAGCGCGGCCATCTGCGCCGCCGACTTCACGTAGAACTCGTGCGTCTCGAACTTGAGCCGGCCCGGCGTGTCGATGTTGCTGCCGGTACCGACGCACAGCAGCACGTCGTGTGCCTCGGACTGGTCGACGCGGACGTAGTGCAGGTCGTTGGTGACGACGAGCGGCAGATCGAGCTCAGGGGCGAGTCGCAGCAGCTGGCCGTTCAGGCGGGCCTGTTCGGGCAGGCCGTGCTCCTGCAGCTCGAGGTAGAACGCATCCTTGCCGAAGATGTCGCGATATTCGCCCGCGACCTCGCGGGCGAGCTCCCAATCGTCGACCTCGAGGGCTTTGGCGATCTCGCCACCGAGACAGGCCGACAGGCCGATCAGGCCTTCGCTGTACCGCGCGAGAAGCTCGCGGTCGATCCGCGGTTTGTAGTAGTAGCCCTCGACATGGGCGTCGGTGACGAGCCGGCAGAGGTTCTGATACCCGCGGTAGTCCTTCGCGAGGAGGATCAGGTGGAAGGGCTGGCTGTCGGCCTTGCCCTCCTTCGAGGTCATCGATCGGGGCGCGACGTAGGTCTCGACGCCGATGATCGGCTTGATCCCTCTGTTCTTCGCCGCCTGGTAGAAGGCGACCGCGCCGTACAGCGCCCCGTGGTCCGTCAGGGCCATGGAATCCATGCCCTGCGCCGCTGCCGCATCGACCAGTTCGGTGATCCTGCCGAGGCCGTCGAGGAGGCTGAACTCGGAATGGACGTGGAGGTGCGTGAAGTCGTTGGGCGCCAGGGTCACGGGGTCCAATGGTAGCGGGCGCCAGCGCGCCTCAATCGCTGGTAACCGCTGTCAAGTTCATGGCCAGGAGCACACCAGGCTTCGGAAGCTCGCGGACACCGATCATCGTGCGGGTCGGCCGATGGCCGCCCCGTCGAGCAAGGCTCGGGCCTCCAGGACGTCGGGGTTGTCTGCGCCCTCGGTGAACGTCTCGAGGATCTCGCGCAGCAGGGCGGTCGTGTCCTGCCGCGAGGCCGGCGCCGCCAGTCGGGCAAGTCGCGTCGCAGCTCGCAGCTGGATCATCCGAATCCCGGCGTGTCGCGCCTCCTCGATGGCACGGCGGAGCAGCGATTCAGCGCCTTGCGCGTCATCGAGCGTGAGCAGCAGTTCTGCCCTCTGGACCTTCAGGCTCGCCGAATCCCAGCTGCCTTCGCCGGCCAGGCTGGCAGCCTGGTCGAGCACGCCGAGTGCATCGGCGGTACGGCCGGCCAGAGTGCACGCATGTGCCCTCAGCGAGAGCAGGGCTGGCCAGAAGACGGGGGGCGTCCGAAGGTTTTCATACAGGGCGATTCCCCGCTCCGTTCGAGCGAGCCCCGTCTCGGGATCTCCTAGTGCGGCCGTCGTCACGCCGTGGAGTGTGAAGCCGATCGCCTTCCAGATCTGGTAGTCGTGCTCCTCGGCGATCCTGACCACGGCGGCTCCGCGCTCGTGCGCGCTGTCCATCCGCGAGCTCCACAGGTCAAGCAACGCCACGTGGAATGTCGCGTACGCCAGCGAGTATGGGTGGTGCAATTCTTCGGCAAGCTCGAGCGCGCTCGCGGCCCTGCGATCGGCCGTGTCGGGATAGCCGAACAGCCAATTGATCAGCCCAGCGACGACTCTTGCCGCTACCCCGGGACTGGGACCCAGGCGCAACTGGGCCCGACCGTCGCGCTTTGGATCGAACAGGTCGATTGCCCGCTCGAGGTGCTCCAGGCCCACGAGTCCCTCTCCCATGAATGCAAGGGCCGATCCCAGGATGAGATGACCCTCTACGGCCAGGCTCGGGTCATGCTCGTACTCAGACAACTCCAGCATCTCGCGCCCGATGGCTGCGGTCTTGTCGATCTCGGCGCGATAGAGGTAGAAGCTGGCCAGGCTGCGCAGCACGGGGAGCCGCTTCGGCACAGAACCCATCGCCTCTGCCAGCGAGAGCGCGTCTCGATAAAGGTCCTCGACCTCCTCGGTGTAGCCCCGGAGCGCGAGGAGAGCTCGGGCAAGGCTCAGCCGAAGCGTGATCTCGTCTTCAGCCCGATCCGCATCCGGCGCGGCTCTGGATAGAACTGCCAGTAGGTCGTTCGCGAGCGCGACGGCACCGTGATACCAGCCACGGGCGTCATGCAGGGGCCAGAGCGCGTCGACCAGCTTGTTCAGCTCAGCAAGATCGCCCGCTTCGACGAAGTACCGCCAAGCGCTCTGGAGGTTGCCCAACTCAGACGCCAGTTCCTCAATGGCCGCCTCGCGCTGCGGACCGTGAAGATCGCGGACTCTCGCGTACGCGAACTGAGCGAAATACTCGGCGTGTGCGCGCCGGCCAGCGACCCTGAGAGCCGGCTCCTCCTCAAGGCGCTCGGCGGCGAACTCGCCGATGGTGTGGAGCATTGACAGGCGCAGCTCTTGACGATCCCCGACGCTTCGGATCAGGCTCTTGTCGACGAGGGACGCGAGCCGATCGAGAACATCGACGGTAGCCAGCGGCTCTACGTTGGCTGCTACCTGCTCGACGGCGTCGGCGCGGGCGGACGAGAAGAGCGCCAGCAGTTTGAAGATCCCGCGCTCTTCGTCGTCGAGGAGCTCGTAGCTCCATTCGATCGTGTTACGCAGGGTGCGCTGGCGAGCTGGAAGGTCTCGGGCTCCACCCCGGAGCAGTTCGAGCCGACCTTCCAGCCGATCTCGCAGGTCCTCGGGCGAGAACAACTTCAGCCTCGCGGCCGCGAGCTCGATTGCGAGGGGCAAACCGTCAACCCGCGCGCAGATTTCAACTACTGCGGCCGCGTTGTCGTCGGTCAGGCGGAAGCTGGGCCTGGCTTCCAGCGCCCGCTCGACGAACAGGCGGACGGCCTCATATTGCGAGACCGTCTCCGCCGAAGCACGCGAGGAGCTGTCTGCGGGTAGGGACAGGGGCGCAAGGGGAACGACTTGCTCGCCACGCACCCGGAGTGCCTCTCGGCTCGTCACCAGGACCCTGAGCTCCGGGCACAGCCGGAGGAGCTCCGCCACATCACCGGCCGCCTGCATGACCTGCTCGAAGTTGTCCAGCAGGAGCAGCACCGTGCGCGTACCGAGCTGCTGCGCCAACGCCACGCGCAACTGGCCTTCGGCGGAGACCGTCACATCGACGGCCTGAATGATGGCCTCGAGTGCCGCCTCGGCGTCACGCGCAGCCGACAGGTCCACGAAGTACACGCCGTCGCGGAAGCGCTCAATCTGGTTGGCAGCCGCCTGGATGGAAAGCCGCGTCTTGCCGATCCCGCCCGGCCCGGTGAGCGTCAGGAGGCGGACGTTCGGAGAGTGGAGGTAGTCGCTAATCGCGCTCAGTTCCGCATCTCGACCGATGAGCCGAGATGTCTGCGTCGGCAGGTTGTTGGGAATGGCATTGAGCGTCCGCAGCGGGGGAAAGTCGGTCGGTAGGCCGCCGGCCAGGACCTGGAACAGCCTCTCCGGAGTGGACAGGTCCCGGAGCCGATGCTCGCCGAGATTGCGAAGCTGGATGCCTTCGCCCAGGCTCCGCTCCACCAGGGTCCGGGTCGCCTCGGAGATCAGAATTTGTCCACCGTGGGTGACGGCCATGATGCGGGCGGCCCGGTGGACGTCTAGGCCCACGTAGCCCGCACCGGCCAGGCGTGCCTCTCCGGTGTGGACGCCGATGCGAAGCCGCAGCACCGAGCCATGCAGCCAGTCCTCTGCCGCGATCGCACGCTGGATGGCGACGGCGGCCTCCACAGCATCCGCGGCGCCTGGGAAGACCGCAAAGAAGGAGTCGCCCTCAGTGCCGATCTCCACAGCCGCGGAGCGAGTGAATGCCTCGCGCACGATCCGGCGGTGCCGCTCGAGGACGTCAGCGTAGTCGTGCCCAAGTGCCTCAAGCAGCCGCGTGGAGCCCTCGATGTCACTGAAGAAGAAGGTAACCGTTCCGGTTGGCAAGGCGGCCATTCGAATGCAGTCTCTGCTCGCCGGCGCCGGGTGACAAGCGGCCGACGGTGGCACCGATCGGGTCCCCAGGGATCAGCCGGCCAGCAGTGCCTCGGCGACCGGCGCGATCCGCTCCACCCAACGCCCGTATTGCTCGCCGCTCGGGTGGAGGCCGTCGCCGGCCACCAGCGAGCGATCCTCGGCCGCCTCCATGGAGACGTCGAAGATGTCGACGAACGTGATGCCGCGTGCGGCCGCGAGCCGGGCCATGATCGTGTTATTCGCCACGATCGCGTCGTGCTGGTC
>JBIOWA010000295.1:0-5362 GCA_044868045.1 Candidatus Limnocylindrales bacterium
CCCCAGAGCACGCGCGGGACCGGCCCGAACAAGGCACCTGCGTCGGACCGGAAGGTGCCGGCCTGGACGAGCGCGACCGTCGTCCCGCCACCGAGGTCCGTCCGCCAGTCGACCGCCTCGTTCAGCGCCACCGGCTAGCGATCCCCGTCGAAGTCCTTGTGGAAGGCCGACGCCGTCGGCTCCTTCTGGCCCTGGTAGCGTGATCGCAACTCGGGCGAGCCATACGGGCGCTCGACGGCCGACGACATGCGGAAGAACGAGATCTGGCCGATCCGCATCCCGTAGTAGAGGGCGATCGGCAGGTTGGCAACGTTCGAGAGCTCGAGCGTCAGGTGGCCCTTCCAGCCCGGGTCGACGTAGCCCGCGGTCGAGTGGATGAGCAGCCCGAGGCGGCCCAAAGAGCTCTTCCCTTCTAATCGAGAAACCAGGTCGTCGGGCAGCTCGACCCATTCGAGGGTCTGGCCCAGGACGAACTCGCCGGGGTGGAGGATGAATTGTTCGTCGTCGGCGACGCTGAGCAGCTCCGTCAGGTCGGGCTGCGGCGCACGGACGTCGATGTACGGGTAGCGGTTGTTGCGGAAGACACGGAACGAGCGATCGAGGTGAAGGTCCACCGACGAGGGTTGCAGGTCCTGCGGGTCGTACGGCTCGATTCGCACGCGCCCCTCGTCGAGCGCGGCGCGGATGTCGCGATCCGACAGGACGCTCACTTGCCGTGCCCGTTGCCCTTCTCGGAGTACAGGGTGTCGACCTCGCGCTTGAGGTCCTCGAGGTCCTCGAAGCTCTGGTAGACGCTCGCGAACCGGATATAGGCGATGTGGTCGAGGCCGCGGAGCTGCTCCATCGCCAGCGTGCCGACCCGCGACGACGGCACTTCGGTCATGCCCGCGGCGCGCAGTTCCGCCTCGATCCGGTCGGCCGCCTGCTCCGCCGCGTCGTCCGGTACCGGCCGTCGAGTCAGCGCCTTGCGCAGCCCGGTGACGAGCCGATCCCGGTCGAACTCCTGGCGCGTTCCGTCGCGCTTCACGACGACGAGCCGAGCCGCCTCGATCCGCTCGTAGGTCGTGAATCGCATGGCGCAGGCGTTGCACTCGCGACGACGACGGATCGTCGCGGAGTCATCCAGGTCGCGCGAATCGACGACACGGGTGTCCCGTTCGCCACATTGGGGGCAGCGCATCGCTCTCCTGTCACTCGACCACCACTACCACTTGTGGTGTGGGACGAGGATACCACTACATCGTGTGGTCAGGGGCGCGATTGACGGGCGGGGAGCGTCCGCTTGGCAGCCTTCGTGAGCTTGGGCTGTGGCGCATCAGCCGGCGGCAGCTCCAGCTCCTCGGCGGCAGCCGCGTGGCGAACGATCGCCTCCCGCGCGTGAATGAGATTGAGGTAGCCGCGCTTGATCGACGTCTGCGCTTCGAGCTCCCGCCCGCGCCGCCGAACCTGGGCGAGGATGCCGGCGCCGTGGTCGACCATGCCGAGGGCGCGCTCCGCGCGCTCCAGGTCGTCGACGAGCGCATCGCGAACCTCGGCCGCGACCGCCGGGCCCTTAAGGGCACGCGCCTCCTCCGTGTAGCGCGTCACGGCGTCCGTGGCCGCCTTGATCGTAGGTCCGATCGTGTCCGCCCCCAGTTGGCCACGACGTACGGCGTCGATCCGCCCGGCAGCGCCTTCCAGGGACTGGTCGATGCGTGTGGTCAGATCGCGCACCGACGAGCGGAAACCCTCGATCTCCCGTGTGCGCGCCACGATCCGACCGGCCCTGCGCAGCACGATGGCGAACCCGATCGCGAGCGCCAGGAACGCCGTGATGGGCAACAGGACGGTCAATTCGTTCACCAGTCGCTTCCCCTGAGCCCGGGCCTCAGCCCGTGCGAGCCCGCAACTGTGCGAGCAGGGCGTTGCCGACCTCGACGAGGTCGCCGATGACGATCATGTCGGCGAAGTCGGCGATCGGTGAATCGGGGTCGCGGTTGACGGCGATGATCGTAGAAGCGGTCTGCATACCGACCTTGTGCTGGATCGCGCCGCTGATGCCCATCGCAAGATAGAGCTGCGGCTTGACGATCTTGCCCGTCTGACCGATCTGCTGGCTATAGGGAATCCAGCCAGAGTCGACCGCCGCTCGGGTAGCCCCCACCGCACCGCCGAGGGCCTCGGCGAGGTCTTCGATCAGCTTGAAGCCGTCCGGTCCGCCGACGCCGCGACCACCGGCGACGATGATCCGGGCGTCGTCGATCGAGGCAGCCTTGGTTTCGGCCTCGATCCGGTCGACGATCGGGACCGCCGGTTGCTCGAGCGAACCGCTGACCGTAGCGGCCTCGATGGTCCCGGCCTTGGCCGCCGGTTCCGCCGTGACGCTGTTGGGACGGACGGTGATGATGCCGCGACCATCGGCCAGGGCGCTCTCCGTGATCAACTTGCCCCCGAACACGCTGTGCGTCGCGACCGGTCCGTCGGGCGTGCCGCGGACGGCCGTGGCGTTGGCGAGGACACCCCGACCTGTGAGGGCCGAGAGCGCCCCGGCGAGGTCGCGGCCTTCGGGTCCGGCGCCGGCCAGGATTACGTCGGGATCGTTCGCCTCGACCAGGGCGGCCAGTCGCTGGGCCACGATCATCCCGGACGCGTGATCGGCGGTGAGCGGCTCTGTCATTGTCAGGACCTGAGGTACGTACTTGGCCAGCTCCGCCGCGGCCCCGGACGGATCGGTGCCGATGACGATCCCCGTGACCTCGGCCCCGCCGGAGTCGGCCGCGAGGGCTCGTGCCAGTGTGGCCACCTCGGTGCTGAGCTTGGCGAGCGATCCGTCGGCGGCGAGCTCGCCATGCACCCAGATGCCGGCCACTAGATCAGCCTCCGTTCGGCGAGCAGCGCCACGACCTGGCGGGCGGCCTCGTCGGGCTCCTCGCGGACGACCTTGGTCGCACCGCGCGGCTCGGGCTTACGCGAGTCGACCACCTTGGTCGTCGCGCCCTTGAGGCCGACCGTGTCCGGTTCGATCCCGAGGTCGGCCAGGCTGAGCGTCGTGATCTCTTTCGAGCGGGCCGCCATGATCCCCTTCAACGACGGGTAGCGCGGCTCCCCGAGCGCCTGGGTGCCGCTTATCAGGGCGGGCATCGACGCCTCGAGCACGTCGTAGCCGGTGGGTGTGATGCGCTGGACCTTGACGGAGCGCGCAGCCGCGTCGGGCTCGATCGTGGCGCCGTAGGACAGGAACGGCAGACCGGTCAGGGCCGCGACGCCCGGCGGCACGACGCCGGCGACGCCATCGGACGTGTCGACACCCGCGAACACGAGGTCGAACTCGAGGGTCTTGAGGGCCGCGGCGAGGATCCGGGTCGTCGCGACCGTGTCCGAGCCCTCGATGGCCGGATCAGTCACGAGGACGCCCTTGGTGGCGCCCATGGCGAGCGCTCGGCGCATGGTCTCGGGCGCGTTGGCAGGGGCCATCGAGAGCAGGATCACTTCGCCCTCGCCGGCGGCCTCGATCAGCTTGAGGGCCTTCTCGAGCACGTACTCATCGTTGCCGTTGACCACGGCCGGGCTGTTCGCCCTAT
Organism: Candidatus Limnocylindrales bacterium; assembly: GCA_044868045.1. Classification (GTDB taxonomy): domain Bacteria; phylum Chloroflexota; class Limnocylindria; order Limnocylindrales; family CSP1-4; genus SPCO01. Next base: position 3,561 of record JBIOWA010000295.1, read on the forward strand.
CGAGCCGCCCGTCCGGGCCGAGGCGTTCACCGCCGGATGCCGGATCCGGGACGGGCTTCGTGAGGACGACGATGCGCACGTGCCGCTCGAACCTCCCGTTGGGCGTCCCCGCGATCAGCCGCCCTTGCCGAGCAGCGCACGCGCGATGACGAGTCGTTGGATCTGCTGCGTTCCCTCGTACAGCTGGGTGATCTTCGCGTCGCGCATCATGCGCTCGACGGGGAACTCGTCGATGTAGCCGTATCCCCCAAGCACCTGGACGGCATCGGTGGTGACCCGCATGGCGGTGTCGCCGGCGACGAGTTTACACATCGCCGACCACCGACTGGCGTCCGGCGCCTCGGCATCGATCTCGACGCAGGCTTTGTACAGCAGCTGTCGTGCAGCCTCGGTCTGGGCGTCCATGTCGGCGAGCATCGCGCCGACCTGCTGGAAATCGCCGATGCGCTGGCCGAACTGGGTGCGATCTCGGGCATAAGCCGTCGCGACTTCGAGCGCGCCCTGCGCGATACCGACCGCCTGCGCCGCGATCCCCGGTCGGCTTCGATCGAGCGTCCGCATGGCGATCTCGAACCCGTCGCCCTCCTCGCCGAGGCGGTTGGCGGCGGGGACGCGCATACGCGTGAAGGCGAGTTCCGCGGTCGGGCTGCCGCGGATGCCCATCTTGTGTTCGAGCCTCGTCACCGCGAAGCCGTCGGTCGGGACCTCGACGACGAAGGCCGACAACCGACGATGGCGCGGCGCCTCGGGGTCGGTGACGGCGAAGACCACGACGAGATCGGCGATCGAGCCGTGGCTGATGAACCGCTTCGAGCCGTCGATGACGTAGGTGTCGCCACCCGGCTCGGCGCGTGCCGTGGTGCGGGCGGCGGCCGCGTCCGAGCCGGCTTCGGCCTCGGTCAGGGCGAACGCGATCAGCTGCTCCCCGGTGGCGAGTTTCGGGAACCAGCGGGCCTGCTGCTCGGCCGTGCCGGCGATCGTGATCGGGAGCGAGCCGAGTTCCTGGACCGCGAGGATCAGGCCGGTCGTGGCACAGGCTCGGCTGAGCTGCTCGATCGCCAGGCAGACGCTCAGGAGCTCGCCGCCGAGGCCGCCGTGTTCGGTCGGGAACGGCAGCGCGAGGATGTCCTGTTCGGCGAGGAGCTTGCGGAGGTCGTCGGGGAACTCGGCCGTGCGGTCGATCTCGGCGGCACGCGGCGCGACGCGCTCGTCGGCGAGGACGCGGACGGCGTCGCGGAGCAGAACGTGCTCATCGGTCAGCCGGAACGGTCCGCTGGCGCGGCTCGCGGTGGTCACCTCGGGCATCCTACCGCGCGAGGTTGACGGACTGGTCGTGATCGGCGTCGAGGTCGTAGGCTGTGCTCGGGACGCGTCGGCCCGGAGGCCGGCACGAACGTCGGGAGGCGGCCCATGGATCAGACGACACAGATCCTGCTGGTGCTCGGCTTCGCGGTCCTGGGGATCCTGGCGGTGGTCAGGATCCTCGGTCGGGACCGTCGGTCGGCGGATGAACTGTCGCACGACTCGCCGTTCGCGGTAAGCACCGAGGGCATGAAGCGCTGCCCGTCGTGCGGGACGGGCAATCTCGTGACGGATTCGAACTGCTCGAACTGCGGGAAGCGGCTTCCGGGGTGAGCGTGCCCGGCCGGTCGCCGGGCGGGGGCCCGCGGGCGCGACTCACAGTCCCGGTTTCGAACCGAGCGAGGTTCCGAGCGCCTATTCCGACCGAATCCGCGACTGCCAGTCCCGTTCCTTCGTCGAAGGGTTCTCCTGACGAGACTTCGGCTCGAAAAGGCGACTGA
>JBIOWA010000296.1:0-3274 GCA_044868045.1 Candidatus Limnocylindrales bacterium
ACGGCAGCGGCGACCTGCTCCGCTGGCTGCTCGAGCGCGACCTACTCGACGAGCTTAACCTGCGGATCTGCCCCGTCGTGGTCGGCGACGGGCGTCGGTTGTTCCCGGAGCACGGCCAGACCCACGAACTGACGCTGGTCGAGTCGCGGTCGACGCCGTCCGGCGTGACGCTCCAGACATATCGACCGGCCGGCCGCGCGACCTTCGGGACCGCCGGCTGAGAGCGCAGCGCCTCGGCGCGGCGCGTCATCGAACGTCTCAGGAGACCGACGTCGCGACTCCCTGCCGCCCGCGAGGATGCCGTCAATGCCCGCGCCGTCGAGCGGCTCACGGCGGCCTGACGCGTCTGCCCGCTCGCCAGCCGTCCGCTACGATCCGTGCTTACGCCACGCGCGAAGGCACCGCATGGAGCCGAGTCTCAGGTACGCCCGCACCACCGACGGCGTCTCCATCGCCTACACCCTGACGGGCGATGGGCCGGCGCTCGTGTGGCTGCCGCCGGCACCCCTGGGCAACGTGTTCGGCCAGTGGCGAGTTCCGCGCTTCCGGCACGCCTACGAGCGGCTCGGGCAGCACGTGCAGCTCCTGCTCTTCGACGGGCGCGGAACGGGCCACTCGCAACGTGACGTTGAAGACTTCAGCCTCGAGGCGATGCTCCGCGACCTGGACGCGGTCGTGGATCACGCGGCGATCGAGACGTTCGCGCTGCTCGGGTACTACTCGTCGGCAGTGACCGCGATCGCCTACGCAGCGCGCCATCCAGAGCGGGTCACCCGACTAGTCCTGTTCGGCGGAACGATGCGACTGCTCGACGCGATGAGCCCGCCACAGTCGCAGGCGCTCGTCACGCTGATCGATCGCGACTGGGACCTGTTCGTCGACTCCGCCGCGCATGCCTGGATGGGCTGGTCGGTCGGCGACGAGGGGCGACTGGTGGCCGATGCATTCCGGACCGCAACCACGCCGGCCGCTGCTCGCGCGATGATCCAGGCGGAGCGCGACATGGACGTCTCCGCGGACGTCAGTTCTGTCCGCGCCCCAACCCTGGTGGTCCATCGGCAGGGAGAACGGCAGATTCCGGTGGAGGTCTCGGAGCAGCTGGCACAAGCCCTGCCCGACGGCCGCCTGCTACGTCTCGACGGCGCCTCAGCCGGCCTCTTCCTCGAGGATCCCGATGCCGACCTCGCCGTCCTGCTCGACTTCCTGACCGGCGATTCGGGGGATGTCGCCGCACCGGACAGGGCGGCGAAACGCCCGGTAGGCCGGGGTGGCATCGGCAGGACGCGCGGCGTGTTCATCAGCTGCTCGGAGCGGCAAAAGGAGGCGCTCGGACGGCCGTTCAAGGCGCTGCTGGGCAGGAGCGGCGTCCCGGGCTTCATCGTCTCGGACGAGCCCCGGCCGGAGGGCACCTGGACTCCTGAGGAGAAGGTCGATGCCTACCTGGACCGCTCGGATGCTGTAGTCGTGTTCGCGACCGGCGATCTCGAAGCCGGTGACGACCGGTACACGAGGCCGAACATCGGCGACGAGATCGGACGAGCCAGGTCCAAGCCGCACCTCCGCAATCGTGTCTGTGTCCTGAAGGAACACGGCGTGACGCTGCCGAGCAACATCAACCCGGCCTACGAGTCGCTCGAGCTGGCCCATCCGGAGGAGGGGTTCGAGCGGGCGCTCGTCCAGCTCCGCGAGTGGGGCCTTAGCCTTGACCCGCCGCCTGAAGCCTCAGCCGCCGCGCAGGTTTCGTCCTCGCTATCCTCGGAGCGACAACGTCGTGGCACGTGACAGGCTGTCTGCCAGACCCTACTGGAGCGGGGTCAGCCGACTGCTGGACGGCACCCGCGGCCGCCGACCGCGTGTCTGTTCCGTAGATCGACCTGTTCGCGCGACGTAGCACCCGGAATCACGGGCGATGGGCCACCCCATCTCACGCCCATCTTGGCCAGATATCGGTGTCGGTGGTGCATAGCCGTAGGCGCGAGCTCCGTCGTGAACCGCTCGGGTGATCATGACGACGAACAGACCTGGACCGGATGGCCTCTCGGGTTCTGGCGTCCCAAAGCGTCCCATTACTCCCTCCGGGTCGGCATCGGTGAGCCTTCCAGAACCCGAGGACCCGTAGCGTCCGCGACCGCCCTCAACCTCGGCGGCTTGTTGTTCTCCGAAGGGCCGAAGCCCCTGTACGTGATTGGCGCGATCGTCAATGGCGCCCTGCTCGTGGTCGCCGTCCTCACTCTTCGTCGCGAGCGTCGGTAACGGCAACGGGTTGGAGGGTACGCTCTCCTGGCCGCGGCTTCGGTCCCGGACCTTCGCTCCCGCGCGGGCACGCGGCCAGTCGGTCCGGGCCGACCGGGTGCGCCGATGGCTCCGGTTTACCGACCCTTCGTAACTGCCACTATGAGCGGTTCGTGCTAATGCATCGAGCCGCCGACGAGGAGCCCTACGTAGTTGTTCTACCGAGACATCCTGTCGGCGCCGCTTGAGATCGGGACCATGATCCTGTCGGCGACCGGGTCGTCGAAATAGCGGCCGCTGTTCCGGTGCGCCATCCGCGTGGCGAGCTCCTGGAAGGCCGCGCAGGCGAGGCCGCCGAGCGTGTCGGGCGCGTCATGGTCGTAACCCTGTGACCACCGGGATTCGTTCGGTGCCGCATACACTGGGTGCCGGATCGAGGCCCCTGACGTGGAATCGAACGGGGTCTTCCAGGAGGGTCAGCGATGTTGAAAACCATTGCGCGCACAACCGACGTCGAGCCGGGGCAGGTGCGCGCGTTCGAGATTCGTGAGCAGGGCGCCGTAGCCGCCGGACGCAGCATGATCCCGCTCCTTCGGGTGATCGGGATCGGCCGCACTCGTGGAACGCGGATCACCCTCGCGAACGTGGCCGGAACGATCTTTGCCATCGACGACACATGTACTCACAGTGGTTGCTCCCTGGGCGATGGGAAGCTCGACGGGTCCACGGTCCAGTGCGCCTGTCACGGAAGCCGCTTCGACGTGACGAGCGGCGCGGTCGTGCGCGGTCCGGCCGAGGACCCTCTGCGCAGCTACCCCGTGCAGATCGCCAGCGGCGAGGTCCAGGTCGACCTGTAGCGGGCTGCACCCCGGGGTCGGAGGAGGACAGGTTGTGCGACGCTAGGGTCGCGCGTGCACGTGCCGCAGGTCGAGCGCGTGGTGCCGTGGCAAGAGCTGCCCGCGGACGTTGACGACGCTCACCATGCGCGGATCAGGGGGATTCTCCCGGCACTATGAGCGCGTCGTGTCGGCTCGACTCGACC
>JBIOWA010000297.1:0-2751 GCA_044868045.1 Candidatus Limnocylindrales bacterium
CTCGGGTACTCGATGGGCGGGATGACCGCGTTGCATTTCGCGTCGACCTACCCCGAGCGGCTGCGGACGCTCGTCGCGATCAGCATCGGCACGGAGCGGGAGCCGCGCCTGTCGGTCGGCCGGTCGCTCATGGACCCCGACCGCATCGAGCGCGACGACCCCGGCTGGGCGCGCTCCCTGGCCGCCCGACACGATCCCTCACATGGAACCGGCGCTTGGCGCCGGTTGCTCACGGCCATCGTCCAGGACATCGCCGACCAGCCGTTGTTGACGGCAGCGCAGCTCCGGGCAATCGATGCGCCGACCCTCGTCGTCGCCGGGGACCGCGACCCGTTCGTGCCGGTCCCCCAGGCGCTCGCCCTGTCGCGGCAGGTCCGCAATGGTCGGCTGCTGATCCTCCCCGGCGTCGGCCATGATGTCCCGGGCGAGACCACGCCATTACTCGAGATCGCGTTGACCGAGTTCTATCGATCCACCGAACCCGTCGCCCGCGAGCGCGCGGGCGACTTGAACGTCACGGAGGCTGCGCGATGACCACCCTGCTCGCCATGTTCCGCAGACCCGAGGGCGGCGACGCCGCACTCGCCGAGTTCGAGCGCCGCTACGCCGCCGAGCACCTGCCGCTCGTCGCCCAGACGCCCGGCCTGCGCTCCGCGGAGGTCCGGCGAGTCAAGGAAGCGCTGGGCGGTGAGACCGATCTCGTCGTCATCACCGCGATGCACTTCGACGATCGTGCGGGCCTCGATGTCGGTCTCACGTCGGACGCGATGCGCGCCGCCGGTCGCAATCTTCGCGAGATCGCGCCCGGCCTCTCGACGCTGCTGGTGCTCGAGGACGCCGACGATCTCTGGCCGGGAAGCTGAGCGATCGCGACCCCTTCCCGCGTCGTGGATACTTGCCGAACGACCAGCGAGGAGCCGCGTGACTGACGTCGAGCCGACGACCCGCTTCATCCGCGTCGACGCCCCCGTGGCCGGGCACGACGGGGTCGCGCTCGTGACGATCGACCGGCCGGACGCCCGCAACGCGCTCAGCTTCGCGTTGCTCGACGAGCTCGCCGACGAGCTCGAGCGGCTCGATCGCGACGGTCGGACCCGGGTGGCCGTGCTGACCGGTTCCGGGGACCGTGCGTTCGCGGCCGGTGCCGACATCGTGGAGCTGGCCGATCAGACGCCCGATCGACTCCGCTCGGAGCGCCGATTCGATGCCTGGGACCGCCTCTGGTCGATCGGGATCCCGCTGATCGCCGCGGTCCGCGGGTTCGCCCTGGGAGGCGGGTGCGAGCTGGCGATGACCTGTGACCTGATCGTGGCCGGCGACGATGCCCAGTTCGGGCAGCCCGAGATCCGGATCGGTGTCATGCCTGGTGCCGGCGGGACACAGCGCCTGACCCGCGCTATTGGGGTCGCGCGGGCCATGGAGCTGATCCTGACCGGCCGGTCGATGCCGGCGGCCGAGGCGCTCGCCGCCGGGCTCGTCACGAGCGTGGTGCCCGCCGCCGAAACCGTTCAGGCCGCGCTGGACCTCGCCGACCGGATCGCCGCGATGCCCCCGCTCGCGGTCCGCGCCGCCAAACGGTCCGTGCTGGCCGCCGCGGAGCTCCCGCTGGCTGCCGGCCTGCGCGCCGAGCGCGAGGCCTTCTTCGATCTCTTCGCGACCGAGGACCAGCGCGAAGGGATGCGTGCGTTCCAGGAAAAACGTCCGCCGGAGTGGAGCGGCCGATGACGCGAGTACCAGCTATTCCGGACCGGCAACCGAGGAGGGATGACCACGATGGAGCGTGATCCGTACGAGCGCGGGGCGGACGTCGGACGCGACGCCGTCCGCGATCTCGGCGATGAGCCACCCGGGGCCATCCGCGACGCGCCGCCCGACATCCTGTCGCCGATCGACGAGTCGGCGCCGGTCAGTGGGCACGTGCCTCCCCCGGAGAAGAGCGGATCGCCGGTCGACTCGCCGGAGCACGACTGGGGTCTCGCCCGCGAGCTGGTCCGGCCGGCGTTTCGGCCCATCGGCACGCAGGGGACGCCGATCGAGACCGTCGATCGGGATGCGCTCGCCCAGCACGCGATGCAGAGCCATCCTCAACCGCTGATCGACTCCGGTCCGGCCGGGCTGCCGGTCGTCTACACGCTCGCCGCCGGCGGCTTCGACATCGTCGTCAACGCCGACCATCTGCTCTCGTGGGGCATCGAGCCGAGCCAGCTCCAGGACGCGGCGCTTCGAAATCTCTCGATCTGGGCATCGAACGCGCCCTGGAGCGAGGAGACCTCGGGCGACCGGCGGGTCATCAGCTCCGATACGGGCGAGGGTCTCGATGCCGTCCGGATCCTGCTGCCCGACGCGATGGCCTACCTGGCAGGCGAGCTCGGCGGCTCGGGTCGGGTGCTGGTCGGGATCCCGGAGCGGCACCTGCTCGTCGCGGCAACGCTGCGGAAGGATGATCCGGGCTTCGCGGCGCTGTTTGGCGAGTTCGTGATCGAGCAGTCGGGCGGCGCGGACGAGCCCGTCGACCGGCGGTTGTTCGAGATCGCGCACGGTCGCCTGGTCGAATTCGCGGGTTGAGCGGCCGGCGAGCGGCGAGCAGCCAGTGACCGACGGCCTGCGCGTCGAGGTCGACGGGCCGGTCGCGACGCTCACGCTCGATCGGCCGGCGGCACTCAACGCGCTGACCGTACCGGTCAAGGTCGCGCTGCGCGAGGCGTTGGAGTCGCTGGCGGTCGACCGCTCGGTGCGAGCCGTGATCCTGAC
>JBIOWA010000298.1:0-25769 GCA_044868045.1 Candidatus Limnocylindrales bacterium
GTGGTGTAGGCGAGCCGGCGGTGGGACGAATCGTTGACGGCATCCAGGACGTCCCCGACCGCCTGGGGCCCGGCCGCCCAGAGTCGTTCCATGACGCGCCGCTCGAGCGGTCCGAGAGCCGCCGTCGTCGTCCGGTCGGTCATGTCTCGCATCGTACTACAGGCGGCGTCGCAGTTCAGGCGTGATTACTACTACACTCGTAGTATGATGGCCGTTGTAGTAATTCGCGCGCAGGAGTCATCCGATGAGCATCCTGACCGGCCTTTCCGACTGGCGTGTCCGCACCGTTCTCATCGCCCTCGCGGCCGTGGGCACCGGGCTGGCTCTGTTCGCGCCAAACCTGATCGCAGCGGCGGTACCGCTCCTGATCGTCGCCGCCTGTCCCCTTTCGATGGTCGTGATGATGCGAACGATGGGCGATCACCAGCCGAACCCCAGCGTGCGTCCGAATGGCAGCGTCGACCGGCGGAGCCGCCTGCGAGACCGACTGGCAGCGGCTCAGCTCGACCAGCTGCGGCTCGAGCAGGAACTCGCTCGACTGAATGACGGGAACGACGAGGCGGCTGATACGCGTGCACCCGCGCCCGCGGCCGATCTCCGAGCCAGATCGAGCTGACCCGACCCTGCCCAGAGGCACACGTGCATGGCACGGCAGAAGGCTGCGTCCGAAGCGAGGCGCGCGAGAAGGAGGACTCGCCAGAGATCCGGGAGCACGATCGCCTCCGGCACTGGGACACAGACATCGCCGTCGCCGGGCGTCGAACCAGAAGCGCTGGTCATCACCCACTCATTCGACGCGGGCGAGAACGGTGAGCCGTACGCGGCAACGATCCGCCTGACCGGGACGCGCATCGGGATCCGCGGCGGGCCGAAGCCCGGGGACACGTTCGCGCAAGAAGACACGATCGAGGGCATCGCCCCCGGCAGCGGCCATGTCGCGGTTAGCTCGTGGGTCTACGGCCTGCAGCCGGGCGAGTGGAGGGTTACGGCGGACCTGGTCCGCCCGGCGAGCGGCGATCGGTCCCGCGGGCGGGCTCAACGGTTCAGCACGGAGCGGTTGGATCAAGCCAAATGGTCGTGGCGTCGCTGGGCGGTCTCCCCCATTCCGGCGGGCCCCCTGAAGACACGCTGGGCGCTGCCGGCTCCGCTCGCGAGGATCCCGGCGGTCGTTCCCGGGAGTTGGCCGGTACTGGGCATCCTCGGGATCGTCATCGCCCTGACGACCCAGGCGGCCATCCTGGCCCGCGAGGGCGTTCCGGTCGGTCCGTCGTTGGTCGCGTCGCTGCTGGCGGTCGCTCTCGGCCTGGTGGGGGCGAAGCTGTGGTACGCGGTCCTCCACCCGGGACCGTGGCAGCAGGCGATCCTCGGCGGCTGGGCCGTGGACGGCTTTCTCGCCGTCTCGCTGGCAGTCGGGGTCGTGGCGCTGTTCGCGTTCAACCTGCCAGTGGGCGCGGTGCTGGACGCGACCGCCCCGGGTCTGTTCTTCGCGGTGGCGATCGGTCGAGTCGGGTGCTTCCTGACCGGTTGCTGCGCGGGCCGCTGCACGAGCTCGCATTGGGGCGTGTGGTCGTCGGATCGCCGAGTCGGTGCCCGTCGCATCCCCGCCCAGCTGCTGGAGTCCGTCGCCGGTCTCTTCATCGGCCTCGCCGCCGTGTTGCTGCTTCTTGGCGGAGTGCCACTCGTCGACGGCCTCGGCTTTGTGGCTGCGTTCGGTGCATACGTCGTCGTCCGGCAGCTGCTCCTTCGGCTGCGGGCCGAGCGACGTGAGTACTCGTGGCGGCGGAGCAGTCTAGTGGCTCGGGGACGTCCGTGGTCCGCGAGGTCTCGCAGCTAGAAGCTCCAAGGGACAAGGCCGGCGAGGCGACTGAAGGCGTTCGTCGCGACGAGCGCGCCTACCCCGACGATGAGTGCTCCGCTCGCGACCTGGAAGGACCGGTGGCGGCCTGCCAGCCACCTGGCCAGCGGCCGGAACCGGGACAGTCCGAACGCCACGATCAAGAACGGGACCGCCATGCCAGCGGCATAGGCGACGAGCAACAGCGCGCCCGACCAGACGCTGTCCGATGCCGCCGCCATCGTCAGGATCGCCCCCAGCGTCGGCCCGATGCACGGCGTCCAGCCGACCGCGACGCCCGCGCCGAGGAGGAACGAACCAGCGAACGAACCCGAGCCGCCGAACCGGCCGCCGGCGAGTTGCGGCTGCCAGCCCAGGATAGTCGCGACACCGAGCGCCACGATGGCCAGGCCCGCGATTGGCCGCAGGACGGGCACCGTCGAGAGCAGCGCGAAACCCACGAGGCCGAGCGAGACCCACAGCGCCACGAAGACGCCGGCGAAGCCGAGCAGAAAGCCGATCGCGCGCTGGCGGCCGCGATCGACGACAGCGGCGGCGCCCGAGACGCCCGTGGCCTGGCCTGCGCCGCTGACGTAGGCCACGAAGACCGGCAGAACCGGGAGCACACACGGCGAGAGGCACGACACCAGGCCGCCAAGGAATGCGATCGCGAGCGTCAATTGACGGACCTCATCGCGTCGTAAGGCGGGACTATGCGGTTGCGATGCCCGTGCAAGCCTCTCGATCGGTTCATTGCGGCGTACCGGGCTCGCCTACTACGAAGATGATAGTAGTCGTCGGAGGTCCCATCGCGAGAGCGCGAGGTCGATGCCATGGCGAGCCCAATGAACACCCAGACCATGAGCCGTGAGGTGATGGACTGCATCCAAGCGTGTCGCGACTGCGCCGAGACCTGTCTCGAGACCGTTCCCTATTGCCTGCGGCAGGGCGGCCGACACGCTGAAGCCCGGCACATCACGCTGCTCCTCGATTGCGCACAGGCCTGCCAGGCGAGCGCCGACTTCATGGCTCGTGGCTCCGAGTTCGATCGTCAGCTCTATGGCATCTGTGCCGATATCTGCGAGCGATGTGCCGAACGCTGCGAGGCATTCGGCGACGACCAGCAGATGCGTGCCTGCGCGGAGGCCTGCCGCCGATGCGCCGCCTCCTGTCGGCAGATGGCGAGCATGGCAGCCTGACCCGTCACCCTTCTCCTTGACCGGTCGACGCGTGTCTTGTCGGTGGTTGAGGTTTTCAGACCGTGGCGAGTGGCCCAACGGTAAGGCACCTGACTCTGGATCATGAGACCGAAGGGTTCGAATCCTTCCTCGCCAGCTAACCACTCGTTCCGCACCGGTGGGCTGTCCGTCCCCGATCCCCATGTGAAGCCTCGGCCGAGTGAGTACCCATGTCACGGCCGCGGGGTGGGTCGGGGTAGCCTGATGGCGTGACTGCCTACCCGACGGAGCCGCCGCGTTACGGATCCGGGCCGTTCGACGTCGTCGTCGTCGGTTCCGGCTCGGCCGGGTCGACTGCGGCGATCGCGGCGGCGCGCGGCGGAGCGTCAGTGCTCCTCGTCGAGAAGCTGCCGTTCCTCGGCGGCACGAGCACCGCCGTTCTCGACACGTTCTACGGTTTCTACACACCGGGGTCGACCTCCCGCAAGGTCGTCGGAGGGATCGCCGATGACGTCGTGGCGGGGTTGCGAGCGCTGGGTCCGGTGGTCGAGCGGCCGAACTCCTACGGCGCCGGAACCGGCGTCACGTACCACCCGGACCATCTCAAGGTGGTCTGGGAGCGGCTTGTCACCGACGCCGGCGCATCGGTCCTCCTCCACGCCTTCGTCCAGGCCGTCGACGTCCATGACGGACGCGCGGGCAGCCTCGTCGTCGCCACGAAGGCCGGCCTCCTCAGGATCGAGGGACGGATCTTCGTCGACGCGTCCGGCGACGCCGACGTGTGCCATTACGCTGGCTACGGGTACGAGCTTGCCGGCGAGCTCGCGCCGGCCCAAACGCTCACGGCGACGTTCCGGGTCGCGAATGTCGATCTCGACCGCCGGGCCCGGGTCCCCAAGGCCGAGTTCAACGCCCTCATGGCCGAGGCGGCAGCGAGCGGCGCATACGACCTGCCGCGGCGCGAAGGCAGCGATCACATCACGCCGGTCGACGGGATGACCGCGACGATCATGACCCGGCTCGATTCGTTCCGCCGCGACGACGGCCGCGTCCTGAATGCGACGGATCCCGACTTCCTCACCCGCGCTGAGATCGCCGGACGGCGCCAGGCCCTGGAGTACGTCCGCTTCCTGACCGACATGGTGCCCGGCTACGAGCGCGCCCAGCTGGCGACGGTCTCGACCCAGATCGGGGTGCGCGAGACCCGCCGTGTCCACGGCGACTACCGCTTGACCGGCGACGATGTGCTCGGCGCGCGACGGTTCGACGACGGGATCGGGTTGTGCGGGGCGCCGATCGAGGACCACCACGGCGGGGCGGACACCCGCTGGCAGTACCTGCCGGACGGCCAGGTCGTCGAGATCCCCTACCGGGCGCTCGTCGTCCGGGACGCGATGAACGTCCTCGTCGCCGGACGGTGCTTCAGCGCGACCCACGACGCCCACGCATCGGTCCGGTCGATGGCCCAGTGTATGGCGATGGGCCAGGCCGCTGGGACTGCGGCGGCGATGGCGACCGCTAGCGGCATCGACCCCCGCGACGTTCCGATCGACGCCCTCCGCGGTCGACTGAGCGATGACGGTGCGATCCTCCGCCTGACCGACCCGGTTGGAGCGGAGTAGGCGCGCTTAGGGCCATTCGTTGCACCGCTCAGACCACTCTGCCGGTCGGAGCGCTGCGCTAATCGAATGGCGCTAGCGATGGAGGAGTCGAGCGAGTCCTCGCAGGACCAAGGCCGCGGCGAGGCCGGATGCAACGACGAAGAGCGGGCTCGGGTAAGGCTCGCGGATCGGCCGGTAGGCCGCGCCGTGCGGACCGATTTCGAGATAGCTGATCGGGTCTGCGGCTGCGCCGCCAGCCCCGCCCGATTGCATCCTTGCCACGCCTATTGATTGCTGATACAACTACCGTCCTCCGAGTTCGTCGCCGGATGAAGGTCGCAGGGGACGGAAGACGGAGGTGATGCGATGTACCCCGACCTAGGACTGTTGTTGCTCCGGCTCGCTATCGGTGGGATCGTGCTCGCGCATGGGCTCCAGAAGTTCGGTCAGCTGGGAGGGCCCGGCCTTCAGGGTATCGCCGGCTTCTTCGGTAGTCTCGGATTCCGGCCCGCCTCAGCGTGGGCGGGGCTCGTTGGGCTGGTGGAAACGGTCGGCGCCGGGCTTCTCATCCTCGGCCTATTGACGCCACTGGTTGGTCTGCTGATCGCGGCTGACCTCCTCGTGGCGATCGTCGTCGTGCACTGGCCGCGCTTCTGGGCGCAGGACAGCGGTCTGGAGTTCCCGCTGCCGATCGCGGCGGGGGCGCTCGCACTCGCGCTCGTCGGCCCCGGCGCCTGGTCGCTCGACGCGGCAATCGGCTTCAGACCGGCCGCCGATGTCTTGCTCGTATTCGTGGTCGTGGTGGCGCTCGGGGCACTCGTGGCGATCGTCAGTCGAAAGGGAGCGGCGGCTGCCTGACGCCGCCCCACCGCGAACAGGCTTGGGTCGGGAATGTTGAGTCGAACGAGATGCGCGACGCGCTGGGCGCCGCCTGGCCCTTCCTGTCCGATCCGGGTCGGGTCGTCCAGAAGGATCTCGACATAGCCGAGTACACCGACCCACGACCCGATGATCCCGTATACGTTCGTCCTCGGACCCGGGCTCCGCATCTTCTCGATGTACAACGGCCACTGGTACTCGGGGCCGCCCGTCGAATGAGGACCTCCGACGCGACCTGCGCGAAGTGACCCGCACGATACGACCCGATTGGGACCTCGGCATGCCCGGCCTCCGCGAGAAGTGGGGGCAGGGCCAGCGCGATGACGACTTCTGGCCCTACGGCCGGTCCATGCGGGAGGTGCTCGCCGCCCGCGAGGCGTGATCGCTGCCAAGCATCACGCGATCAGGGCTCCTCGCCGTCCTGGGCCTCCTCAGCGAGCCGCTCCGCGTCACGGATCACGACTTGGTGGTGAGCCGTGTCGAGGAGGTCCCGGCGGCGGAAGTCGGCGAGGGTATGGGCGAGTGTCTCTCGCGTCGTGCCGATCATCTCGGCCAGCTCCTGCTGGGTCAGGCGGGCCTGGATGAGCGTCCCCCGTACGGTCTCGACGCCAAAGCGCTGGGCGAGGTCGATGAGCTTGCGAGCGAGCCGCTGGCCGACTCGCTGGTAGGCCATCGCCTCGAGCTCTCGCTCCGCCTCGCGAAGGCGGCTCGAGAGGAACGTGATGATGTTGACCCCGATGATCGGGTAGCGCTCGATGAGGCGGCGCAGCTCGTCCGGAGTGATGGTGCAGATCACCGCCGCGTCGATTGTTTCGGCGTACGCCTCTGGAACCGGAGTCTGGCCGAGGAGGCGCATGTCGCCGAGGATCGTGCCCTTGTCGTAGATGTCGAGGGTGAGCTGCTTGCCGTTCGGCGTGACCCGGAACACCCGGACTTTGCCCTTCTTGAGGATGTGGATCCGATCGGGCGCGTCGTCCGGCGAGAGGATGACCTGGCCCGGGTGGCAGTGGGTCATCGTCGTCGCGTGGCCGATCGCCGCGATGTCGGCGTCCGACAGCCCGCTGAACAGCTCGAGCTCGCGCAGCAGGCCGAGCTTCTCGCTGAACGACCGCCGCTGCGCGGTGGTCACGCCTCCGCCTCGAGGCGGACGATCGGGCCCTCGGCGAAGGGGATGCCGGCCTCGAGCCCAAGGCGCCGGTAGAGCGCAGCCGGAAGACCGATGTCGCCGAGATAGACACGACCGGCTCGGTTCCGGCCGACTGCCCTAAAGAGGCCGGGTTTGGGCAGCGCCAGCGTCAGCGTCGCCGTCGCCGTTACGGCCGCGCCCGCGGCTTCGCCGGTGTCGGCGTCGACCCCGGACGGCATGTCGAGGCTGATCACCGGAACGGACGCGCGTGCCACCCGCTCGACGAGCCACAGGACGCCGTCGTGCGCCGGCCCCGAGCCGCGGTAGCCAAGGATCGCATCGACGACCAGGTCGGCCGTAGCAAGCTCGCGGTCGAGTTCGTCGTCGAGCACGTCCCAGATCGCAACGCAGCATTCGACCGACATCTGGAGAAGTGTCGCTAGCTGATGGCGACCCGCCTCGCTCAGCCAGTTGACCGGGCTGGCAAGGATGACCCGCACCGAGGCGCCCCGGTTCGCGAGATGGCGAGCGGCCGCCAGTCCGCCCCCACCGATGTTGCCCGGGCCGACGGCCGCGATAACCCGCCGGCCGCGGAGGTCGCCGCCCAGCTCGCACCGGACGAGCTCCGCGAGGTGGGACCCCGCCTGCTCCATCATCTGTAGGATGTCGATCCCGAACTCGTCGACGGCGAGGCCGTCGACGTCGGCCATCTCGGCGGCGGTGACGGACGAGATGGACGAGGCTGCGCCGACCGGGAAGGCACCCATTGTCTGGATCACGGTAGATGCTCCTTGAACTGGGCCGCCAGGTCGTCGGTACCTTTGATCCCGATGTGCTTCTCGACTAACTGGCCGTCGGGCCCGAGAATGATGAGCGGGGTCGCGGGCGGCGACAGGATCTGATCGCCGAATGTCGCCGCGAGCGAGCGGGACATCTCGGGCGACGCCACGGCGAAGCGCCACGCGAACCCCTCGCGCTGGGCGTACGCCGCGAGGTCTTCCGCGCGCTCGTTCGGATCCACGTCCAGACTGATGTAGACGACATCGGGAGAGGCGACCTTTTCGAGCGCCGTCTGCGCCTCTCGCTGCTGGATCCGGCAGGTGCTGCACCAGATCGCCATGGCCTCGATCGCTACGACCTTCCCCCGCAGGTCGCTGATCCGAAACTCCTGGCCGGTCACCACGTCCTGAAGCGACGCCGTCCGCCACGACTCGTCGGCAGCCACCGCCCCTGAACCGGGCCCGCCACCACTCGAGCACGCGGCGACAACGATGGCTAATGCCAGGAGCAGCCCTCGCAGCGATCGCATGCCTTGCAGCATGCCACTGCGCGTGCGGACCTCACCGTGTGCTCGCATACAGGCTCGAGGGGTTCCGGATCAGAGGGCTATAGGAGCCCTGCCGCGAGCAGGTCGTAGACCGCGGTCACGATGAGCAGCGCACCGGCGGCTCGGAACACCGCCTGGTGGTGCAGGGCGATTACTCGAGAAACTGCCTGGCCGCGCGCCGCGCCGATGGCGGCAAGCGCCACGAGCGGTAAGCCGAACCCGAGGCCATAGACGATGAACGATCCGACCCTGCTCAGTCCGTCGGCGAGGCCGATCGAGATCGCGAGGAGCGCGACGAGGAACGGGCCGGCGCACGGCAGCGCCACCGGCCCCACCACCAGACCGTAGACATAGGCTTGACCCAGTGGGTTCCGGACCACGGGCACCCGAACGCCAGCGAGCCGGGCGAACGGATTTCGACCCGCCAGCAGGACAAGTCCGAGGAGGACGAGGATGGCCGTCGCGACTGGAACGGACCACCGGAGGACGTCGCCGAACGGCACGGCGAGGAGCGAAATGAGGAGGCCGACGAGGATCATCGTCGTGAGCAAGCCCGCAAGGACCGCCAGGCCGAGGAGCGCTGCGTCACGACGACCGGGCGCTCCGGCGTTCATGCCCGCGACGTAGGCGATGAAACCTGGGTACAGAGGCAGCAGACAGGGACTTGCCGCGGTCCCCACGCCAAGGAGGAATGTCGCGGCGAGCGTCTCCATCGGTCGAGGATGGCACGGCATGGGGCGATGCGGACGTGCGGTGGCTTACAGGACGGCGTGTGATGGGCGACGCGGCGGCCGCAGCCAACAGGCGTGACCGTGTGACGGTGACACAGACTCGAAGACACCTCGACCGCAGCGTGACGGCCGAGAACCGCCTGCCGGTTCGGATCCCCGCCGGCGCGCGATTGCATCCCTAACGGTGCCGGACCAGCCGGATCGGTTCGACCTCATCGTCGTCGGCGCGGGGTCCGGGACAACAGTGTCGGCGGCTGCCGCCCAGGCAGGCTGGAAGGTCGCGATCATCGAGGCCGGACGCTCGGCTGCTGTGAATCGCAGCTCGACCATGCACGTGCTCACGCCCTTGGCGAGGGCCATCCCGTGATCTACCAGATGCCGGCGCCCAAGGGATTCGTCTGGTGCTACAAGGAGCGAGCCTACGTCGGCTAGCGTGCGCGCGGTGCCGCACTGCCCCTGATTGGCCTCGCGCTCGTCGCGATCGCCGTTGCGAGGTCCGACACCGCCCTGTACGTGGCGTTGGGCGGACTGGGCATCAACGCGACCATCGCCGGCCTCTCCTTCGTCGTCAGGTTGCTGGTCGATCCGGAGGCACCTGCCACCGTGGGTTGCCCTGGTAGAGGTCAGCCCGCCGTCCAGATCGTCGTCTGCGGCGAGAAGGCTGCCCAAGCGAACCAGAAATGGTCACCATGCACCACTGGTTCGAGCCTGGAACCCGTAAGCTCGCCGTCAGTCGCGATGCCGGTGACCGACCAGGTCGATCCGGTCTCGCGATCCCGGATCGGCGCGTCCTCGCCGCCGTTGCGAGCGAAGGTTAGTCGGCGGCCATCGACGGCCGGTCTGAACGCGCCGGTGGCACCGATGTCCTTGCTTTCGTCGATGTGCGGGCCTTCGAGCGCCGACGCCGTCCCCAGCGTCCAGAACACGACGATCTCGTCGCCGCCACCTCTGGCCTGTGCGACGCCCACCTTCCGAAGCTCAGAGTACGGAAAGGCCACCGCCGCGGCTCCCTCGCCGACCGTGACGACTCGCTCCTTCGGCGGGAGGCGGCCATCGAGCACGCCGTCGAAGAGGAACGGGTTCTGGTCGATCGTGTCGTAGCCGACATACGGGTTGCTGCCGTAATCGCGGTTGAAGCCTGTCTCCCGACTCAGGACGTCGCCGTCGGGATGGGCCCGCTCGAAGTCGGCCAGCGAGACGATCTGGGCGGGCAGGAAGGTGAGCTTTGTGCCGATCAGCTCGCCGACGATCGCCTCCCCGGTCGCTTGTTGCCACCAGCTCTCGGTCTGGCGGTCGTACATGACCAGGTCGCTGAACCGGAGGTTGCCGGTGGTGCCGAAGTCGTGGACGACGTCGTCGAGCTCACGTTCGAAGGCGAGGGCGGTGTTGCAGAGCGGGCAGAACGTGACGACGACCGGAATGCCGCCAAGCATGTCGTTGGCGATCTCGTGCCACATGAGGATCGCCAGCGGGTAGGCCCGCGCCTCGTCGCCCACGGCGAGTAAGACGACGGGCGACTTGTCGCTCAGCCAGCCGCGGGCATCGGCGATCGACTCGTACTCGGGTTTGTCGATAGCGGGGATACCGTCCTTCGGCGGACCCCCGCCGAGGAACTCGGCGAGGTCGACGCTCGCTTTCGTGAAGTCAGTCTTCCAGCCGGAGGTCGACACGCGAAGGCGGCTCGGGTCAGAGGAAGGAGCGGTCGTCGGGCTGGGTGCGTTGGTCGCCGCGGCGCCGCGCGGCGAAGCCGGTTGCGCACCGACGGAGCAGGCAGCGACGACCACTCCGGTAATCATGATCGAGACCCAGAGGGCGGAGTGTCGGCCCATCGACGTAAACCGTAGACATGGAACGTGCTCGTTCGCTGTGAGAACCGACACGGTGGCGGCACTATGCGCATGTCCGGCCAGGAGAAGGAGCCAACGATGAACCCCGACGATTTCCCTGCCCCGACCGAAGGCTTCGTGATCACCCACTTCCTCGTCGTGTCTGACCAGGACAGGGCCCGCGAATTCTACGAATCACTGCTGGGCGGCACCGTGGTCCTGGAGCGTGATCCGGTGATCATCCGCGTCGCCAACTCGTGGCTGATCCTGAACGTCGGTGGCGGTCCGACCGACGACAAGCCGACGGTTACGCTGACAACGCCCTCGGACCCCGATCGAACGAGCGCCTTCCTGAATGTGCGTGTGGTGGACATCGCGAAGGTCTACGCGGACTGGACGGCGAAGGGCGCGAAGTTCCTGACGCCGCCGAAGGACCACGGTCGGGAGATTCGCGCTTACGTTCGAGACCCTGATGGCCACCTGATTGAGGTCGGCCAGTCGACGGGCATCGTCGGCCGAAGCCCTTGACGTCGAAACGAACCGCGCCTGGTCCCCGAGGTCGAGCTCGGTCTCCAGGGAGCGTGACGCGGACGACACCGGGCGCTAACCGGTGACTTGGAAGTCGTTTGGCGCCAGCACGGGGCTTGGGCAGTTCACGACGAAGCCCTGGCCGTCGGTGTCGGGCGTGCCCTTGAATATCTCGATCTCGCCGGCGGCCACGCGCTCGTCGAGCTCGGTCTGGTTCTTGAGCAAGACCGCCTTGGACTCATCCTTCCAGATCGCGGTGAAATGGTTCCACAGCGGGCTCCACGAAGGCTGTCCGGCCTTCTCGCGGAAGATCCCGGGTTGGAAGCCCATGGCCCCAGGACCGCTCAGTCCGTTGCCGAAGACCGTGATCGTGCTCGTCGCGCCGGCCTGGGCCAGGCCCTCGGTGCCCGGGGATCCTTGGATGTTCATCATCGGGGCCATCGGCACGGCCGACGTGTCGGTCACGATATATAGCGGCTCTCGGGGCAGCCGACCGTCGGTGCCGCCGATCCCCGGCCTGGACTCCGTCCCGTACCTCACCAGCGACCTGCTCGGCGCCGACGAGGTGCAACGCCTCGACAAACTTCCTGAATCGCTCATCGTCCTGGGCGCCGGCTACGTCGCCGTCGAGCTGGCCCAGATGTTCGTCCGGCTCGGCAGCCGGGTGACGATCGTGGCCCGCTCGCAGCTGCTCCGTGGCTACGAGCCCGAGCTCGGCCGAACGTTGGCCGACGTCTTCCGAGAGGAGGGCATCGAGGTCATCACCGGCGCCCGGATCGAGCGGGTGGAGGGCGACGAGCGCGAGGGCCGCGTCTACGCCGAAACCGACACAGCCGGCCACATCCTCCGGGCGCAACGAGTCCTGGTCGCGACCGGCCGGACTCCGAACACCGATGATCTCGCGCTTGACCGCGCGGGAGTCACGACCGATCGCGCAGGCTTCGTAACGGTCAACGCCGAGCTGCGGACGGGCACGTCACACATCTGGGCGGCGGGCGATGTCATTGGGCGACAGCACGGCTCGCAGATGGCGACCCCAGTGGGCGCACGACAGGGCCGCATCGTGGCCGTCAACGCGCTCGGCGACGCCAGGCGAAGGTTCGACGGAACGGTCATCCCCCGGGCGATCTTCACGGACCCTCAGATCGGCGTGGTCGGGCTTACAGAGGCCGAGGTCAAGGCAAAGCATCATCCGGCCGTGTCCGCAACGACGCCGCTCGAGTACGTCCCGCGAGCAGGCGCGATCCACAAGACGACAGGTCTCGTGAAGTTCATCGCCTCGACGATCGACGAACGGGTCCTCGGCGTCCATTTGATCGGCGAGTCGGCGTCCGAGATCATCCAGGAGGCAGCGATGGCGCTCAAGTTCAAGGCGACGCTGGCCGACTTCGTCGATCTCGTCCATGTCTACCCGACGATGAGCGAGGCGCTCAAGGTTGGCGCCCAGGCCTTCAGCCGCGACGTCTCGAAACTCTCGTGCTGCGCGGAGTGAGACCTATGGATGAGACTTCGACCTTAGGTCGTGGGGTGGCGAACCAAGTCTGGTGCGCACGAGCACCACTTCCGTAGAAATACGGCATTCCGTACGTATGGACGTCCTGAGCACGCGGCCGTAGGGTTGCCTCAACAGCGGGAGGCAAAGACGCGCGGGCCATAGCCCCGGCCACCGGACCCGCGCCGAGCCACTGGTGAGCCCGACCCGCCTGGAATGTACGGCCGGTGCCCGTGGGCCGCCTTCTCCCGATCGGGACGCCAACACGCCGAGGGGCGTCTTGTGGCGTCCCATGGCGCCGATCCTTTGCCGAGCTCCGACGTTCGGCTGGTTGTGGGATCAGGCGGCGACGAGCTTGCGGCCGGGGGAGGTGACAGCCCAGTCAAGGGGTGTCGATGTCTGCGGCGCCCTCATTGGTATCCGCTCACATCCGCCGTTATCCACGACTCCGCAGATCGGCCAGCGCGATTAGGCCGGTGCGGATGAACAGCTGGAGGTGCCTACATGAGTCGATTCAGACGGGTCGCCCTGGTGGCCGTGCTGCCATTAGTGCTGGCAGTCGCTCCCAGCGCGGCTCTCGCCGACAGTGCCACACACACGTATTTGCTCGTCGCCGAGGCTGCGAACGTCGGTGTGGCGGCCAACGGCGAGACCATCGAGATCACCTGCGAATCCGGGGAGCACGTCTGCGGCACGTTCTCCGTCCATCCCAAGTCGATCGAGGCGAGCGGCGAGTTCCAACACTTCCTCGCCGACGGGAGCCTCTTTGCTTCCGGCACATGGACTTCGACCAGGCTGATCAGCTTCCATCCCTACGGCTGCGGCGAGGTGCTCGGCAACCCGATCCCGCCCGACTTGTGCGGCGGGGCGGTGAAGTTCGCCGCTTCTTTCAGCACGCCGATCGGTGATTTGGATGGGTACATCACCGTTTTCTGTATCGTGGGGCCGAAGGCACCAGCGAGCCACGATCAGCCGTCCGGCGAGGGTGTCACCGTAGTCGTCCCCGGGATCATCAACTTCAACCACACCGGAGGTGGAGAGAACATCTACATCCAGACCAGTTGACGTCAACCGAGGCTGTGGCGGGAGCTGCTTGGGGCTCGCTCCCGCCTGAGTCGTGCGTGGACGCAGTTGAGTTTCGATGCTGCCTGATCGGATGGACGGTCAGCGACATCAACGCCGCCGTCGGCGAGCTTCCGCCAAGAGCGCGTGCGAGCGTTGACGCCATGCCCGTCTTCAAGACCGGAGTAGCCGGCATGGGCGGCGAGCTGGCCGCTAGGCCAGGTAGCCGATGATCGCCCCCATCACCACCAGCGAGACGATCGCCTGGCCAGCATTGATCGCCCACCATTCTGTTGAGCGCCGTTCGAAGAAGACGCCGCTGGCGAGCCAGGTCGCGACGAAGCCCAACCAGACGACCGCACCGAGGATTGCGCCGTCGGCCAGGCTCGCGGCGCCCAGTCCTCGGCTAAGGACCGCCAGCACGTAGGCCGTCACCAGGGAGATGACAACGGCGCCGATGTAGGTGGT
This sequence comes from Candidatus Limnocylindrales bacterium, assembly GCA_044868045.1. Lineage (GTDB taxonomy): Bacteria > Chloroflexota > Limnocylindria > Limnocylindrales > CSP1-4 > SPCO01. The sequence goes on from JBIOWA010000298.1 coordinate 14,053, forward strand.
TGGCTGGGTTTGCCCCGGCTGGGGGAGCTCGATACCCGAGGCCCGGGCCCAGCGCCGGCCAAGCACCTGTGGCGCATACCAGACGAAACCGACGACGATGCCGGCCACGGCCGCGACGATCACGGCGACCCAGTTGACGCCCCCGAAATCCAGGCTCACGTCCGTTCTCCTTCTCTGTCCCCGATCAGCCCCACGTGAGCATCGCTGGTCCTCGCTCCCGCTGCAACCTGGGATTCGCGCCAATAGATATCCAAGACTGCCACGTATCAGGGCTCGCCTCGTTGCCCCGCCGACGGTCCGATGTCGTCCAGCCGTCCGTAGAGAAAGTCGCGCTCGGCATCGCTCGTTGTGAGGTCGGCCGCACGCGAGTAAGCCCGGGCAGCCTCGGTGGTTCGTCTGAGCCGGAACAGAAGGTCGGCCCGCGCGGCGTGGAAGAGGTGGTACTCGTCGAGATCGACATCGAGGCCATCGAGGATCGCCAATGCGGCCTCCGGGCCGCGGACCTCGGCCAAGGCGATGGCGCGGTTCAGGGCGACTACCGGTGTTGGCGACAATGCCAGGAGTTGATCGTATAGCGCGAGGACTTGGCTCCAATCCGTCGCTTCGATCGACGCAGCATCGGCGTGGACGGCGTTGATCGCCGCCTGGATCTGGTACGGGCCGGGGCTGTCGCGGCGAAGGCAGGCGCGGACGATCGCTTTCCCCTCCTCGATCATCGACCAATCCCACACAGCGCGGTCCTGATCACGGAGCCGGATGAGAGAACCGTCAGCGGCGAACCGTGCCCGCCACCGCGATTCCGTCAGCAACAGGAGCGCGAGCAGCCCTGCCACCTCGCCCTCATCGGGCATCAGAGTGGCGATCGCGCGAGCAAGTCGAATGGCCTCCTGGCGCAGGCTGTTGCCAGAGGGTCCGTTGGTGCCCGCGTTGTAGGTCAGGTAGAGGACCGCCAGGACTGAACGGAGCCGCTCCGGGAGCTCAGCCTCGGATGGCACTCGGTACGGGATGTGCGCCGCCTTGATCTTGTGCTTGGCCCGAACGAGACGTTTGGCCATGGTCGGCTCGGCGACGAGGAACGCGCGGGCCACCTCATCGGTCGGGAGGCCACCGAGGAGTCGCAGCGTCAGTGCGACCTGTGCCTCGGTCGAAAGGGCCGGGTGACAGCAGGTGAAGATGAGTCGGAGTCGGTCGTCCTGCACGGGCGCGGTCTCCTCTCCTGAGCTCTCTTCGGGGCCGTCGATCACTTGTCCAAGAAGTTCGCGTCCGCGCGCTTCGCGTCGGATGTGATCGGTCGCCCGATTCCGCGCGGTCGTGGTGATCCAGCCACCGGGGTTCGGCGGGAGACCCTCGACGGGCCACTTCCGAAGAGCGATCGCGAAGGCCTCCTGGACCGCGTCCTCGGCGAGGTCGATGTCGCCGAATATGCGGATCAGGGTGGCCACCGACCGACCGGACTCCTCGCGGAAGATCCGGCCGATCAGCGCATCGTCGAGGGTCGCCAAGGATCAGCCGCCGGCCGTGTCCGCGAAAGGCCAGACCTCGATCGACGCTGAGATCGTGCGGGTGACCTTGGTCGCCCAGCCGAGCGCCGTATCCAGATCGGCGGCCTCGATAATGTAGAAACCGCCCAGATGCTCTTTCGACTCAACGAACGGGCCATCAGTCGTCAACACCTCGCCACCGGACACACGCACGACCGATGCGGTGTCGGCGTCGTGCAGACGGCCGGAAAAGACCCATGCGCCGGCCGACTTCATCTCGGTCTCGAGCGCACTGATCTCCTGCCATGAGTGCTGCATCTGCTCGTCGGTCATCGGTTCGCGGGCCTCGCCGTCAACGACGTAAGTGGAAAGAAGGTATCGCGGCATCGGGATGCTCCTCGTGGTGGCTGGCCAGTCCAGCCTCTCACCTCACAACGAACGGCGATCGGCCGGAAGGACCGCGCGTTCTCGATTTTCACGTGACTCGCTCGGGATCAGGCGCGATAGGTGCGGCCGACCTCGCCGATCTCCCCAAACGGCGGTCGCTCGCCCCGATCGAGTGCCCGAAGCGTTGGTCGACCGAGGTGGGCGAAGACGAGCCGCCGAACGCCAACGGATCGTGCCGCGTCGGCCACTTCGAGCAGCGACGCGTGACCGCCGACGCCACCCGCGAAGCGAATCGGTCGCAACCAGCTCGCGGCCTCGCCAAACATCAGGTCGGCGTCCGCCGCCCAGTCAGGGAAACGCCAGAATTCCGGCGCCCAGATCACGCGTGACGCTGTCGACTGGATCAGGTAGCCGAACGCGGGATGCGAGGTGTGGACGACCGGATTTGGCTCGACGCGGAGATCGTCGGCTTCGAACCCCGCGACAGCCGCGTCAACCGCCATTGCTCGGGTGAGCCGCCGGATGGCGGGCATGAGCTCCGCTCGCTGATCAGTTACGAGCCAGGCGTCGAGCCGGCCGTCCGGTTCGGCTCCGGGCCCACCGTCGAGCATCACCCGGGCGTCACGATGCTCGATCAGGAGTCCGGCCGGTGGGAACCGAGGCGAGGCGGCGGCACCGATACCTAGCAGCGTGAAACGTGGCGCGTCTTCCACGCTGCTCGCACGATCGTCGCGAAACCGAGCGTTGTCTGAAGCCGTACTCATGACCATCGAAGGCACTCGGGACCGCCCGACCGGGCGTCGGAGGTGAGGCATGAAGTCGCCGCTCGCGATCGTAACGGCCGCACTGTTAACCATCGCAACCGCACCCACCGGGCTCGCCCAGGACGGTGACGGTCCAACGCTGGTCGACCGGAACCTCAGGGTGGACGAGGCCGTCGGCGATCTGATCACCCCGATCGGCGTTGCGTTTCTCGGCCCGGATGACATGCTCGTCGTCGAGAAGAACACCGGCAAGATCGTCCGCGTGACGGACGGGCAGGTCACCGGAACGGTCCTCGACCTGTCGGTCAATTTCGCATCCGAGCGCGGCCTGCTCGGCATCACCCTGCACCCCGACTTCCCAGCCGACCCAGGCGTCTATCTGTACTGGTCGTGTCGGTCGGCCGCAACACAAGACGACGATCCCTTCACGCCGGAGGAGCAGCGCTGTTCCGATGCTCATCTGACGGACCTCGCCGACACCGACGAACTCCTCCAGGTGCCGCTGCTCGGCAATCGGATCGACCGCTTCAATTGGGACGGCTCGCAGCTCACCTACGACCACAACCTCGAAATCCTGAGGTCCTTCCAGAATGATGGTGGGCCTACGCCAGCCGGCCAGGGTGACTCCGCAGACGGGCCGCACGGGCAGCAGCCAGCACGTGCCAACCACGACGGAGGGGTGATCGCATTCGGCCCTGACGGCAAGCTGTACGTGATCGTCGGCGACCTCGGGCGACGTGGTGCGCTCCAGAACCTACCCTGCGGTCCGACGGCAGGCACTTGCCCAGGAGCGGTGACCCCGGACGACCAGTTCGGCGGCCCTGATCCGGATGACGCCCACTTCAGCGGCGTCATCCTGCGGCTCAACGACGACGGATCCACACCAACCGACAACCCGTTCTTCAGCCACGGTGCCTCGGTCGGCGGCGAGGTCGGCCAGAACCTGCAGCGGACGTTCGCCTACGGCATTCGAAACAGCTTCGGGATGGCCTTCGACCCGGTGTCCGGCGGCCTCTGGCAGCAGGAGAACGGCGAGGACGCCTTCGACGAGCTGAACCGGGTCGAGGCCGGCCTGAACAGCGGCTGGATCCAGGTCGCGGGGCCGGCCAGCCGAGTCGGCCAATACCGCCAGATCGAGACCACCAGCCTCCACCATGAGGACTTCCCGAATCTCCAACAGTTCCGCTGGGGGCCGGAGTTGATCGCAACCACGCCGGACGCGGCCCTGGCGCGACTCTTCCGCGTGCCCGGGTCGCATTACTCCGACCCGGAATTCAGCTGGAAGTTCGTCCTCGCGCCGGCGGCAATCGGGTTCCAGGCTGGCCGCGGCCTTGGTCCGCAATACGCCAACGATCTATTCGTCGGCTTCTCGACGCTCGACACGCTCGGAGGGCCGCTGTTCCGGTTCAACCTCACGGGTAACCGCCAGAAGATCGCGGTCGACGACCCTCGCCTGGCCGATCGAGTCGCCGACAACTTGACGTTCCACGAGATGACCGAGAGCGAAACCCTGGTATTCGGCACCGATTTCGGCATCGTGACGGACATCGAGACCGGCCCGAACGGAAATCTCTTCGTCGTATCGCTCGACCAGGGCGCGGTTTACGAGATCCGGAGACGTTAGACGGGCCGGGTGACGGTCCGACCTTCCGGTGCGTGAAGGCAACGAATCGAGCGCTCGGACCGATGGACGCAATCTGTCGACCGGAGCTACTCGTACCCTTGTTGGAGACGGCGCGCGCTCGGCGAGTCCCCCTTCAGCGCCGATGCGCCGCCGATCACAGGAGGAAGCCCATGCGATCCACCCGCAGGTTCTCCATCGGAATTTCGCTCGCGCTCGCGATGACATCTGCGCTCGTCCTCGCTGGCGGCGCGATGGCTGGCGGCCGTCCGATCTCGGTCGGCCTGACCGGAGCGGCCGAGGCGCCAGGCCCGGGCGATCCGGATGGTTCCGGTACGGTCTCGTTGACATTCAACCCGGGCACGGGCGAGGTCTGCTACGACTACAGCGTCACGGGCGTCGCGCCACTCGCGGCCGCCCACATCCACGTCGCTCCGGCCGGATCGCCTGGCCCCGTGGTAATCCCCACACCGCCGACGAGCGCTACCGGAGGCAGCGGTTGCGTGACCGCCGATCGTGACCTCATCGTCGCGATCCTCATCGACCCGAGCGCCTACTACTTCAACGTCCACAACGCCGACTTCCCCGCTGGCGCCTTGCGTGGACAGCTGACCCGCTAGCCCGCCGCCAGACATTCCTGGGACTCGATGCCTCGCGACGACCCCCGTCGCGGGGCATCGCTCTGATGCGGCTGGCGACCCGTCTATTCCCCGCCATCCACGGATCCCAGCGGAGATGACATTGCGCGGCGGGCGACAATCGGTCCGATGCCGCAGCGACCTGTCGAACTCATCCTGGCAAGGCAGCTCGCGAGCAGCCTTGCCGTGGCCGTCCTGCTGGTCGATGCACGTGGCGACACGCTCTTCTTCAACGAGCCGGCTGAGTTGATCTTCGCCCGGCGCTTCGACGAGATAGAGGCGCTGGGCTTCGAGGAGCGCACGAAGGTCCTCGCACCACGCCGTGCTGACGGTAGACCGCTTGTTGCCGACGAGCTTCCCGGAATGATGGCGATGCGCGACCGCCGGCCGGCGCATGCCGCTCTTTACATCCACGGGTTCGATGGAGTCCTACGACCGGTCGAGGCGACCGCGATCCCGTTGGAAAGCGCAGCGGGACACGTCCTGGGCGCCCTGGTTGTGCTCTGGCCTTGGTCCGACGCGTCGACCTCGCTTGCCGCCACGTGAAACTCACGATCTGGGGCTCGCGCGGGTCGATCGCGAGCGCCGGCCCCGAGACCAGGCGGTACGGCGGCAACACGGCGTGCGTCGAGATCGCGGCCGAGCACGACGAGCTGCTGGTCCTTGACGCGGGAACGGGGATGCGCCAGGCGGGAGTCGCCCACGCTGGCGACGGCCGGCCGGTACACGTTCTGCTGACGCACCTCCACATGGACCACATCCAGGGCCTGGGGTTTTTCCGCCCCCTGTTCGAGCCAGGACGCGAGGTCCACATCTGGGGACCGCCGTCGACGACGCTGGCCCTCAGAGCCAGGCTCACGAGGTACCTGTCTCCGCCGCTCTTTCCGGTTCGGCTAGCGGATCTCGGCTCGAACGTCACCCTGCACGACGTCCAAATCGATCCGTGGCGTATCGGCTCGTTGACGGTGGGCGCCGCGACCGTCATCCATCCCGGTCCGACCGTCGGATACCGGATCGCTGGCGAGGGGGCAACGATCGCCTACCTGCCTGATCACGAGCCGGCGCTGGGCGGAATCCGAGGCACGGACTGGACGTCGGGGTATGACCTCGCTACGAGCGTTGACGTGCTTCTCCACGACGCCCAGTACACCGCCGCCGAGTACTCGGATCGGGTGGGCTGGGGTCACAGCGCCATCGAGCACGCCGTCGCGTTCGCCGATCTCGCTAGAGTCAATCTGCTGGCGCTGATGCACCACGAGCCAGAGCACTCGGACGACCAGCTCGACGAGATCCTGATGATGGCGACCACCGCGAGACATGGCGGCGTGATCGCGGCAGCCGACGGCATGATCCTCGAGGTCTGAGGCCTGGTCGGCTTGGACATGCTCGGCAAGGAGGTGACCAGACGGTGGCAAGGATCTGCGTCTTCGACGTCAACGAAACGCTGCTCGACCTGACCGCCCTCGACCCGCCTTTCGAGCGCGCGTTCGGCCGACCCGGCGTCCGCCGCGAATGGTTCGGTCAACTCCTCCAGTCGGCGTTCGTCTCCACGATCACCGACGCGTACACAGATTTCGGGACGATCGGTCGGGCCGCACTCGAGATGGTCGCCCAGCGGAACGGGGTCGAGCTCGCCGCCGATGAACGAGACTCGATCCTTGCAACGATGCGTACGTTGCTTCCTCACCCGGAGGTTGCCGCGGCGCTCGAGCGGCTGAGGGACGCAGGGATTCGACTGGCCGCCTTGACGAACTCGACCGAGGCGGTTGCCAACGCCCAGCTCACCAACGCTGGGCTAGCGCCACTCTTCGAGCGCATCCTCTCGGCCGATACAGCCGGCCGCCTCAAGCCCGCCCACGAGCCGTACGAGATGGCCGCCCGCGAGCTCGGCACGGACGTCGGTGGGATCCGCCTCATCGCGGCCCACGCCTGGGATATCACCGGCGCCCTCCGGGCAGGCGCGGCGGCGGCCTTCGTGGCCAGACCCGGGATGGTCCTCGATCCGCTCGGGCCGGTGCCCGATATCGTCGGGGCTGACCTCGCCGAGGTGGCGGACCGGATCCTCGAGGTCGAGCTCGAGGCGTAGCGCGGGCCGTCCTGCGCGGCGGTTCGGTCATCGGATCGAAACGCCGCGGCGCGCATGATGCGGGGTATGGCCGGCGAGCTCGTGGTCCTGGACGGCAGCACCTTCTTCCAGGACGTCCGCGATCTGGCGCACTGGAGCCTGTCGGTCAACGGGGCGCCGATGCGGGTGCTAACGAGCGAGGTCGTCGATTACGGCGGTCGATGGACGCCCAACCCGTCATTGCCGCGGTCGATGAGTCACCTTCGACTCCGCACGATACCCGGAACCCGGAACTGACAGCCCTATCGGATACGGTCCCGGCGACCACACCGATGCCGATTCGGTTGGCACCGGCGATCGTCGGTGTCGTGGCGCTGGCCGTCTATACGAGGACATTGCTCCCCGGTATGGCGTTCGGCGACTGGGGCGAGATGCAGACCGTCCCGCACGTCCTCGGGGTAGCCCATCCCACCGGCTACCCCACCTACATCCTGCTGTCGTGGCTCGCGCAGCTGGTCCCGATCGGGTCGATCGCGTTCCGGGCGAATTTCCTGTCGGCGCTCCTGGTGTCGGGCGCTCTCGCAGTCACCGTCGCGATCCTCCTCCGGCTCGGGGTTCGCCCGATCATCGCCGTGGCCGGCGGGCTGGCTCTCGGCGCCGTGCGAACGGTCTGGTCGGCCGCGACCGTCGCCGAGGTGAACCCGCTGCACCTGTTGTTCGTGGCTCTCCTGCTCCACCGTGCCCTCGTCTGGGAGCAACGCCGACGGCTTCGCGATCTCGTCATCGGTGCGCTCCTTCTCGGACTGGCCCTCGGCAACCACCTCCTGATCCTGTTCGTGGCCCCGTTCATCGTGGCGTTCGTGCTCTGGGTCGGGCGCCGGGAGATCGCGGCGAGGCCCTGGATGCTGGCACCCACGGTCCTCGCCGGAGTCCTCGGTCTCAGTACCTACCTGTACATCCCGATCGCCGCGGCACAGTCGCCACCGCTCCCGTACAACCACCCAGTAACGCTGGACGGGGTCATGTGGCTCGTCGGCGGGACCCAGTTCCGGAGTCAGTTCGGGTTCCTCTCGGCGAGCGGGCTGAGGGACTTCACGGGCTCCCTGAGCGCGCTGTGGCTGCTCCTCGCCGACCGAGCCACGCCCGTCGTGCCGATCCTCGGTCTGGTCGGTCTGGCCGTACTCGTCCGCCGTCGGCCGGCGTTCGGACTGATGTGTGCGGGGATCCTGGTCGCGAACGTCTACTTCTGGTCGACGTATCTGCGCCTCGAGCATTACCTGCTCGTCCCCTGGCTGGTGCTGGCGATCGGCACTGGCGTAGCGCTCGAGTCCGTCGCCCGAGCGCTTGGTTCCCCATCGCCGTCGTCCGGCCTACGACTTCTGGGCACCTCCGGACTCGTCGGCGGAGCTGCTCTGGCATTCGCCGTCGGGCTCGCCGTGGTGAACTGGCAGGCGTCGGATCGAAGCAGCGATCGCAGCGCTGAGCTATTCGTCCACTCCATGTTCGAGGCTTTGCCGCGAGACGCCGCCATCCTGTCGCAATGGGACGCCTCGACGCCGATGTGGCACGCGCGATACGTGCTCGGGGAACGTACCGACGTGCTGATCGTCGATGACACCAACATCGTCTACGAGGGTTGGGGCACCAGGGAGCGACGGATCAGCTCGCTGATCTGCGAGCGGCCCGTGTTCATCCTGCGGCTCCGCGACGCCGACCTGCTCCCGACGCGCACTGCGTTCCGGGTGGAGCCATTCGTCACCGTTCGGGTCGCCGTCGGCGGACCATCTGCCGCGATCGACCGAGGGGTCTTCGCAGTCGAGCCCCGCGATCCGACCGGATGCGGCGGCTAGGGTCGGAGCCATGCCAACATCGGCGCGATCGCGAACCTCGCGTGGCAAGCCGCACGGCAGGGAAAGCCTGGAGACGTCGATCGGAGCCGAGCCGAACCCGATCCGACGTTTCCTGAGGATCCTCGGTCCCGGGTTCATCTCTGGAGCCGCCGACGACGATCCGAGCGGCATCGGGACGTACGCGACGGCAGGCGCGTCACTCGGGTTCGCTACCCTCTGGACTGCCCTGCTCACATTCCCGCTGATGGCGGCCGTCCAGCTCGTGTGCGCCAAGATCGGGATGGTGACCGGGCGAGGGCTCGCCGGCGTCCTTCGCAAGTACTACTCGCGCCCGATCCTCTACTCGGCGGTCATCCCACTCTTCGTAGCCAACACGATCAACGTCGGGGCCGACCTGGGCGCGATCGCGGCCGCGATCAATCTGCTGGTCCCCGCCCTGCCGATCGGGGTGCTCGTCCTGCCGATCGCCGTCGGGATCCTGGTCCTCCAGATCGGCGGTTCCTATCGACTCATCGCTCGCACGTTCAAGTGGCTCACGCTGGCGCTGTTCGCCTACATCGGGTCGGCGATCCTGGCTCGGCCCGATTGGGGCGAGGTCCTGCGCGCGACCTTCGTTCCGACGATCAGTCTCGACCAGACGTTCCTCCTGACACTCGTCGCGATCCTTGGCACGACGATCTCGCCGTACCTGTTCTTCTGGCAGGCGACCGAGGAGGTCGAGGAAGAGGAGAGCATGGGCCGGACACAGCTGTGGCGTCGCCGCGGGGCGTCCGACAAGGAACTCACGTACGCCGCCGTCGACGTGAACGTCGGCATGGGCTTCAGCGTTCTCGTGATGTACTTCATCGTGCTGGCGTCCGCGGCGACGCTGCACGCGGCCGGCAAGACCGATATCAGATCGGCGACCGACGCGGCGGAAGCGCTTCGACCGCTCGCCGGTGACCTGTCGTCGATCCTGCTCGCAGTCGGACTCATCGGGAGCGGCGTCCTGGCGGTTCCGATCCTGTCCGGGTCCGCCGCCTACGCCCTGTCCGAGGCGTTCGACTGGAAATACGGCCTCGATCGGAACCCTGGCCGAGCCAAGCAGTTCTACGCGGTCATCGCGGCGGCGACGTTCGTCGGCGTCGGGATCGACTACCTGGGTATCAATCCCCTCGACGCGTTGTTCTTCACCGCCGTCATCAATGGCTTCGTCGCACCGCCGCTCCTGATCATGATCATGCTCATCGGGAACAACCGGACGATCATGGGCAAACGCACGAACAGCCGGCTGACCAACGTCCTGGGCTGGGCGGCGGCCGCGGTGATGTTCGTCGCTGCGGGCGTCCTGCTCCTGACTGCCATCTGAGCCGCGAAGTCCCCTTCGTTGCGGCTGCCCTGTACGCTCTCATCGTGAAGATGCCGGAGTCGACGGACGCGAAGGCGCAAGGGCCCGCGTTGCTGGTGGTGGCGGCCAGCAACGGACCGGGTGGGTGACGCGCAGGCACCGATTCTTCCCTGAAGGAGCCTCTCAAGCACCGACCGCCGCGGAGCGACATGCGCTCCTACGGCGAGCGATCCTGCTCTCGGCGATCAGCGTTGCCTGGAACGGTGTCGCGGGCGGCTTCGCCGCCGTTCTGGCCACGTCGACAGGCAGCCTGTCACTGCTCGGATTCGGCGTCGATGCGGCGATCGATTCGGTGGCCTCAGTCGCCCTGATCTGGCGGTTCAGGGACGAGCGCGCAAACCCGGCGCGCGCGACCAGGGTCGAACGGCTCGCAGAACGGATCGTCGGCGGCGTGCTCGTGACGGCCGCGGTCGCACTGAGCCTCGGAGCCGCCCGGTCCCTGTTCGCGCACGGCGAGGTCGAGTTCTCGGTCGGCGTCCTGGCCCTTCTGATCGCCTCGATCGTTGCCTTGCCACCGCTGGCGATCGCGAAGCGACGCGTGGCTCGGGAGCTGCGCAGCGGCGCGCTGCGCGCCGACGCGTTCCTCACGGCCGCGGCGGCGATCCTCGCATGTGTCAGCCTCGCGGGCGTCGTCGCATCCACGCTGTTGGGGTTGTGGTGGGCCGATGCCGTCGGAGCCCTGATCATCGCCGCGGTCCTTGCGCGCGAAGGCTGGACGAGCGTCAGGCTGTCCGAGGGGGCCGAGGTCCCGCTTTAGGTCGTCGTCTCGCGTCGCGCGAGCAGATCGTCGACCCACTCCCGAAGTCGACCCAGGTGTTCGGCGTAGTGTTCGGAGCCGGATTTGCGGATCCACCACGCCGCTTCATCGGTCAGCTCGGGCAACGTGTACCACTCCGCCACCATGCGGCTGCGGCCCGCATTCGCCTGGATCCAGGCGACTTCCCACGGCTGGTCTCGCATCGCCTCGAGGAACGCGGCGTTGAGCGCATCCACGTCGACTTCGTGGCCCTTGTAGGTTCCGGCGTTGATCTGCTCGAACTGCACCTCCGCTTCGGCGAGCCACGTTCCGATGTGGGCGACGACGTCGCGGACCGTCCACTCGGGATCCCGGTAGTAGCCGGGTTCGACGCACTCCTCCGGGGTCAGGCGGCGGACGAGATCCGCCAGCTCGTACCAGCCGAGGCGTTCGGCCTCGATCTCTGCGGCATATGGATGGTCGGGCCGTGGGATTGCGACGGCCGGCTTGGCGTTCGTCATCGGTGCGCCGCGAACTCGCCCTCGAGCGGGAGCCCGGCATCCTCCCAGTCGAGCAGACCGCCCGAATAGCGCCGGACGTTCCGATAGCCCCGCCGGACGAGATCGCGATAGAGGGCGACGCTCGAGAGGCAGTCGACGTGAGAACAGTAGACGACGACCTCGTCGTCCGGCCGGACCGCCGCGTACAACTCGGCCGGCGTGTCGAAATGCAGGGATCCCGGGATGTGCTTCGCGTCGAACGCCCAGCGGTTCAGGGCCATGATCAAT
>JBIOWA010000299.1:0-4875 GCA_044868045.1 Candidatus Limnocylindrales bacterium
GCCGTCAAGGACCTCGCCAGTGACGTCACGCCGCGTCTCCAGGTCGAGAAGCCTCGAACCCTCCTGTTCCTGTCGTTTGTCGACGAGGCAGCCGGCACGATCAGCTTCCTGCATGCCTTCGCGGACGCGGAGTCGCTGGATCTCCACAACGAGGGTGCAGACCAGCGCTCGAAGGCGGCATACGAGCACCTGCAGCCCACGGGTTGGGAGGTCTACGGTCGCCCGAGCGACACAGGGATCGAGGTCCTGCGACAGGCAGCTGCAGCGTCCGGTGTGGCGTTGACACAGCAAAGCGACTTCGTCGCCGGCTTCCTTCGCCTGGCGCGCGACTGAGCCGAGCGCAGGCCCGCCGCGTTACCCGGCGGCCGCGAGAACGGAACTGCTCAGATACCGGTCGGTTCGGAGTCCTCGTTGGCCGCGTCCGGCCGATCCTCGGTGGCACGCGCTCGGGCGATGCGCTCGCGCGCCGAGCTGCCCGCCCGCTCGACCCGCTCGCGCGCCGAATCCCCCGCGGCGTCCGCCCGTCCGCGCGCCTCGGCCGCCCGTCGCCGCGCCTCCGAGCGCACCTCATCCAGGCGCGACCCGAACCCCTCACGAGTCGGCGCCAGGAGGTACTCACCGGCAGCCCTCGCTCCGCGCGCCACCAGCGGTCGGGCGAGCGCCAGCAGCGCGACCGACAACACCCCCTTTCGGTCCTTCTCGGCCTTCCTGGCGTATTGGGCGAAATCGCGCTCGATGACGCCGCGGACCTTGTCGCCGTCATCGCCCAGGGATCGCAGGGTCTTCTCGATCTCCTTGGGCAGCATCCGCTTCGGCATCGGTGCCGGTTCGCCGGTCACGGCCTTTCGCACGAAGCGATAGACGCGCGCCGGCCCCTTCAGCACGACGAAACCAGCCGCGCCGGCGATCGCCGCGGCCTTTGCCGGGCTCTGGCGGATCTTCGCCGGGATGTCGACCGCAGCCCGCGCGGATGCCTCGAGGACCTCGAGCTCGCCGTCGAGCTCCGCGCGCGCCGCTAGGACCCGATCCCGGGCGGCATCTTGCTCTGTAGCCACGCGAGCGTCTCCTTGCTGGTCTCGATCGTCTGGGTCGGGTAGAACCGCTCCTTGAGGGCGTCGAAGTCCACGCCGGTCCGGACGATGTCGACCGTCATCATCAGCAGCCAGATGACGTAGCCGGCTGTGATTCCGATCGCGGCACCCACCTGCACACCGGTCTCGATCGCCGAGATCGCGCCGAGCGCGGCACCGGCAACAGCGCCACCGAGGATGGAAGCGCCACGGAAACCGGCCCCACTCGTGCGCACGGCCCCGATGACCCCGATCCCGAGGCCGATGATGCCGATGACGACGATCCCGACGACGAGCGGTCGGATGCCGGGCTCGACGGTCGGGAGCATGCCCTCCCCGAGCGAGCGGTACGCGCGGTTCGGCAGGGCCAGGGCCAGGCCGATGCCCACCACGATCGCCACGATGAGACCGAGGAGGAAGGACTGGCCGATCCGGCGGGCCGGCACGCCGAATGCCGCCACCGTGCACGCGAACGCGATCGCGAGGAAGAGGAGGATCCCGTGCAGCACGCCCCAGCCGATCGAGCCCAGAAGCCATTCCCCGAGGAACATCGACGTCCCGATGACGGCGAGCATGCCTGCCAACAGCAGGACCGCGATCGCGATCCCGGCCAGGGCGGCGATCCTGGCGATCTCGCCCTGGATCGCCGAGAACTCGGCCTTTGCCAGGTCGACATGCGCCCGCGCCAGGCGCATCCCGGCGTCGCGCGTGGATCGGACGGACGCGCGGAGGCCCGGCGGCGCAGAGGATGGGGTCGAGCGGGGTTCGTCCAGGGTGCTGCTCCGGCTCGAAGACCCGTGGGCTCAGGAAAGCGGGTCGGGCCCGGATGATAGCAGCGCCGGCATGTCGGTCAGCCTCTTCTGTTCCGTCGCTTTGGCGGCGCCATTGGTGCGCGGCAGGGGTAAGAGACAGGTGGTGTGGGGTCGCGCATGGTGCCATCGGCGCTTCGGCCGACCGGGCCCATGCCGGGACCGTTACGCTGCGGCCATGCCGACTCCCCCTCAGGATCGACCGCTGCGGACCGCGGAGATCCTCAGCATCGGATCGGAGCTGACCGTCGGCGAGACGCGCGACACGAACGGCGGCGAGCTGGCACGGGCCCTGTCGCTCGAGGGGGTGAGCGTGGGCCGGATCACGGCCGTGCCCGACCGGCTCGACGTCGTGACCGACTCGTTCCGGGCCGCCCTCGAACGGGCCGACCTCGTCGTGAGCACCGGTGGGCTCGGGCCGACGCCCGACGATCTCACCCGAGAATCGATCGCCACAGCCGTCGGCGAGGAGCCGATCGTCGACCCGGACCTCGAGACCTGGCTCCGAGGGCGCTGGGCGCGACGTGGGCTTCCGTTCCCCGAGATCAATCTCAAGCAGGCCTGGGTGCTCCCGTCCTGCGCGCCGCTTCCCAACCCGAACGGGTCCGCACCCGGCTGGCTCGTGACGCGTCCGGACGGTCGGGTCATCGCGGCGATGCCCGGACCGCCGCGCGAGATGCGGCCGATGTGGGAGAACGAAGTGCTGCCCCGACTCAAGGCTCGAGGGCTGGGTCGCGAGCTGGCGGTTCGGACGTTCCGCCTGACCGGGATCGGCGAGTCGCAGGTCGCAGAGATCCTGGGCGAGGAACTCCTGCGGAATCCGGACCCCGAAGTGGCCACATATGCCCGGCTCGAGGCCGTGGACGTGCGTGTGAGCGCCTCCGGGTCAGCGAACCCATGCCAGGCAGGCGCCTCCGCCCAGGTCCGGGTCGCGGAGGCGTCCGCGATCGTGCTCGAGCGCCTCGGGGCGTACGTCTGGGCCGAGGGCGACACGACCTGGGCGGCGGCACTCGGGGAACGCCTCGGTCAGCTGGGTTGGCGCCTCGCGATCGAGGAGATGGGAACGGGTGGCCAACTCGCGGCGCTGCTCGGCGACGTCCCGTGGCTTGCCCTCGCCGAAGGCCGACCGCTGGGCGGGCCGGACAACGATGATGGCGGCGGCGGCCTGCTCGAGCGCGCACGGCGGGTCCGGTCGACTGCCGCCGTCGAGGTCGGGCTGGCCGTTCGCGCCCGTCCCCGCGGCAGTGAGCTGGCCGTCAGTGTCGCGATCGTCACCCCGAATGGCGAACACCGCCAGACGCGCACGACCTACACCGGCGGGAGCATGGGTCGAAGCCAGGCGGCGTTGCTGGCTGCCGCGAGCCTGTTCGCGGCCCTGCGCGACGCCTAGAACCCGAGCAGGAAGGCCGGACCGTCGCTAGCGGCGCGACGTCGCGGCGAGGCCCTCCAGGTCGGTCACGACGATGCCCTCCCGATCCAGGCGGATCAGGCCGTCGTCGGTGAACTGGCCGAGGAGCTTGTTCACGCTCTGGCGGGTGCAACCGACCATCGCGGCGAGGTCGCCCTGGGTCAGGTTCGTTCGGAGCCTGATCCCGCCGTCGCTCAGCTTCGTGCCGCCTTCCTGGGTCAGGCGTACGAGCCGGGCGGCCAACCGGCCGGTGATATCCAGGAAGTGCAGCTCCTCCACGTGCGTGGTCAGCCGTCGCAACTCCCCGGCGATGGAGGCGAGGAGCGCATCGCGCACCCCGGCTTCGGTTGCGATGAGCTCCCGGAATCGATCGCGCGGCAGGACGACGGTCTCGGTCGCGCCGATGGCCGTCGCACTCGCCGATCGTGGGGCTCCGTCGAGCAACGCCAGTTCGCCGAAGACATCGCCGACCCGAAGGGTGGCAAGGATCGCCTCGTCGCCGGTCTCCGAGGGCAGTGAGATCTTCACCTCGCCGTCGACGATGACGAACAGGGCGTCTCCGGGATCGCCGATGTGGAAGATCACCTCGCCGCGGCGGAACCGGCGGGAGCGCATGCCGGCCGCGACACGTTCGAGGGCGGCCCCATCGAGGCCCGCGAAGAACGGGATCGTCGACAGGGCCTCAAGAACCGATCGGCCCACCAGCATGGCCCGATGGTAATCGTGTCCGAATGCCGACACACCATCATCTGTCGTACCCCTAGCATTCGCGGCATGACGGACTCCCTCGGAGCACGCCTCCGCTTGACCGTGCTCGGCTGCAGCACCGCCGCCCCGGATCCGGCGACCCCCACCGCCGGATTCCTCGTGGAATGGGGCAGCACGGCCGTTTTGCTCGACGTCGGCCAGGGCGTGATCCGCAACCTCCAGAAGGTGCTCGATCCCCACGACCTCTCGGCGATCGTGATCGGGCACATGCATGCCGACCACTATCTCGACATCGTTGGCCTGCGTTACCTGTATCCGTGGGGGCAGCCGGCACCGGACCCGCTGCCGATCCACCTGCCGCCGGGCGGCCGGGCGCGCATGGACGCCCTTGCGTTCGCGGTCAGTGAGCGCGTCGGGTTCTTCGATGCGGCGTTCACGGCCGTGGAATACGACCCCGACTCGCCTCTGACGGTCGGCGAGCTGCAGCTGCGCTTCGTGCGGGGGCGCCATTACGTGCCGGCATGGGGGGTCGTGATCGATGCGCCCGACGGTACCCGGCTCGCCTACACCGGTGACACGGGCCCGTCAACGTCGGTCGAGGACGGCGTCCGCGGTGCCGACCTGCTGCTCGTCGAGAGCGCGCTCTGGGCAGCGGCGCACGATGACGAGGAGCGGGGCCATCTCACGCCCGAAGAGGCGATCGACCTCGCCCGTCGCGCCGAGGCACGATCCGCGATCCTCGTCCACTACGCACCAGTTCGCAAGGACACGATCGACGAGCTCTGCGAGGCGGCCGGTCCGTGGGTGCGCACGGCGGTCGACGGCCTGACCGTGACCGTCCGGCCGTCGCGGGAGCATCTGGATCGCACCGAGGAGGTCA
>JBIOWA010000300.1:0-10294 GCA_044868045.1 Candidatus Limnocylindrales bacterium
AGGCGGCCGAACGGCCCCAGCGCCGCCACGGCGAGCGTGATCATCGACTCCGCGCCCGTACATTCGACGGCTAGGCCGAGGTCACGCCCGCCGAGCGCGGTGGCGATCTCGGCCGCGACATCCCCACTGTCGGCATCGATGATCATGTCAGCCCCGAACCGCCGCGCCAGTTCGAGTTTGAGTGGGTTCTTCGAACGCGCGACGACGATGATCGGTGCCAGTCCGGCTTCCTTGGCCACGACGATCGTCGCCAGGCCCTGGGCTCCTGCGCCGAGTACGAGGATCGGTTCGCCGATCTGGCCGCGGCCCCTTGTCCGTACCCAGCGAACGCCGTTCGCGATGACCGTGGTGAGACATGCGGCATCGGCCGGCACGTCCTCGCGGATCGCGTGGATCCGCGCGCCGGGCGCCCCGTAGAGGTACTCGGAGTAGGCACCCCACAGATGCGGCGGTCGGTCGCACGGGATCGTCACGCCATAGGCCATGCCTTCGCGGCAGAACTGGTATTGCCCCGCCCGACAGCGATCGCACACGCCGCAGGCGATGTACGGCTCAACCATGACGCGGGCGCCGCGCTCCACGTGGTGCCTCCGGGCTGCCTCGTCACCGATCTGCTCGATCCGGCCGACGACTTCGTGACCCATCAAGAGCGGGTAATGCGCTTTTCGATTCAGGCCCTCGTACTCGATCGGGTCACCGCCGCAGATGGTGACCTTCTCGACCCGCAGCAGGAACTCGGTGTCGCCGATATCCGGGAGCGGGAACTCCGCCGGCCGAAACGTGCGGGGCGCCTCCAGGACGATGGCGCGACTGGTCGCGCCGCTCAATGAGCCGCAGCCCGCGCCGCCTCGCGTGACTGAGGCGTCCGGTCACCAAATCGGCGGACGAACCGGCCGCGTCCGGGCGCTGCCAGGCAGCGGTCTCCATCCACGATGATGTCGCCGCGCGAGATCGTCATCACCGGCCAACCACGCATCGAACGGCCAGCGTAAACCGTGTACGCCAGCGGGTCGTGGAGTGACGCGTCGGTGACGGTCCGCTCTTCGTTGAGGTCGACCAGAACCAGGTCAGCGTCCTTGCCCACCGCGATCGAGCCTTTGCTCGGCAGGTGGTGAATCCGGGCAGGATTGGTCGACACGAGTTCGACTGCCCGCTCCAGGCTGATCTGCCCCGCGCTCACGCCCTCGGCCAGGATGAATGGCAACAGCATTTCCGTGCCCGCGAGCCCGGGCGGCACGTCGAGGAAGCCCGTCGCGCGGTCTTTCTGTTCTCGGGTGAAGCTGTTGTGGTCGGATGCGACGACGTCGACCTCGCCCTCGACGATCCCGCGCCACAGCCGCTGCCGGTTGCCGTCCGCGCGGAGCGGCGGTGTCATCGTGAAATAGCGCCCGCCGGGCTGGTCGTAGACGTCGTGGGTGAATGCCAGGTAATGAGGACAGGTCTCCGAGATCACCCGGACCCCTTCCGTCCTCCCCCGCACGATCGCCTCGAGGCCCCGGCCAGTCGAGGTGTGCACGACGTACAGCGTCGCCCCGGTCTCCTTGGCCAGGGCGATCGCACTCGTGATCGCCATCTCCTCGGCCAGCTCGGGGCGGCTGCGAGAGTGGTTCATCATGTCGCGCGGGTCCTCCGCGGCGTATCGCGCGCGCCAGAACTCGAGGATCTCGTCGTCCTCGGCGTGGACCGCGCAGACGCCGTTTCGGGCTGTGATCCTGCTCATTGCGCCCTGCAGGAAGCCATGGTCGACGTAGAACCCCCACGCTCGGTAGGCCATGAAGAACTTGAACGAGGCGACCCCGAGATCCATGATCGGCTCGATCTCATCGAGGACTTCGGCACGCGGGTCGGTGAGGCTCGCGTGGAACCCGAAGTCGATGATCGACCCGGCTTCGGCCTCGGCGATCTTGGCCTTGACGGTCTCGAGGGCGGACTGTCCACGCGGCTGGATCGCGAAGTCGATGAACGTCGTCACGCCCCCATACGCGGCTGCGCGAGGCCCGATCACGTAGTCGTCGCTGCTCGCGACGGCATCCTCGCCGTGGCCCTGCGCGATGTGGAAGTGGCAGTGGACGTCGACCACGCCCGGGATGAGCGCTTTGCCCGCTGCGTCGATCTCGTTGTCGCCGCGCAGGGGTTCCCGCGACAGGGTCGCGATCAGACCATCGCGGACCCCGACCGAGCCACGGAACCGGCCGGTCGACGCCACGACGTCGGCATCGTTGATCACGAGGTCGTGGACCGCGTCGCTCATCGAGCCGTGCTCCTCAGGTGATGGAGTACTCGAGGTGGACGACGCCCGCGATCACGAGGGCATACCAGACGACTACGACGGCGAGCGAACCGAACGTGAGCGCCTTGCCCACCGGCGACATCGTCACCTTCTCGACGTAGGTCCGAGTCTTGTATGCGCCGAAGCCGCGGCCGTCCATGGACAACGCAGTGGTGGTGGCATCGCGGAGGGCACGGATCAGGAGCGGGATCGTCAGTCGCCTCGCGTTCTGGATCCGCCGTCGAATGCCCCCGCGTTCCCCGATGCCTCGCACCCGGTGGGCGGCCATGATGTTCTTCGCCTCCTCCTCGAGCGTCGGGATCGCCCGCAACGCGATGAACAGCGCATACGGGATCTTGTACGGCAGCTTGAGGATCTGGACGAAGCCGACCGCGAAGTCGCGTGGATGGGTCGTTCGGATGAACACCAGGGCGACCAGGAACACGACGTAGATCCGGATCGCCACCGCGGCTGCGTACTGCGCGACCTCGGAATAGATCGGTCGCTCGATCCCGGGGATCGTGAACAACAGGGTCTCGCCTTGTGGCCGGAGCAGCAGCGTCTGGACCACGAAGTACGACAGGCAGGCCAGCGCGAAGATCCGGGTCGCCCGCCAGATGTCGCGCGGTGACAGGCCGGCCAGGACGACCGCAAAGAAGAATGCGATCCCCGCCGTCATGACCTGTGCCCACAGGATGAACGTACCGAACGCAAGGAACGACACCGCGAACATCCAGACGAACTTCGATACCGGGTCGATCCGGTGCATGAGGCTCTGGCCGGGGCGGTACTGATACTGGAGCTTCATGCAAGGGCCTCCATCGAGGTCCGGCTCGGTTTCCAGGCCATCGCAAAGTCCCGCGGCGTCAGGATCGGCGACGGTTCACCGGTTGGTGTCCCGGCTAACGTACGCGCGATCTGGACGACCGGTGGCAGGTTGAGGGATGCGTCGGCCATCAGCGTGGGTCGGCCGAAGATCTCGTGCACCGACCCGTCGAACAGGAGCTTCGATCGCGACATCACCACCGCTCGAGTCGACCATTCGGCGAGGAGGCGCATGTCGTGGGTGATCATGACGATCGCTTTGCCGGTCTGATGGAGCTGTCGCAGGTGGCTCATCAACGCATCCGCGCCGGTTTGGTCCTGGCCGATCGTGGGCTCGTCGAGGATCACCATCTTCTGGTCCAGCACCAGCATCGTGGCCACCGACAACAGCCGTCGCTCCCCGACGCTCAGGCTGAACGGACTCAACTTGGAGTGGGGCCTCAGGTGGAACAGGTCCAGGATGTCGTCGACTCGCCGCTGGACCTCGTCCTCGGCAATGTGCCGGACCCGGAGCGAGTACGCGACCTCGTCGAACACGGTGTCGGTGACGAACTGGTGATCCGGGTTCTGGAACACGTAGCCGATGGTGTCCGAAAGCTGGAACAGCGACAGGCTCGTGATGTCCTTGCCGTCCACGAACACGGTGCCCCTGGCGGGCTCCAGGATCTTGGTCAGGATCTTCGCGAGGGTGCTCTTGCCCGAGCCGTTGCGACCGATGATCGCCAGGAACTCGCCCTGGTCGATCGAAAGCGACACGTTGCTGAGCGCCTCGACGTCGTACGACTCGTAGATGTACGACAGGTCCCGGACCTCGACCAGCGGCGTGCTGTGCGGGGCCACGGTCGCCGCATGCACCGGCTGCGGCTCGAACCGGGCGGCTCCGGAATCGACCTGACGACGAAGCTCGGGCTCGAGCTCGTCGGCACTCAGCGGCGAACTCGGCAGGTCCACCTTGGTCCGAAGCTCCCGAGCGAGCTCGACCGCCTGCGGCGTCCACAGGCCGAGCCGCTCATGGGCTGAACTCGAGGTGTCGGCGAACAGGCCGTAGAAGATCGTGCGCGGGGCGTCGAAGGCGACGAGACGACCGCCGTCGAACACGGCGACGCGATCGACCAGGGTCGCCAGGTCATCCACGTTGTGTTCGATGATCACGATCGACACCCCGAGCTGGTCACGGAGCCGCCGCATGCTGCGGAACGTCTCGCGGGCGCTGATCGGGTCGAGGTTGGCGGTCGGCTGGTCCAGCACGAGCAGGGTGGGCTGCATCGTCAGGACCGAGGCGAGTGCGATCTTCTGCATCTGGCCGCCCGAGAGCTCGAAGATCTCCCGTTCGGCGTACTCCGTCATGTCGACGAGCCTGAGTGCTTCGTCGGCCCGGCGACGGATCTCGTCGGCCGGGACGAGAAGGTTCTCAGGACCGAAATGCAGTTCGTCCTTGACGAAGATGTTGATGATCTGTGCTTCGGGTTCCTGGAAGACGGCCCCGACGAGCGTCGCGATCTCGTGCATCGGCGTTTCCACGGTGGACTTCCCCCGGATGAGGACCTCGCCCTGGAAGTCGCCCGGGTGGACGTGCGGGATCGCGCCGCTGAGCAGGTACGTGAACGTGCTCTTGCCGCCGCCGGTGGGGCCGAGGAGCAGGACGAACTCGCCGTCGTTGATCGTCAGCGAGACGTCCTGCAGCGCCGGCTTGTCGGCACCTGGATACGTGAACGTCACATTCCGGATGTCGACCAAAGGTCCTTGTGGAGTGGCGCCCTCTGCTACCACGTCCAGGTCAGGATCTCCGAACGGCCCGATCGAGTGCGGTACCACCGAGAACACCTGCGCGGGCGACGGCGGTGATGATCCCGACCCCGATCACTGCGAACACGATGCCACTGATGACACGCACGATGAACGCGATCAGGAGTAGCGCATCCAGGTTGGGGAAGCCGAAGAACCAAGCGTCGGCAAAGAACCCGAGCGGGACGCTCAAGGCTCCGGCCAAGCCCGCGGACACATAGTCCCACCGCTTGTAGCGGAAGATGGCGTAGCCGATGTCGGCGCCCAGGCCCTGGGCGAAGGTCGTGTACAGCACGATGACGCCATTGGGATTGCCGGACAGCACCTGCCCGACACCGCTGATCACCTCGCACAATGTCGCGGCACCGGGCTTCCGGACGATATACCCGCCGAGCACGCCGGCGAGGTAGAACCAGCCGAGAACGGTCGCCTGTGCCACGAACCCGAACTCGCCACCGGCGGTGTTCAGGAACCGGATGAGGACCGCCATAGGGGTGCCGCCGATGCCGAGGACGATCCCCAGCACGGCGATGATCACGAGCTCGACGGTCGTGAAGCCCTTGAAGAAACGCTCTCTTTCGCCGGGTTGTGAACTCATGTGCAGGCCTCCACCGAAACCGCATGTCCAACGACCCCCCAGACGATGAGTAGCTCGGGGCGCCTCCTTCCGTCTATTGTCTACAATCGAGGTGCCCCATTCTGGCCACTCGGTCGGAGCGCTGTCAAGGTTCGTCAGACCGTGTCGAGCGTCTCTTCGAGGTTGTCGAGGAACGATCGGTCGCCGTGGTCACGCATCGCCTGCTTGATCGCTTCCTTGTCGCCGGTTTCGAGCAACCGGACCAGGACGGCGTGGCGCTGGACCGACTCGGCAGGATCGCCCGAAAGGCGCTCCCGGAACCGGAGGTTGACGGCCATGCACAACTGCAGCTGACCCGCCAGGGAGTCATATGACCGCTCCAGGCGGCTGTTGCCTGCGAGACGGACCATGGCCTGGTGGAACCGGAGGTTGAGCAGCGGAAGCTCCTCGCGCGTTCCCGACGTGGCGGCGCGCTCCATGTCCTGAAGGGCCTGGCGAACCGGCTTCAGCTTGGCGGGATCGTCGATCGGCAGCGCCAGCTCGATCGCCAGCTCCTCGAGCGCATGGCGCAGGTCATAGATCTCGCGAACGTCGGTCGGCGTAAGTGAGGCGACGACGACGCCGCGCCGAGGCATCGCTGTCAGCAGTCCGTCGCGTTCCAGCAGCCGCAGCGCTTCCCGAACGGGCGGCCGGCTATGACCGAGCTCCGCCACGATCCGCTCCTCGGTGATCCGTTCACCTGGGCGGAACAGCCCGCCGAGGATTCGCCGGCGCAATTCCTCGGTGATCGCCTCCACCAACGTGGGCGGGGGCACGAACCGGGGCTTGGTGTCGAGCGTTCTGGTCATGGGGTGATGGTCAGTGTTGTCATCGGTTCTGGCCATTGTCTACAATAGACACCGGAGGACGCAAGTGGCTGAAAGCATCCCCCGCGGTTCGATCCCCGACCTTGGCGCGGTCCCCGACGATGCCGTGGACGGCGTCGCCGTGCGTCTCCTTGGCCCGATCGCGGAGGTCATCCTATCCCGTCCGGCCGTGCACAACGCGCTCGACCTCGCGATGTGGTCCAGGATCGATGGGGTCTTCCAGGAGCTCGGCGCCGACCAACGGATCCGCGTGGTCATCGTCCGCGGAGCTGGGGGACGGGCCTTCAGTTCAGGCGCCGACATCACTGAGTTCCGTGCCGAGCGCCTGGGTACCGAGGCGGCCCGCAACTACAACCAACGGATCGCGGGAGCCCTGCGAGCGATCCGCCGCACGCCGCAGCCGGTGCTCGCCATGATCGTGGGCCTCGCGGTGGGTGGCGGCTGTGAGATCGCCACGGCGTGCGACCTCCGGATCGCGAGCGACGACGCCCGGATGGGGATCCCCGTCGCCCGCCTGGGCGTGACGCTCGGGATGGAGGAGATCACCGGATTGGTGGGGCTCGTGGGTCCTGGGCGCTCAAAGGACCTCCTGTTCACCGGGCGGCTGATCGGGGCGGCGGAGGCCCTGCAGATCGGGCTGGTCGATCGAGTCGTGCCGCGCCCGGAAATCGAGGAGGCCGCCTGGGATCTGGCTGAAGGGATCGCCCGGGCGGCGCCGAAGGCGGCGAGCGCGAACAAGCTCGCGGTGGGCATGGTGACCTATGGGTCGGACGACGGCGACCTCGAGCATCTGGAACGCCTCACCGATGACATCTATGCCGGGCGCGATCTCGTGGAGGGGGTCGACGCGTTCATTGCCAAGCGCGATCCGTCGTTCAGGGGCGACTGAGGATCAGGGAGTCAAGGAGACGCACCGTGGGAGCACTCGCCGGAATCCGGGTCGTGGATCTGAGCCGCTACCTCTCGGGTCCGACTGCAACGATGTTGCTTGCGGAC
This sequence comes from Candidatus Limnocylindrales bacterium, assembly GCA_044868045.1. GTDB lineage: Bacteria > Chloroflexota > Limnocylindria > Limnocylindrales > CSP1-4 > SPCO01. The sequence goes on from JBIOWA010000300.1 coordinate 7,319, forward strand.
GAGGGCGCCGACGTGGTCAAGGTCGAGAGCCTGCCCAACGGCGATCCGGCGCGCGAGTCCGGCCCCTTCCACGACGGCGAGAGCGTCTACTACATGGCCTCGAACCGGAACAAGCGCAGTCTGGCGGTCAACCTGCGTGAACGCGAGGGCCTTGCGATCGTTCGTCGGTTGGTCACCCAGGCCGACGTGTTCGTCCACAACTTCAAGCCCGGCACGGTCGAGAAGATGGGTCTCGATGCCGCCACCCTGCAAGCCGACAATCCGCGGCTCATCCATCTGTCGATCAGCGGCTTCGGCAGCCGCGGCCCCGGCAAGGACCTGCCGGGCTTCGACCAGAGCGCCCAAGCCATGTCCGGGCTGATGAGCGTGACCGGTACGGCCCAGACCGGTCCGCTCCGAGTGGGGATCGCGATCGGTGATTCCACGGCCGGCGTATTCGGCGCTCTTGGCGTCGTGATGGCGCTCTACGAACGCGAACGGACGGGTCTTGGTCGAGTCGTCGAGACGTCGCTGATCGAAAGCCTGCTGTCGCTGATGTCCTATCAGGCACAGAAGTACCTGAGCCTGGACGAGGTTGCCGGCCAGGACGGCAACGACCACCCGCTGATGTTCCCCCAGGGCACGTTCCCGACCGCTGACAATCCCATCACGCTGGCCAGCGGCAGTGAGGCGATGTGGCGTCGACTCTGCGACGTCCTGGGCGTCCCGGACCTCGCGGATGACGGACGCTTCCGCGACAATGCCCTGCGGATGAAGAACCGGGTGGTGCTTCGCCGAGCGCTGGAGGAACGCCTTCGCGAGCGGCCGTCCGCTCATTGGCTGGAGGCGATCAACGCCGTGGGTATCCCGGCCTCGCCCATCTATCGCCTCGACGACGCGCTGAACAGCGAATTCGTCAGCAGCCTCCGGATGGTCGCGCAGACGAACCACACGTCGATCGGGCCGTTGCGGGTTCTCGGCCAGCCGGTGAAGGTGGGCACAGGAGACGACGGTTGGCTACGTCGTCCGCCGCCGCTCCTAGGGGAGCATACGAGCGAGATCTGTCGCGAGCTGGGCATGAGCGAGGACGAGATCCAGCGGCTCACCGACTCCGGCGTCCTGGGCGATCACGCGTCCCGCGCGCCCGAGGGTGCGGCGACGCATCCCGCTTGGTAGTGGCATCCCGCCGACGGCAGCACCGAACGACGGCGACCGCTGCCGACAGCGCGGTGACCACAGGTGTGGCCGTAGCGGTCTGGAAGCCGTGGGTCGTGGCCGCTTGGTGTTTCGTCTTTCCGCCGGCGGGCGCGGTCCTCTACTACCTGAACCTTCGCGCGATCGGTGACGCGACGCGAGGGCTCCTGGCGATCGCAGCCATCAGCGTTGGCACCCTGCTGATCGTCGCGCTGCCGATCGTCTTTCGGCTGGGCCTTCCGCCAAACACCGTGGCCTTGCTCAACGTGGTGAGCATGGCAGTCCTGTATTTCGACTGGAAGGATCAGCTTGAATCGGCGACCGCACGACGGCTTGCCACCCGAGAGGCACCGTGGACGACATCATTCCTCTGGGCGCTTCCGGTGACAGTTGCGGGGTACGGTGCCATCGCGTTGGTGATCCGGTCCGCGCTGGGCTAGCGGATGGCCCCTCGACCGACCGTTGACGCCGAGGCGCGCGTCCGCGAGCTCGGGCTCGATCTCCAGGACTTCGCCCGGGATGGATACACCGGCCTCAAATACGGATCCGTCAAGCCGCACCACCTGGTCGGGCGTGTGCTCTACCTGAGCGGACACCTCCCCGAGCTCGCGGACGGTACGGTCGTCCACCCCGGCGTGCTGGGCAGGGATCTGACGGTCGAAGAGGGGTACGCCGCGGCCCGTCAGGCCGGGCTGAACGCCATCTCGGGCATGCGTTTCGCCGTCGGCGATCTGAATCGCGTCGCCGCCATCATCCGATCCCTGAACTTCGTCGTCTCAGCGCCGGATTTCCACGACATCCATCTCGTGGCAAACGGGGTCACCGACCTGTTCCGTGATGTCTTCGGTGACGAAGCGGGCGTCGGAGGTCGGGCGACCGTGGGCGTGACGAGCCTGGCGAGACGGCACTGCTTCGAGACTTGGGTGACGGTCGAGGTTCGGCCACCTAGTTCGAAGGGGCGACCTCCTGGGATACGAGCGTGTAGAGCGCCGAGTGATCGAGGTCGCCACGACCGCTCCTGACGAGCTGGTCGAGCTGATCCGCGACGATGTTGAACGCTGGTGTCACAGCGCCCGTCGCGTCGGCCAGCGACCGCACGATCCGGGCATCTTTCGCGTGGAGACGAACGCGGAACCCCGGCTGGAACTCGCTCTCGATCATTCGCTTTCCGTGCGACTCGAGCACGCGACTTGCAGCAAACCCGCCGAGGAGGACCTCGCGCACGGCGCCCTGATCGACACCCGACTGTCGGGCGAGGGCGAGGGCCTCGGCGACAGCCTCGATGTTCATCCCGACGACCAGCTGGTTGCAGGCTTTCGTGACCTGGCCCGCGCCGGCCTCTCCGACATGGACGATCGTTTGGCCGAGTCGCCGAAAGATCGGCTCGGCGCGGTGGAACTCGCCCGCAGGACCACCGACCATGATCGAGAGCGTCCCATCGATCGCTCCTCGTTCACCCCCACTCACGGGGGCGTCGAGCATCGAGATCCCGCGCTCCGCCAGCACAGCGGCGATCCGCCTGGTGGCGGTTGGATCGATCGAGCTCATATCGATGTAGAGGAACCCCTCGCCCCCGCTCGTACCTAGCCCGTCGTGACCAAGCGCGACCTGTTCCACGTCCGGCGTGTCGGGCAGCATCGTGATCACGACATCACTCGCCGAGGCGACGGCCGCCGGGCTCGCCGCGACAGCCGCTCCCTCCCCCTCCAGCTCGTCGACCGGGCCAGATGACCGCGAATGGACGGTCAACTTGTAGCCGGCGGCCAGAAGGTTCCGGGCCATCGGCTTGCCCATGATCCCGAG
>JBIOWA010000301.1:0-3609 GCA_044868045.1 Candidatus Limnocylindrales bacterium
GAGAGATCGAGGTGTTAGGTCTCGTCGCGTCCGGTCGTTCGAACAAGGAGATCGCGACGGAGTTGTCCATCAGCGAGCACACGGTTGCTCGCCACATGTCGAACATCTTCGCGAAGCTCGCTGTCTCCTCGCGGGCGGCCGCGGCAGCTTACGCCTTCAGGCACGGCATCGCCTAACGCCCATCGATGGTCAGAAATGACCATTAGTTGGGTTCCACGGATTGGCGCCTTTTGGGGATGCCCGCCCGTTCCGATCCGTCCAGAGTCGGCGCGCGAGTCCAACCCAGTACGAATTTACGCAAATAGCGAGAGCGCGGCTCAGGCTCCGCCTGACGCAAAGGAGAGACGAGTGGTCGGCCCATTAGTGGTCCTCATCAGGGCCGAGATCAGCGCAGGCAAGGCGGACGCATACCGCGCGTACTACCGGGAGATGACCGCTGCGATTGAGGCGAACGAGCCGCGCATGATCGGCCTGGGTGCATATCTCGACGCGCAGGCGCGCCATGTGACGAGTATCCAGATCCATCCCGATCAGGCATCGTTCGAGTGGCACATGCAGGTGCTGCGAACGAAGATCCAGGAATCCTTCGGTCTCCTTCAGGAGTCGAGCATCGAGCTCCTGGGCGAGACGGACGAGGCGCTCACGGCGAACATGCGCCGGTTCGGCGGCCCCGGGTTCCAACTTAGCATTCGCCCCGAACACCTGGGCGGCTTCTTTCGGGCGACCTCAGCGTGACCGGCGGCGACGATAGCTTGTGAGATCGCCCTGAACGAACGGACCGGGCGATCTGCTCGCTGGCCGCGCGGAGTGACCGGCGGTTTGTTGACACCGCACCGGGAGCCACGATCGGCATATGGGAGCCGGACCGGCCGGCCGCGAGGCGATCGCCCGGCAGAGGGCGAAGTCCAAACTGCTGGAACTGCACAAGACATCGACAACATCCCAGTGCTCGGCCAGCTTGCGGGCTCGAGGAGCACGCGGTGGCCATCTTGGAGGACGGCGACCGACGACGGTGTTGACTGATCGGATTCAGCGAGCAGTTGACTCCGGCGGGCCGGACACTCCGCCAGCGACGATGCCCCGACCTGGTCGCCCGACGACACGAGGATCGCCTTCGCCGGCAATAGACTTGATCCGGTCCCCTTAAGATCATCGGATGTCGGACGCCAGCCGGCCTATCCGGGACTTCAACGAGGCTCGCGCCGGCGGCGACAGGAGCGCGGTCGCCACCTGCCTGGCCGATGCTGTCGCATGGCACGACCCGTACCCGCCCCCGCACGGCGGCGACGTTCAGGGACGCGATGCGGTGCTCCGCGACGTCTTCGACGCGGTCGGCGAACTGACCGGCGGTTCGAGCCGGTTTTGGCTGGTCGATCAGCTGAGCGTCGGGGCCCTGGTCGTTGCGCTGGTGGGATGGTCGTCGGCGTATCGCGGCCGCCTGATGGACACTCGGGAGCTGGCGGTCTATCGAGTCGCGGACGACGTCATCGCTGAGGCCTGGTTCTAACCCGAGGAGGCGCTAGAGTCCTGGCGGTTCTTTGCGGGTGCCGCCGATGCCGAACCAGCGGAAGAACACCTCGCTGGCATCGCCTATTGGTTCACGGATCAGCTAGTTCGGGTGCGGGCGACCGGCGCGCAGACGGGCGGCGCGTTTGGCCTCGTCGACATCGAGACGCTCGCCGGCGTCGGCCCGCCGCCGCGCCGCCACGCAGGCGAGGATGAGGTGCTGGTCGTGTTGCGCGGCACGCTCGCCCTCACGATCGGATCCGATCGTCGCACAGTGGAATCGGGCCAGCTCGTCCACGTGCCTCGAGATGTTGACCACGGCTATCGGGCCGGTGCGGTCCCGCTACGACACCTGACCCTGGGGCAGCCTGCCGGGTTCGAGGCGTCTTTCTCCGAGGCGGGCACACGAGTCGAAGACCCTCGGCATAACCTCGATCCTCGTTGAAGTCCAGCTTCTGGGGATCGGGGACACGTTCAGCCAGCTCGATCACCACGCCCTGGGCCTTCCGCTCGCGACACGCGCCGAGCGGGTTCGCATCCTCGAGGCCTGCTGCAGGGTCCTGCCGAACGTCGAGCGCCAGCGGCAAGAGCGCCCCGACGAAGCGCGCGATGAGGGCTACGCGGTCAACGGGTCGTGGCTGACGAAGCACTTCCAAGCGCTCCTGGCACGCGCCGGGCTGCCCAAGATGCGGTTGCACGACCTCCGCCATGGCGCAGCGAGCCTGCTGGTCGGGGCTGGCGTCCATCCGCGCATCGCCCAGGAGTTGCTGCGTCACGCGTCGAGCAAGACCACCATGGAGATCTATAGCCACGTCAGCGCGGCTCAGCAGCGTGAGGCCGTCGAAGTCCTGCAGCGTGCGTTGGCTGAGAGTCACGCTGAGAGTAACGCGAAGTCAGATTTGAGTGGCGCAGAGTGGCCCAGAGTCGAACAAACGAGCCAATCTGAGCGTGAGAGTGGCTCCGGCGGTCGGGTCCCGGCCGGTTACTGATTGCGCGAGACGAACCTCCGCCTGAGATCGCGCTTCCGCGCCCCGAACGATCCCGGGAGTGGCTCCATGCCGCGATCATCGAGTGTGATCGATGTCACCAGGTCGCAGAGCGGACGTCCCCGGTTCAACGACACTGTTCCGACTGCCGACGGCAGCTCAGGCGCAACCGCAGCATTAAGGCCGTCCGTCGGCGCCGGAGGCACTCGTAGCGCTTGCGGGTCAGCGTGCCCCGAGCGTGAGGCATCCCAGCGAAGATTGAACACTGCCGATTGATGTGCACTCTATAGGCTCGGACGGCGCACCCGATGCGCGCCACCTCTGAGGGCGGAGCGAGTGGATCGCGACCTCGTCGAGCAGGCCCAGCGCGGCGACCAGGAGGCGTTCGCCATCCTGGCTCGCACACGTGGGGACACGCTCTTCGGGATCGCGCGCCGCATCCTCCGTGACGTCGGCCTGGCCGAGGACGCGGTGCAGCAGGCGCTGGTGATCGCCTGGCGCGAGCTGCCCCGCCTCCGCGATCCGGACAGGTTTGATGCCTGGCTCCAGCGGATGCTCGTCCACGCCTGCTATTCCGAGGCGCGCCGCAAGCGCGCCTGGAGCGCCAACATTCGCGTCCTGCCGGTCGACGGACCGACGGCTCCGGATGAGCTCGCCTCGCTCGCCGATCGCGACGAGGTCGAGCGGGGGTTCCGGCGACTGCCGCCCGAGCAGCGGGCAATCCTCGTGCTCCACCACTACCGGGGCCTTGACTCGAACGAGATCGGCGAGGTGCTCGACATCCCCGCCGGGACAGCTCGGTCGAGGCTCCATTACGCCCACCGGGCAATGCGCGCCCTGCTCGAAGCAGACGCACGGCCAACCGCCGTTGCGGGAGGACAGTCGTCATGACCGGACGAAGCAGAACCGAGCGGATCCTGGACGCCTACCTGGCGCCCGAGGCCGACCGGCTTGCAGACCGTGTCATCGACGCCGCCCTCGCCGACATCGCCCGGACCCCACAGCGCCGCTCCTGGTGGCCGGCGTGGAGGTCCAACCGCATGAACACCTACGCGAAGCTCATCGCGGCCGCCGCCGCCGTGCTGGTGGTGGCGGTCGTCGGCTACCAGTTCTTCCT
>JBIOWA010000302.1:0-31051 GCA_044868045.1 Candidatus Limnocylindrales bacterium
CCGCCGCGGCGACGGATCGTCGCCTCGGGGTCCGCGAACTTCTGCTTCGTGAAGTACCGCTGGCGGGCCAACCGCTGCTCATGGGCACGGAGGATCGGCGGGAACTTGACGAACCGGATCCAGATCAACATACCGATGCCGATGATCTCGGTGGCAAGCACGAGGATGAACGAGAAGACGAACAGCGCCTCGATCAGCAGCAGGCTGAACGTGATCAGCCCGGTCCACCACAGCCACTCCCAGAGGTCGAGGTACGGCTGATGTCGATGGAGCGCCTTCGTCCGCCGGTTATAGAGCACGAGCAGGACCACCAGCAGCACGAGCGCGGCGATCCACGTGGGGTAGAACAGATCGGCGAAATTGCCGCTGTTGAAGGAAAGGAACAGGTACTCCCAGGGGGCAAGGGTCACGGGAACCTCGCGCTCGACGGGTCGGTGGGTGGGCCGGAGTATGCCACGGCGGACGGTATACTCGGCCGAAGCGCTCCGCCGGCCGCCGGACGCGCATCGGGAGGAGGAACGCCCGGGTGCGAGCCCTGCTGTCAGTCGCCAATCGAGAGGGCGTGACGGCGCTGGCCCGGGACCTCCGGGGCCTCGAAGTCGAGATCTTCGCGACAGACGGCACGCGCGAGTACCTCGCCGCGGAGGGCATCGAGGTCGCCTCGGTGGCCGACCTCACCGACAGCCAGCCGACCGTCGGCGGTCAGGTCAAGACGTTCCACCACGCCGTGTATGCAGGCATCCTCGCGCGCCGTGACGTGGCCGCCCAGATGGACGAGCTGAAGGCCCAGAACATCGCCCCGATCGACATCGTGATCGTCAACGTGAAGCCGTTCGCGCCTGCGGTCGGCGTCAAGCTCGTGGGTCTCGACGAGGCGATCGAGATGATCGACGTCGGCGGCGCGGCGCTGCTCGGCGCAGCCGCGCGGAACGCGGCCGGCGTTGTGGCCGCCTCGGATCCATCGCAGTACGAGCTGATCGTGCGCGAGCTCCGGGAGCACGGGCAGGTCACGGCCGAGACACGCGCTCGCCTCGCGGCCGAGGCGTTCAGCACGGTCGCGGCATACCACGCCGAGATCGCCGCCTACCTCAACCAGATCGCGGGCAACATCTTCCCGGGTCGTCTCGCGCTCGTCCTCGAGAAAGTCGACGACCTGCGCTACGGCGAGAATCCCCACCAGCGCGCCGCGTTCTACCGCGAGACGACACACCGCAGTGCGACGCTGGCCGACGCGACCCAGTTGCAGGGCGGCAACCCGTCGTTCAACAACCTGCTCGACCTCGACGCGGCGTACCGCATCGCGCGCGACTACACCGCGCCGACCGTCACGATCGTCAAGCACACCGACCCGGTCGGGCTGGCGTCACACGACGAGCTCGTGGAGGCCTATCGTCATGCGCTCGAGACCGATCCGGTCGCCTCGTTCGGCGGCATCGTCGGCGTGAACCGCGAGCTCGACGGGGCGACGGCGCGCGAGATCGCCGCGAACTCGTACGAGGCCGTCGTCGCGCCGGGATTCAGCCAGGCCGCCATCGGCATCCTCAAAGCGAAGAGCGGGCTCGAGCTGCTCGCCGTCCCGCCTGACCCGACCGACGGCATGCGCGATTACGGCATCGCGAACCTCGATTTCAAGCGCGTCGCCGGAGGACTGCTCGTCGAGGACCTCGACGACCTGGGGCTCGATCGCGGCCAGCTGCAGGTCGTGACGAAACGCCGCCCGACCCTCGAGGAATTGACCGACCTGCTCTTCGCCTGGCGCGCCGTCCGACACGTCCGATCGAACGCCATCGTGCTCGCCCGGAACGCGGCGACGGTCGGGATCGGGGCGGGTCAGGCATCGCGCCAGGTCTCGGTGGAGATCGCGCTGCGGCGGGCCGGCGATCGGGCCAAGACCGCGGTCATGGCCTCGGATGCGTATTTCCCGTTCCCGGACGGCATCCAGGCCGCCGCGACCGCCGGGATCACGGCGATCATCCAGCCCGGCGGCTCGATCCGGGACGAGATGGCGATCGAGGTCGCCGACCGTCATCACATGGCGATGGTGTTCACCGGCCGAAGGCACTTCCGGCACTAACCGTGGAACAGCTGCTCGCGCTCGAGATGGTGCGCGTCACAGAGGCCGCCGCGATCGAGTCGGCGCGGTTCATGGGCCGGGGCGCCAAGGACGAGGCCGACGCGGCCGCGACCCAGGCGATGCGGACCACGATGGACGAGATCGAGTTCGCCGGCCGGATCGTCATCGGCGAGGGCGAACGGGACGAGGCGCCGATGCTGTATATCGGCGAGCGCGTCGGGCGGACCGGAGCGGAGCGCGCCGACGTACCGGCCGTGGACATCGCGGTCGACCCGCTCGAGGGGACGAACCTCGTCGCACACGGTCAGGCCGGAGCCATCACGGTGCTCTGCGCGAGCGAGGCGGGCGGTCTGACCAACGCCCCCGATACCTACATGGAGAAGCTTTGTGTCGGCCCGGTCGTGGCCGGCAAGGTCGACATCCGGGTGAGCCCGACCGAGAACCTCGGCCGGATCGCGGAAGCCCTCGGCCGACGGGTCGGCGACATCACGGTCGTGATCCTCGAACGGCCCCGTCACGACGACCTGATCGCCGAGGTCCGCGCCGCGGGCGCGCGCATCAAGCTGATCGGCGACGGCGACCTGTCGGCGGCCATCTCGTGCGCCGTGTCGGGGACCGGCGTCCATGCCGTCATGGGCATCGGCGGGGCGCCCGAGGGCGTGATCACCGCAGGCGCGCTCCGCTGCCTGGGCGGGGAGATCCAGGCCCGCTTCCGCTACCGTTCGGTCGAAGAGCGGGAGCGCGGGGCGCGGATGGGCCACGGCGACGAGGACAGGGTCTACGGCACGGAGGACCTCGCCCCGGGATCCAACCTCGTGTTCGCAGCGACCGGCGTGACCACCGGCGACCTGCTGCAGGGCGTGCGCTTCTTCGGCGGTGGCGCGCGGACACATTCGCTGGTCATGGCCTACCAGACCAAGCAGGTGCGGTTCGTCGACACCGTCCACATGTTCGACCGCGACAGCCCGCCCCGGGTCCGACTCTGACCGCGGCCCCTGCGGCACCGACCCGGCTGGCGGCCGGGCTCATCGTCTGCCTGGTCGCCGCCGCCGCGGCTCGCCTCGCCGGTTCGACCCTGCAACTTGGTCTCGAGACGGCCATCGCGCTCGGCATGGGCCTCGCGCTCGGGGCCGTGGAGGTCCTGCGCGAACGGGCGCTGGCCGGCGCGATGGTCGCGGCGCGCTACGCGCTGCGCATCGGGATCACGCTGCTCGGGGCGCGGCTGACGGTCGGTCAGCTCCTCGCGACGGGCGGATCCAGCGTCGTCGCGATCACCGTGACGGTGGTTAGCGCCCTGCTCCTCGGGGCATGGTTGGCGCGGCGCCTTGGGCTCGTGCCGCCGCTGGCGACCTTGATCACGGTCGGGATGGCGATCTGCGGCAACTCGGCGATCCTCGCCCTCTCGCCGATCATCCGCGCGCATCATCGCGAAACGGCCTACGCGGTCTCGACGATCACGATCTTCGGCCTGATCGGCGTGCTCCTGCTGCCGATCGCCGGTCATCTCCTGGCGTTGACCGATCCGACCTTCGGGACGTGGGCCGGCCTGGCCGTGAACGACACCGCGCAGGTCGTGGCGACCGGGTATGCCTTCTCAGCACCGGCCGGCGACGTGGCCACGGTCGTCAAGCTGACGCGGAACCTGGCGATCCTGCCGGTCCTGCTGGGGGCCACGTGGTGGGCCCATCGCAGGGCGCGGATCGTGTCAGAGGGCGCGATCGAGGCCTCGTCTCCCATCGCCATGGTCGGACGGGCGGTGCCGTGGTTCGTCGTCGGTTTCGTGGTCGTCGCCACACTCCGATCGCTCGGCCTGCTCGACGGTCGGCTGCCGATGGGCGGCACGTTCGCCGACCTGGCCTCGACGCTGGCCACGCTGTGCATCCTCGTTGCGCTCGCCGGCGTGGGACTCGCGACGGATATTCGCGCGATGTTCGGTGTGGGGCCGCGGCCGTTCCTCCTTGGCGCCGCGATGTGGATCGTCATCGGTAGCCTCGGGCTGGCGCTCGCACGGGTCTACCATGGCTAGTTCCATGGACTTCGAGCTCATCCTGACGCCGGGGCTCGGCAACGCGTCGTTCCTGATCGGGGAAGGCCGCGAAGCCGTCGTGATCGACCCGCCACGGGACGCCTGGCGGGTCATGAGCGCGGCAGAAGCGCGCGGCTGGCGGATCACCCATACGCTCGAGACCCATGTCCACAACGATTACCTCTCGGGAGCGCTCGAGCTCCGGTCGGCGCTGGGCACGGAGATCCTCGCTCCTGCTCGCGGACGGTACGGCTTCGCGCATCGCCCGATGGACGATGACGAGTCGCTCGATCTCGCCGCCCTGCGCCTGACGGCCCGCGCAACGCCCGGGCACACGCCAGAGCACCTCTCGTGGGAGATCTCGACCGACGGCAGTGGCATGTCCGCCGCGATCGCCACGGGCGGCAGCCTGCTGGTGGGGAGTGCCGGTCGGACTGACCTGCTCGGCGACGACGCGACGAACGAACTGACCCGCGCGCAGTTCCGGTCCCTTCGGTCGCTCGCCGCACTCCCCGACGACGTGGTCGTGCTGCCGACGCACGGCGCGGGCAGCTTCTGCTCGGTCGGGCCGGCCGATGCGGGCCGGACCACGACGATCGGTCTCGAGCGCGCCCGGAACCCGCTGCTCAGGATCGATGACGAGGAGGCCTTCCGGGTAGCGCTCGTCGACGGGCTCGGCCCCTACCCGACGTATTACGAGGAGATGGCGCCGATCAATCGCGCCGGGCCGGTCGTGGTCGGGCGGTTGCCGGACATGCCGAGGATCGGCCCCGATGCCCTGCGAACCGCGGTCGCCGCGGGCGCCCACGTCGTCGACGGTCGATCTCGGACGCAGTTCGCAGCTGGTCATCTCCCGGGATCGCTCAACATCGAGCTGAGAGACTCGTTCGCCTCCTACGTCGGCTGGTTCGTGCCCTTCGGTGCGCCCGTCGTGCTCGTCCTGCCGGAACCGATCGACGACTCCGTCACGGAGGCCGCGACCCACCTGTTCCGGATCGGCTACGACCGCATCGTCGGCGTCCTCGAGGGGGGCCTGGATGCGTGGGTGGATGGCGGCGGGTCGCTGGGGGCCTATCCGGTGACGACGGCCGCGGCGACACGGGACGAGGTCGCGAGCGGCGGGCAACCGCATCTGCTCGACGTCCGCTATCCGAACGAGTGGCGTGACGAGGGCCGCGTTCCGGAGGCGATCGAGCTGTCGATCGGCGACCTCGCGGGTCGTCTCGACACGCTCCCGAGGGACGCGCCGATCACCGTCATGTGCAAGTCGGGATCCCGAGCGTCAATCGCGGCGAGCATGCTCGACGCGGCTGGGTTCGACGTTCGCCTGGTCACCTTCGGCGGCGCCCCGGACATCGCCGACGCGCACCGATGACCACGATCAAGGCAGCGATCGGCGAGGCAAGCGCCCGTGCCCTCGATGCCGGCGATCCGCTCGGCGGATTGCGAGATCGGTTCCTCCTGCCGGCCGGCGTGAACGGCCGGCCGAAGGCGTACCTCGCGGGTATGTCGCTCGGTGCCCAGCCGATCGGTGCCCGCGAGGCGGTCGAGCAAGCGCTCGATGCCTGGGCACGCCTCGGCGTCGATGCCTGGTTCGGGGACGCCGGCTGGCTCGAAGCGGACGGGGCCGTTCGGGAGGTGACCGCAGGGATCGTCGGCGCTCGCCCGTCGGAGGTCGCCACGCTCAACACGCTCACGATCAACCTGCACCTGCTGATGGCCGCCTTCTTCCGTCCATCCGGCCACCGGACGGCGATCCTGATCGACGCGCCGACCTTCCCCTCGGACCGCTACGCGGTCGAGTCGCAGCTTCGCCATCACGGCCTCGACCCGACGGTCGATCTCGTCATCGTGGGGTCGCGCGACGGCGAATCGTCCACCCGGGTCGAAGACCTCGAGGGCGCCATCCACGAGCACCGCGATCGACTCGCGCTGGCGCTCCTGGCCGGCGTCAACTACGCGACCGGCCAGCTCCACGACATCGAACGACTGACCGCGGCCGTCCACGACACTGGCGCGGTCGCTGGCTGGGACCTGGCCCACGCGGCCGGCAACATCCCGCTGGCGCTCCACGACGCCGACGTCGACTTCGCCGCCTGGTGCACCTACAAATACTTGAACAGTGGCCCTGGCGCGCTCGGCCAACTGTTCGTTCATGAGCGCCATGCCGCTGAGATGGCCGCCCATCGGCTCGCGGGCTGGTGGGGCAACGCCGAGGCGACGCGCTTCGAGATGGCCGACACGATCGACCCGGCGCCGGGCGCCGCCGGCTGGCGGGTCTCGACCCCGCCGATCCTGTCGCTCGCGCCGATCGCCGTCTCGCTCGCGATGTTCGACGAGGTCGGGATGACCGCCCTGCGCGAACGGTCGGTGGCACTGACGGCGTACCTCGAGATGGTGATCGAATCGCTCGTGCCGGATGCCGAGATCATCACGCCGCGCGATCCCACGGCCCGTGGGTCGCAGCTATCGATCCGGGTGCCGGACGCACCCGGCCGCCTCGCCTCGATCGAGGCCCTCGATGTCGCCGCCGATTTCCGCGAACCGGATATCGTCCGGATGGCACCGGTCCCGATGTACGTGAGCTACCACGACGCCTGGCGTGCGGCGCGCGCGCTGGCCGACACCGCCTCCCGCGCCACGACCCGAAGGAGCCCAGCATGACCAGGATCGGCTACGCCGCGATGATGGAGCAGTTCCACCCGACCGACCTGCTCGACTGGTGCGCCCAGGCCGAGTCGGCGGGGTTCGAGGCCGGCTTCATGGTCTCCGAGCACTTCCATCCGTGGACCCCACAGCAGGGCCAGAGTGGGTTCGCCTGGGCATTCATGGGCGCGCTCGGACAGCGCACGTCGCTGCGCTTCGGGACGGCGGTCACCTGCCCCGGCTTCCGGTATCACCCGGCCGTCATCGCGCATGCCGCGGCGACGCTCGGGGCGATGTACCCGGGGCGCTTCTATCTGGGGCTTGGTGCCGGCGAGGCGCTCAACGAGCACGTCATCGCGCCGGTCTGGCCGGAGGTGCCGATTCGCAGCGCGATGATGTTCGAGGCGATCGAGGTCATCGACAAACTGTTCAGCGGTCAGGTCGTCCGCCACGACGGAAAGTACTTCACGCTGGAGCGGGCCAAGCTCTACACCCGCCCGCCGGACGACCAGCGCGTCCCGATCTACGTCGCGACGGCTGGCCCGGTGAACGCCAAGAAGACCGGCAAGTTCGCCGATGGGCTGATCACGGTCGGTGCGGCCGACGAGAAGATGGAGAGGATCTGGGGCAAGTACGAGGAGGGCCGGCGCGAGGCGGGTAAGGCGCCCGGCGGACCGCGATTCCTGCAGATCCACATCTCATGGGCGTCGACCGAGGAGGCGGCCATGGACAACGCGCTCGTCGAGTGGCCCAACGGTGGCATGGCGTTCTTCCCCAAGCAGGACATCAAGAATCCCGAGGACTTCGAGGGCATCGCCAAGCTCGTCCGCGCCGAGGACTTCAAGAACCGGGTGCTGATCAGCAGCGATTTGGAAGTCCACGCGCGGCAGATCCAGCACTACGTCGACATGGGCTACGACGAGATCCATCTCCACAACGTGGGGCGGAATCAGGCTGAGTTCATCGAGGTCTTCGGGCGCGAGGTGTTGCCGAACCTGCGGCTGGAACGGAAGGTCGAGGCGGGCGTCGCCGCCGGCTCCTGACAGCCGTTCCTAGAGGGCGGCGCGCGGCTTCAGGGTCAGGTCGCTGCCGTCGAGTCGCGGACCCGCGACCACGCCCGCCGTTGCGGGTCCCACACGCCGACCACGCGGACGCTCCCCGGCGGCTCGGTCGCGGCCAGGCGGCGACGTCGGGTCTCGACCGTCTCGGACCAGCCCGGCGGCACCAGACGCGGCGCGAGGTCCGCGAGGGGGGCAAGCACGAACAGCCGCTCCCCGAGGTCGCGATGCGGGATCTCGAGACGCTTCGCAGCCTTGGCCGGATCGGTGTCGGCATCGATCGAGCGCGCTTCCGCAAGACGCTCCACGGAGATCCGGTGCCGACCGAGGACGAGCAGGTCGAGATCGAGCTCGCGCGGCCCCCAACGACGGCGCTGGCGCCGACCCGCGGCGCGCTCGAGGGTCTTGAGGCGGCCCAGGAGCACGAGGGCCGCCGCCGTGGGATCCGTGCCGAGGACGGTCATGTCGAGCGCGACGGCCGCATTCCGGAACTCCGGCTGGTCGGTGACACCCCAGGGCTCGGTGGCGTACAGGCGGGACACCCCACGCACCCGGGCCGCCGGCAGGTCGTCGAGCGAGACGACGGCGCCGGCCAGCCTGGCCGCCGCGTCCCCGACGTTGGCTCCGAGGCCGATGTAGGCGCGGACGATCCGTCGGGCAGCCATCGACCGCACCTTACTATCCGCCGATGACCGAGGTCGACGTCGCGATCCTGCACCCCGAGCCGGGTCCGGGCGCCGGGCCGCTCACCCTGGCCACGGCCGCGGCCCGGCTCGACGTCGCCGAGCGGCATCGTCAGGGCTTCCTCGAGGCCGGGGCGACGCGGGCGACCGTCATCGCCCGGCCCGCGGACGCGACATCCTTCGGTGCCCGGCTTCGCGACATCGTGGCGGACCTCGAGGAGGGCGGGCTCATCGTCCTCGGCTCAGGCGCCGTGCCCCTCGCGACGGAGGCCGACAGGCGGGAGCTCGTCCAGGTCGCCGGCGAAGATCGGCCGCGGGCGTTGACCAACAACCGGTATTCGGCCGATGTCGTCGCCGTGGCGCGGGCACGCTCGGTGCTCGCGGGTGTCCCGGACCTGCCGGGTGACAACGCGCTGCCCCGCTGGTTGGCGGAGCACGCCGGCGTGCCGGTCGATGATCGGCGCGGCCGGACGCGCCTTGGCATCGACATCGACGGCCCGCTCGACCTCGTGCTGCTCGGCAAGCGATGGCGCGCATGGCTGTCGCCCGCCGACGCCGCTCGAGTGCGCGCCATCATCGACGCGATCCGCGCCATCGTCGACGATCCGGGGTCGGAGCTCGTGGTCGCGGGACGGGTGTCCGCCGCGAACCTCGCCTGGCTGGAAGCCCGCACCGCGTCGCGGACAAGAGCGCTCATCGAGGAGCGCGGCCTGCGGACCCGGCGCGCCGGCCAGCGGCCCGCCGCGTCCGTCCTGGGCGCCCTCCTCGAGCGCGACGGCCCGAGCTCGCTCGGCGACCACCTGGAGCGTCTCGGCGAGGCCGCGGTCGTCGACACGCGCGTCCTCCTGGCCCACCGTTCCGGCGCCGAGGAAGGCGACTGGCCCGACACGGAGGACCGGTTCGCCTCGGACCTCTTGCAGCCGTCGCGGGTCGCCGACCAGTGGCTCCGAGAGCTCACCGCCTCGGCGGTCGCCGCGCGCATCCCGATCCTTCTCGGCGGTCACACGCTGGTCGGACCTGGCCTGCGGCTGGCGCTCGGCCGGCGTTCGGCGCGGCCGAGCTAGCATCGACGGGTGACCGAGCTGCGTACCGACCTCCGGCGCGAGCGCCCCACCGATCTGTCCGACGTCGGCGAGGATGCGGACCTCGTGGAGCGGATCCGCGACGAGATCCGGCGGGACGGCCCGATGCCGTTCGCCCGCTTCATGGAGCTGGCGCTGTATGACCCTGCCGGCGGCTATTACCGCTCGCCGGAAGCGCGACCCGGTCGCGGCGGCGATTTCCTGACGGCGCCCGAACTCCACCCGATCTTCTGCGAGATGCTCGCCCGAGCGGTCGTCCAGGCCTGGGACGGTCTGGGTCGACCGGACCAGTTCGTCGTACGCGAGCACGGTGCGGGCGACGGCGCCTTGGCGGCATCGATGCTGACAGCGCTCCGCGCGACGCCGCTCGGCGGGCTCGTCCGCTACCAGGCGGTCGAGATCGACGGCCGGCGGCTGGCCCGTCTTCGCGACCGGCTCAACGCCGAGGGTCTCGTCGATCGGCTCGAGCCGGTCTCGGATCGGCCGTTCGACGGGGTCGTGCTGGCGAACGAGGTGCTCGACGCCCTCCCCGTGCAGCGCGTCCGACGTCGGGGCGACGCCCTGCGAGAGCTCGCCGTCGATGTCGGCGACAACGGATCGTTCGTCGAGGTGGAGATCGAGCCCACGACGCCGACCCTGGCGGCGCGGCTGGCTTCCGAGGCCATCGACCTCGTCGACGGCCAGACGGCCGAGGTCTGTCTCGCGCTCGACGCGTGGATCGCCGACGCCGCGGCGCGGCTACGCCGCGGACTGCTGCTGCTGATCGATTACGGCGCACCGGCGGCCGACCTCTACGACCCGGTGCGCCGCCGAGACGGCACTCTTCGGACCTACGTGAGGCACCAGGTCCACGCCGACCCGTACCGCTTCGTGGGACGCCAGGATATGACCGCCCACGTCGACGTCAGCGCGGTCGAACGGGCGGCGCGTGCCGCCGGCCTGGCCACGATCGGCATCACCACCCAGGCCGAGGCGCTGATCGGTCTCGGGATCGAGGAGCGCCTTCGCGAGATCCAGGCCGATCCCGCCACGACGATCGAGGAGTACACGCTCCTCCGCTCGGCGTTGCGCCGCCTGCTCGACCCTGCGGCGATGGGCCGGTTCCAGGTCATGGCGTTCGGACGGGGCTGGCCGGACGACGCTGCACTGGGCCTGTTCGACTATCGGCTGGGGGTCGGTCTGACTCGGTAACCCGATCCAGGACGGGTACTAAGGCAAATGCCGTATTGCCCCGCTGAGCGCGCGGCCGTCACGCTCACCTTGGTCGTCGCACGACCACACCGATTCGGGGGGCGTGACGCGAACCTGCACGCGCGCTCGGCGCGTCGCGCTCCCCGCACCGGTGCCTCGCGGCCGCCATACGAACCCCAGGCGGCCCACCCCGGATCGGCGTCCCTCCTCTGCCGATCCATGCGCGGGAGCGGTCCCCGATCGCGCCCTTGCAGCGCGGCGCGGGATAGAATGACCGTGCGTGGGCGCTCCGCGAGCGGCCCTGCCCGCCGCCTCCGAACCGGTCCCGAAGGGAGTTCGATTGCAACAACTCTGGTACGTCGTGGGCTTCGCCTTCGCGGGGGTGTCGTTCGTCTTCTTGACGATCGGCGCCGCGTGGCTCGTCTCGCACCGCAACCGCGGCGACGTCCACAAGGGCCTCCCGTATGAATCCGGCATCGATACCTACGGCGATACGCACGGTCGGTTCGGCTTGTCGTTCTACATCTACGCCCTGCTCTTCGTGGCTTTCGACATCGAGGTCGTCTTCATCTACCTGTGGGCGATCTCGTTCCAGGACCTGCTGCTGGGCGGCTTCATCAGCATGCTGATCTTCGTGGCGATCCTCCTGCTCGGGCTCGCCTACGCCTGGCGGAAGGGGGCGCTGACATGGCGCTGACCAAGGATCCCGATCGACTCGGTACCGGACCGGAGGATGCCACCGCGATCGGGTCGGACGTCCCGGCGCAGCCCGGCCTGCCGGCCGTCCGGCCATCGGATGCGGTGACGAAGCCGATCGTCGTGCCGAATACGCTCTGGCAAGCTGCCGATCCCGCTGCGTACGACGGCGGCCGGCCGTCTGACATCACTCACCTCGCCGAGCTCGAGGCGAGCCCAGAGGCCCGCCGTGACGACGCCAGATGGAGTGGCGTGCTTGAGGTCATCCCGACCAAGGCCGATTACGTCCTGGACCTCATCCGGATGAACAGCCTCTGGCCGCTGCTGTCCGGGCTCGCCTGCTGCGCGATCGAGATGATGTCGACCGCGACGTCGAAGAACGACATGGATCGCTGGGGCATGTTCCCCTTCCGCGCCAGCCCGCGCCAGGCCGACGTGCTGATCGTGGCCGGGACGCTCACGACGAAGATGGCCGGCCCGCTCGTTCGACTGTGGGAGCAGATGCCGGAGCCCAAGTGGTGCGTCGCGATGGGCGACTGCACCTGCTCGGGCGGGCGCTACAAGCGCAGCTATTCGACGGTCGAGGGGATCGATCGGGTGATGCCGGTCGACGTCTACGTGCCGGGCTGTCCGCCGCGGCCGGAGGGGCTCATCTACGGGATGATGAAGCTGCAGCAGCTCGTCAAGGATCGCCGCGGCCACTGGCCGGAGCGCGCGGTCGGCCCGACCGTGCCCGAGCAGGTGTGACGTGGATCGCGCCTTCAAGGCTCGTCTGGAGCGGCGCTTCGCCGACCAGCTGACCGGCCCCGTCCGCCAGCGACACGACGAGACCGAGATCCGGATCGGTCCCGGCGACGTGACCCAGGTCATCACCGCGCTCCACGACGAGCCTGACTTCCGCTTCGAATTCCTGGCCGATCTCGCGGGCGTCGACACGGGCGAGGTGATGCAGGTCGTCTACCACCTCTGGAGCACCACGACACCCGACTGGCTCAGGGTCATCGCGGACGGCCTGTCGCGCGACGATCCCCGCGTCCCATCGGTGACATTCATGTGGAAGGGCGCGGAGTGGATGGAGCGCGAGGCCTACGACATGTTCGGCATCACGTTCGAGGGCAACCGCGACCTGCGGCGGATCTACCTGCCGCCCGACTACCAGAGCTTCCCACTCCGAAAGGACTTCTTCCTGCCCGACGACGCGGCCCGCTCGCCGGGCGGCGGCGTCCGACCGATGGAGCGGACCCACATCCCGCGCAACGCTCCGGCGACCGCAACGGTCCGTCGGGTGGGCGCCTGACCTCTCGATACCGACCTGCAAGGACCCTGCGATGACCTCGACGACCCCACGACCCGGTACGCGGACGCACGATCACGGCCGTGATCGGTCGTTCGCCGGCACGCCCGACGACCCGCGGGTCCAGCTGGACCGCGATCTCGGCGTCTTCGAGCCGATCCCGCCGTACCCGCCGCGTACCGAGCGGGAGTCGGAGTTCTACACGCTGCGCGACGGCGAGATGTTCATCAACTTGGGCCCGCAGCACCCGTCGACCCATGGCGTCCTCCGGGTGGTGCTCAAGATCGATGGCGAGAAGGTCGTCGACCTCGATCCTGTCCTTGGCTACCTGCACCGCGGTGTCGAGAAGCTCTGCGAAAACGCCGACTATCACCAGGCGATCTGCTACCTCGACCCGCTCGAGTACGTCAGCTCGCTGTTCTGTGAATGGCCGGGCGTCATGGCCTTCGAGAAACTGCTCGACGTCCAGGTCCCGCGGCGGGCGGAGTACATCCGCGTGCTGTCGGCGGAGTTGAACCGCGTCGCGAGCCACGCGCTGTTCCTCGGCTGGATGGCGCTCGACCTCGGCGGGCTGACGCCGATCCTCTGGTCGTTCATCGAGCGTGACGAGATCGTCGACATGCTCGCGGCGCTGACGGGCCAGCGGATGTTGTTCAACTACTTCCGGATCGGCGGCGTCAACGGCGATCTGAACCACGAGTTCATGAGCCGCCTGGGCGACTGGATGGGTCGCGCGGCCGAGCAGGTCGAGGCCGGGAACACCCTGCTCAACGAGAACGAGATCTTCGTCCGCCGGATGCGCGGCCTGGGCACGATCGACTCGAAGGCCGCGCTGCGCATGGCGATGAGCGGCCCAAACCTGCGGGCGTCCGGCGTGCCCTTCGACGTCCGGCGCGCCCATCCGTACAGCATCTATCCCGAGCTCGACTTCGATATCCCGACCCGCGCCGAGGGCGACTGCCTGGCGCGCTACCTGCTGCGCATGGACGAGATCAAGCAGAGCCTGCGGATCATCGATCAGTGCCTGCACCAGATGCCCGATGGGCCCGTGATGGCCAAGCTGCCACGGCTGCTCCGGCCGCGGCCGGGGCGGGCCTACGCAGGCATCGAGGGTCCGCGCGGTCAGTACGCGGCCTACGTCATCAGCGACGGGACCGACCAGCCTTTCCGGATGCGGATCCACGACCCGTCGTTCATCCACCTGCAGGCGGTCGGTCTGATGATGCCCGGCCATCTGGTTGCCGACACGATGGCAGTGATGGCTTCCCTGGATCCCATCATGGGTGGAGTAGATAAGTGACCGAGGCCGTGAACTGCCTTGCGCCGCGTTGGACGCGCCGAGGCGAAGGCGCGGGCGAGCAGCGGAGCGAGCGTAGCCCAAGCTACGTGAGCGACGCCGCGCAGCCCGCAACGCTCGCATCGGCCGTCCCACGCGCCGCCGTTGTCCGATGACCGTCATCAGTCGGGGGTGGGACAGGCTGACATTGCCCGGGAAGGTCGTCTTCACGATCGTCCCGCTGTTGATCGCGCTGACGGTCGCGCTCGTGGCGGTGATCGCGGTATTCGGCCAGCCGATCATCGACATCCTCGTCGCGAACCTGCCGATCGTCCGGTTCGTGGTCGCCGTGACGGTCATCCTCCTCATGACCATCCCGACCGCGTTCCTGATCATCTACATGGAGATGAAGATCATCGCCCTGATGAATCTTCGGATCGGGCCTGATCGCGTCGGGCCGTTCGGGTCGCTCCTCTCGGTGGTCCACGGGCTGAAGGTCCTCATGAAGGAGGACTTCACGCCGACCGGCGCCGACTCACTGGTCTTCACCTGGGCGCCGGTCGTCGTCTACCTCGCCAGCGTGATGTCGCTCCTGGTGATCCCGTTCGCACCGGGGCTCTTCGGCGCCGATCTCAACCTCGGCCTCCTGTATTTCTTCGCGATCGGCGGTCTGTCGGTCGTGGGGCTGCTGATGGCCGGCTGGTCGAGCTACAACAAGTACTCGCTGCTCGGCGGCCTTCGGGCGGCGGCACAGGTCGTGAGCTACGAGATCCCGCTAACGCTGTCGGTGGTCGGGCTCATGCTGCTGGCCGGCACGATGAGCCTCAACGCGATCGTCCAGCATCAGAGCGGCTGGTTCACCGATTGGTATGTCTTCCAGCAGCCGCTCGGTGCGCTGATCTTCTTCATCGCCGCGACCGCCGAGGCGAACCGCACCCCGTTCGACCTGACCGAAGCCGACTCCGAGATCGTGGCCGGCTTCGCGACCGAGTACTCGGGCATGCGCTTCGGCTTCTTCTTCTTCGCCGAGTACGTGAACGTGTTCATCGTCTCGGCGCTGTTCGTGACGTTGTTCCTGGGCGGCTGGAACGCGCCGTTCCCGTTCCCCCAGATCCACGTCGACATCGATCCCGCGTCCTTCAACATCGGGCTGCTCTTCATCGTGGCGCTCGCCCCGGTCGTGCTGACGCTGCTGTTCGCCGCGCCCTTCTACCTGCTGAGCTCACGGGTCAAGTGGTGGCAGGCCCTGATCGCCGGCTTCGTCCTCGCCAACCTGTGCATCGTCGCGCTGCTCGGTGCGTGGGCGTACATCGGCCTCGACTGGGTCGCCGGTATCCTCTGGTTCATGGGCAAGACGTATGTGTTCGTGTTCACGTTCGTCTGGATGCGCGGCACGCTGCCGCGCGTGCGCATCGACCAGCTCATGGACTTCGCCTGGAAGTGGCTGCTCCCGGTATCGCTGCTCAACCTGTTCGTGACCGCGGCCGCGATCGTCGTGGTCCGGAGCGGGCAGCCATGAGCTTCGTCCCCGGGCTCGGCCTCGTGAAGGGCATGGCCCTGACCCTCCGGCGCTTCTTCGAGCCGAAGGTCACCGTGATGTACCCCGAGGTGCGGCTCGACGTCCCGCACAAGTTCCGGGGCCGCCTCCAGCTCCTCTACGACGAGTGGGGCACGCTCAAGTGCGAGACGTGTTTCCAGTGCGCGCAGGCCTGCCCGATCGAGTGCATCGACATGGGCGGCATCGACACCCGCGGCCGGTATCACGTCCATTGGGGGGCACCCGAGACCTACGGGGAGCGGCGCGAGGAATCGGCGCTGCGGCGGTCCGGCCGGACGGTCCCCGATCCCGCCTACCGGCCGTTCCAGGTCGTCGATCTCGGTGAAGTCGACCGGATCCTCGAGGACTTCGATCACGACCCAGCACGCATGCTCGAGATCCTGGAGGCGACGCAGACCGCCTACGGCTATCTGCCGATCGCGGCGCTGAAGCGGATCAGCCACGTGACCGGTGCGTGGTACGCGATGATCTACGGAACCGCGAGCTACTACGCCCACCTGCGCTTCGAGCCGCCCACCGCCACCGACCAGGCGGCGGCCGTCGATCGGCACCGCCCGGCCGAATCGACGTATCTCGAAGCGCTCGGCAGCGCACTCAAGGGAGGCGACCGCCCGGGCGCGGCGGCCCGCGCCTGACGATGGCGACCCTGCTCAAGACCCCGGCCGCCTGGCCGCGGATCCTGCTGGCCCACGCGGATGCCAAGGATCCGACCGATCTCGACGCCGCAGTGGCCGCCGGCGCGTTCGACGCGCTGCGCCAGTCGATCCGCGACCTTGGCGGGACGGCCACGATCGTGGCGATCGCGGCGTCGGGGTTGCGCGGTCGTGGCGGCGCAGGCTTCCCGACCGGCGAGAAGTGGCGCATCGCCGCGACCACCGAGGCGGACCGCCGGTACGTCGTCGCCAATGGCTACGGCGCCGATCCGGCGTCCCACACCGACCGGACGCTCATGGACCGCGATCCGTACGCCGTGGTCGAAGGGACGGCCATCGCCGCGTTCGCCATCGGGGCGAACGAGGCCTTCATCGCGGTGCGTGCCGAGGACACCGACGTCATCGCCCGGCTGAACACGGCGATCGGCGCGGCCACAGATGCGGGCTTCCTCGGCTCCGACGTGCTCGGCTCGGGCCGGGACCTGTGGATGACGGTCCGGCCGGTCCAGGGCGCCTACATGCTCGGCGAGGAGACTGTCCTGCTGAAGGCCCTCGAGGGCAAGCGCGGCCAGCCGGAACAGCGTCCGCCACACCCGGCTTCGGTCGGCCTGTTCGACAGACCGACCGTCGTCAACAACGTCCAGACCCTCGCCTCCGTCCCGTGGATCATCCGCGAGGGTGCTGACGCGTTCCGGGCGATCGGCTCGGCCAACGCACCGGGGACGATCCTGGTCCAGATCCGCACTCCGACCAGGGACGGGATCGCCGAGGTGCCGCTCGGCACCCCGCTGCGCGACGTCCTCAAGCTCGGCGGCAAGCTCGCGGCGGACCGGACGCTCCAGGCAGTGCTGATCGGGGGGCCGTCGGGCGGCCTGCTCCCGCCGGACGCCCTCGACACGCCGTATGACTTCGCGCCGTTGCGCGAGGCCGGCGCGCACCTTGGATCGGGCTCGCTCGTAGCGGTCGACGACCGGACCGACCTCCTCGAGCTGGTCGGGGTGCTGACGCGGTTCTGCTCCAACGAGGCGTGCGGTAAGTCGATCCCGTGTCGGATCGGCACCAAGCGCCTGGCCGAGATCGTCGCGCGGCGCGAGGGCGGGTTGCTCCGTCCGGTCGACGCCCAGCTGGCGGCGGATCTCGCCTACGACATCGTCGAGTCGGCGTTGTGCGACCACGAGCGGCTGGCGACGCTCCCGTTGATGAGCGGGCTGCGATACTTCGGGTCCGCCTTCGAACCACCCCGCCGACCCGCACGCGTCGCGACCGAGGCCCCGGCATGACCGACACCCTGGCTCGACCCGATCGCCTCGCCTCGGACGCCGAGGCCGCGACCCCGACGCCGGCGCCCTCGCCGGAGTCGCTGGCCGAGCGACTGCTCGACACCCAGTCGCCGCAGCGCCCGCAGGCCACGCCAAGGATCCGGATCGAGGTCGACGGGCGGGTGATCGAAGGTTTCGAGGGCCAGACGATCCTCGAGGTCTGCCGCGACAACGGCATCGAGATCCCGACGCTGTGCTACGAACCGAAGCTGCCCGGCTTCGGCGCCTGCCGGATGTGCGTGGTCGAGGTCGAGGGCGAGGAACATCCGCCGATCTCCTGCTCGCGTGCCTGCGAGCCGGGGATGAAGGTCCAGACCCAGACCGAGGAGGTCCGCCGCCTGCGCCGGACGAACCTCGAGCTGATCTTCTCGGACCACAACGCCTATTGCCTGCCGCCTTGCCAGAACAAGTGCCCGAGCCACATCGACATCCCGGGCTTCCTCAAGGCCAACGCCGAGGCGAACTGGCGCGAGAGCACGAGGATCTTCAAGCGGACCATCCCCTCCCCGAGTGTGCTCGGGCGGGTCTGCCCGGCGCCGTGCGAGGAGCACTGCCGGCGCGACGAGGTCGACGAGGCGATCGCCATCCGCGACTCGCACCGCTACGCCGGCGACCAGGTGCTCAAGTCGATGCTCGACGACGGCGTCGAGCCGCCCGTCCCGTTCGAGCGCCAGGCGCCGTCCGGCCGGCGCGCGGCGGTGATCGGATCCGGGCCGGCCGGTATGGCCGCTGCCTACTACCTGCTGATCGCCGGGCATGACGTGACGGTCTTCGAGCGGGACCCGGCGCCCGGCGGCATGCTCCGCTACGGCATCCCGCAGTACCGGCTGCCCAAGGTCGAGGTCCTCGAGGCCGAATACGAGTCGGTCACCCGGCTCGGCGCCAGGGTCGTCTGCAATGCCGGCCTGGGCCGCGACTTCACGCTCGACGACCTCACCAACCAGGGCTTCGACTCGGTCGTCGTCGCGATCGGCTGTTACGACACCAACAAGCTCGGCATCCCGAACGAGGACGCCGACGGCGTCATCGACGGCCTCGAGTACCTGCGCACGGCCACGCTCGGCCTGCCCTACCCGAACCACGCCGGGCGACGGGTCGTGGTGATCGGCGGTGGCTTCACTTCGATGGACTGCTCGCGGACGTCGATCCGCCAGGGTGCCAAGGAGGTCACGCTCGTCTACCGCCGCGACATGAAGGACATGCCCGCGGCCGACGAGGTGCACGAGGCAATCGAGGAAGGCGTCACCGCGATCTTCCAGGCCGGACCGACCCGCGTCCTCGTCGATAAGGCGGGCAAAGTCAACGGCGTCGAGTTCGTCCGGATGCAGCTCGGCGAACCGGACGCGTCCGGCCGGCGACGCCCGGAACCGGCACCCGGCACGGAGTTCACGATCCCCTGCGATCGGGTCCTGCTCGCCATCGGGCAGGGACCGGAGCTCGACTGGGTCGGCACGCCCGGCAACGAGGGACCGGAGGCAACGAAGCAACGGCGCCTCAAGGCGGATGCGGTCACCTTCGCGACCGGCCGGGCGGGCGTCTTCGGGACGGGCGACGTACGCGTTGGCGCGGCGACGGTCGTCGAGGCGATCGCCGAGGGCCGGCGCGCCGCCTATGCCGTCGACGCCTACCTCAAGGGCATGGACCTCGACGCGATCCGCACTCGGCAGACGCTCGCCGAGCCGCAGCCCGAGTTCCTGTCGATCGTCCCGTTCACGGGGGAGATCAAGGAACCGCGCTACCGCATGACCCCGCTCAAGGCCGACGAGCGGAGCGACAGCTATATCGAATACGAATTGCCGTACACGCGCGAGGCGGCGATGGCCGAGTCGACCCGCTGCCTCCAGTGCACCTGCGAGGCGATCGGGTTCTGCGACCTCCGCCGTCTCGGCATCGAGTACGGGACCACGCTCCAGACGCTCGAGCCGCAGTACCACCAGGGCGCCGGCTACCGCAGCGTGACCGAGAACCGTTTCACCGGCATCAACCACGACTACATCCGCGACGACTCGCATGCATTCATCCTTCGCGAGCCGTCACGCTGCATCGACTGCGGCCGGTGCGCGAACGTCTGCGCCGAGGTCGTGGGCGCCGCCTGCTACGACTTCATGCGGATCGGCTTCGACACGCTTGTCACGACGCCGCTCGACATGAGCCTCAACGACACGCCGTGCGTGTCGTGCGGCCGCTGCGCCGAGACGTGCCCGACCGGGGCGCTGATGCCGAAGCCGCGGATCCTGCAGAAATACGAGGTCGACGAGAGCCGCTGCATCCTGTGTGGCATCTGCGTCGACGCCTGCCCGTACGACGCCCTCCGCGACGGCGCCGACATCGAGCTCGCCCATACCGGACGGGCCGATCCCGCGATCGACCTGATGGCGCTAGCCGCGATCGATCGCGAGACCGAGGTGACCTACATCCGGCGCGAACGCGACTGGGTGGCGCGTGCGACGGCCGAGGGGCGCGTCTTCGACCAGTCGCGGTTGCTACCGATGCTCCCGCCGGCGATCGGCGGCGTGCCCACCAACGGCGGACGCGGGAACGGACATGGGAACGGTCACGGGCACGACCACGAACCGGTCGCGGCGCTCGGGCCCGGCGGCCACGAGTAGCCGGCCGTGCGCGCCAAGCTTCCCCAGATCTTCCTCGCGCTGATCATCATCGGCGCGGTCCTCGGGATCGCGACCCTGATGCTGATCGCGCTCAGGCAGGACTGGCAGGACGCCCTGCTGTGGGTCCTCGCCGCGGTCCTGATCGGCTCCGCCCTGCTGGTCGTGACGATGCGCGACATCATCCGCTGCGGCCTCGCCATGATCGTCTGTTTCCTGGCCCTGGCCGGGATCTACACGCTGATGGGCGTCCCGTTGCTCGGTGCCGCCCAGGTCATCGTCTACATCGGGGCGATCAGCGTGCTGATCCTGTTCGCGATCATGCTCACCCAGACCAAGGACGCCCCGAGCCGGCTGGTCTTCCAGACGCAGGCGGGCCCCGCCTCGATCGCCGCCGTGGTCGTGGCCATCGTCATCGCGCTGGCGGTCAGCGCCACCGACTGGGGTGAGATCGCGCGACGTACGCGCCTCGGGACGACGATCGTGTCGCGGGTCCTGTTCGAGCAGTTCGTCTTCCCGTTCGAGATCGTGAGCGTGCTGCTGCTGGCCGCCGTCATCGGTGGCGTGTTCCTGGCCAAGCGTGAGCCGGGCGGGCCGTCATGAGCAACAGCCTCGACGCCTATCTGATCCTGTCCGGGATCCTCTTCGCGATCGGCTCGTTCGGCTTCCTCGCCCGACGCAACGCCATCAGCATGCTGATGTCGATCGAGCTGATGCTCAACGCCGTCAACCTCGCCATCGTCGCGTTCGGGTTGTTCGGCCCGCACCGTGACGCGACGGCCCAGGGTGCGGTCTTCGCACTGATGGTCATGGCCGTCGCTGCGGCCGAGGCCACCGTTGGGCTGGCCATCGTCATCGCGATCTATCGCAACAAGAAGACGCCCCTCGTGGACGAATACGACGCCATGCGCCAGTGATCGAAGCGCTGCTGCCGCTGCTTCTGGTCCTGCCGCTCGCAGGATTCGCCATCACGGCTCTGGTTGGCCGCCGGTTCGGGAAACAGGCCCACTGGATCCCGGTCGGGGCGATCTTCCTGGCCTGGGTCGTGGCGATGCTCGCTGTCGTCAGCGTGCTGGGCGGCAGCGCGCCGCTCCTGCCCGGCTCGGAAGCAACCCACGGCTACGTCGTTGGACCGTGGACCTGGATCCCGGCCGGCCAGTTCAACGTTGACCTCGGCCTGTACGTCGATCCGTTGACCGCCTGCCTGCTCATCGTCGTCACGACGATCGGCCTGCTGGTCCACGTCTACTCCGTCGGCTACATGAGCCACGACCCGGGCTACTGGCGCTTCTTCGCCTACCTCAACCTGTTCATGTTCTCGATGCTGCTGCTGGTCCTCGCCGACTCGTGGCTGGTCGTGTTCGTGGCCTGGGAGCTGGTCGGGCTGTGCAGCTACCTGCTCATCGGCTTCTGGTATCGCAAGCGCGTCGCGGCATTGGCCGCAAAGAAGGCGTTCATCGTCAACCGCGTCGGCGACGTCGGTTTCGCGCTCGGGATCATGGCGATCTTCGCCAACACAGTCGCCGCGGGCGAGCCGACGTTGAACGTCCGCGAGTCCATCGAGATCGTCCTCCACCATGGCGACGCCAATCCGATCCCGATCGTGCTGACCGCGCTCCTCGTGTTCGCCGGGGCGATGGGCAAGAGCGCCCAGTTCCCGCTCCATGTCTGGCTTCCGGACGCGATGGAGGGCCCGACCCCGGTGTCGGCCCTCATCCATGCGGCGACGATGGTCAATGCCGGCGTCTATCTCGTCGCGCGGGCCAACCCGCTGTTCGCGGCCGCGCCGTCGGCGATGGTCGTCGTCGCGGCGATCGGCATCTTCACCGCGATCCTCGCCGCGTCGATCGCGATGACCCAGACCGACATCAAGCGGGTCCTCGCATATTCGACGTTGTCGCAGCTGGGCTACATGTTCGCGGCGCTCGGGGTGGGGGCGTTCACCGCGGCCATCTTCCATCTCATGACGCACGGTTTCTTCAAGGGACTGTTGTTCCTCGGCTCGGGCTCCGTGATCCACGCCGTCCACGAGGAGCAGGACATGCGCAACATGGGCGGCCTGGCCCGGAAGATCCCCATCACTTACGCGACGATGCTGGTCGGCTCGGTGGCGATCGCCGGGATCCCGCCGCTAGCCGGGTTCTTCTCGAAGGACGAGATCCTGGGCGAATCCTTCAAGTTCGGGTTCACCTGGGTCTGGGCGATCGGCCTGTTCGTGGCCCTGCTGACGGCGTTCTACATGTTCCGGCTCATGGGCCTGACGTTCTGGGGCGCGTTCCGCGGTCCGAAGGCGGTCTGGGACCGGATCCACGAATCGCCATCGGTCATGACGGTGCCGCTGATCCTGCTGGCCATCCCATCGGTCCTGCTCGGCATGGCCATCGGGCTGCCGTTCGGTGACGGGGCGTTGATCCACTGGTTGACCCCGGTCTTCGAGGAGGCCGAGGTCATGCTCGCCCGGCCGCACGAGGCCTTCGCCCTCCTGGGCATCGACGGCGGCCTGATCCTCGCCAGCGTCACGGTGGCCGTCGTCGGCCTCGTCGTTGCATGGCGCTACTTCGGTGTCGAACTGGGCGGCTTCAGCCGGCCAGCCCAGCCGGAGCTCGTGCGCGAGACATCGGCCCGACCGGGGTTGTCGTTCCTGTACCGGGCCTCGCTCAACAAGTGGTGGTTCGACGAGCTCAACCACCTGTTGTTCATCGTCATCGGCGGCCGCGTCGCGCAGGCGATCTGGTGGTTCGACCGCGAAGTCGTCGATGGCACCGTCAACGACATCGGGAGCACGACGGTGAGTGCCGGCCGTGGCCTCCGCCGCGTCCAGACGGGCCGGGTCCAGAACTACGCCCTCGGAATCGCCCTCGGCCTGATCGTCATGGCGGGCTCATACCTGCTCCTGACCGGGAACCGCGGCGGATGAACCTCCCCTTCGGCATCCTAACGGTCGTCACGTTCCTCCCGCTGCTGGGAGCGCTCGTCGTGGCGATCCTGCCGACGTCGTGGACCCGTCCAACCGCGCTCGGATTCGCTCTCGCGACGTGGGTGGTGTCGCTGCTGCTGCTGGTCGGCTACCTCCCGGGGCGCGAGGGGGCGCAGTTCCAGTTCGTCGAAGCGGCCGACTGGATCCCGATCTTCGGCATCCAGTACAAGCTCGGCGTGGATGGCCTGTCGGCGGCGCTGGTGGTCCTCACGACGACCCTGACCTGGATCTGCATCCTGGCGTCCTGGACGCCGATCCAGGTGCGCATCAAGGAATTCATGATCTCGTTCCTCGTGCTCGAGGTCGGCATGGTCGGCGTGTTCCTCGCGCTCGATCTCTTCCTCTTCTACATCTTCTGGGAGGTCGTGCTCGTCCCGATGTACCTGATCATCGGGATCTGGGGCGGCGCGAACCGGATCTACTCGACGATCAAGTTCGTGCTCTACACGCTGGTCGGTTCGCTGCTGATGCTGGTGGCGATCCTGGCGACCGCGTTCGCCTACCAGGCGGCCACCGGGTCATGGACCGGCGCCTTCGACTTCATCGCCCTCCGCGAGTTCGCCGCCACGAGCGGGTTCGCGCCGGCGCTCCAGGCCGGTGCGTTCATCGCCTTCTTCCTGGCGTTCGCGATCAAGGTGCCGATGTTCCCGTTCCACACGTGGCTGCCCGACGCACACACCGACGCCCCGACCGCCGGGTCCGTGATCCTCGCGGGCATCCTCCTGAAGCTCGGCGCGTACGGGTTCATCCGATTCGCGGTGCCGCTCTTCCCGGACGCCGCCCACACGTTCGCCCCGACGATCATCGTGCTATCGCTGATCGCGATCATCTACGGCGCGATCGTGGCGCTCGTCCAACCCGACCTCAAGCGCCTCGTCGCCTACTCATCGGTCAGCCACATGGGCTTCGTGACGCTCGGGATCTTCGTGTTCAACGAGCAGGGCGTCCAGGGCGCGATCCTTCAGATGATCAACCACGGGCTCATCACCGGCGGCCTGTTCCTCCTTGTCGGCGTGATCTACGAACGGACGCACGACCGGACCATTGCAAAGATGGGCGGGCTGGCCGCGCGAACCCCGATCTGGGCCGCGACCCTCGGGTTCTTCATCTTGGCCTCGGCCGGCTTGCCCGGCCTGTCCGGGTTCGTCGGCGAGTTCCTGAGCCTGGTCGGCACGTTCCTGTTCAGCCCGGCGGCCGCGGCCGTCGCCACGTTCTGCATGATCCTGGCCGCGGCCTACCTGTTGTGGATGTACCAGCGGGTCGTGTTCGGCGAACTGTCCGAGTTCCTGGTCGGGCTCGGCGGCCATGTGTACGACATGACGCCGGTCGAGCTGCTCACGCTCGTGCCACTCGGCACGCTGATCGTGCTGTTCGGCCTGCAGCCGGGCCTGATCCTGACGCTGGTCCAGGGGACCGTGGATGACACGGTTCGAGCGGCCGGCCATGGCGCGCCGATCGCGGTCGGTCCCGAGGTCGTGCTCGTCGGGGTGGCGATCGTCGGCGTGCTGGTCCTGGCGCGGATCGCGGCCGCCCTGGCGGGCGCACGCGCTGGCGGTGACGTGGTCGTCGAAGGCGGGGCCGCACATTGACCGCGGCCGACGTCGTCACGATCGGCCCGCTGATCGCCGCGTTCCTGACCGCATCGGCGATCCTCATCGTCGACCTGGCATGGCCGGGTCGCAGCGGCGCGGCGGTCGGGACGGCATTGGTCGGCCTCGCGATCACGGCGCTGGTCACGATCGTGGTCGGGCGACAGGAGGCGACGGCGTTCGGCGACTCCTACACCGTTGACGCGCTGACGACGTTCCTCGACATCCTGTTCATCTCGATCATCGCCTTGACCATCGTCTTCGCGCCCGACTACCTGTTGCCGCGTAGCCTGCCCATCGCCGAGTTCGCCATCGTCCTCGTCTTTGCGATGACCGGGGCGATGCTGCTCGCCGGATCCACCGACCTGCTGCTGCTGTTCCTCGGCCTCGAGCTGATGGTCCTGCCCGGTTACCTGCTCGCCGGGTACCACAAGACCGATGCGTATTCGACCGAGGGCGCGATCAAGTACTTCCTGCTCGGCTCGTTCAGCTCGGCGATCTTTCTGTTCGGGATCGCGTTCATGTGGGGTTTGACCGGCACGACCCGGATCACCGGGGACGACGGCATCACCGCCCAGCTGGCGGCCATCGTGGCCGGGACCGAGCCCCTGTCGGCTGGCCTGGCGATCGGCCTCGCCTTCCTCACGACGGGCGTGGCGTTCAAGATCGCGGCCGTCCCGTTCCACTACTGGACACCTGACGCCTACCAGGGATCACCGACGCCGATCACCGGCTACCTGTCGGTCGGACCGAAGATCGGGGCGTTCGCGTTGATCCTGCGCCTCTTCGTCGAGGCGCTCGGGCCGCTGGCCGAATGGTGGCTGCCGGTGATGATCGTGCTCGCCGCGACGACGATGACGCTGGGCAACCTCGTGGCCCTGACCCAGGACAACGTCAAGCGGATGCTGGCGTACAGCTCGATCGCCCATACCGGCTACATGCTCGTCGGGCTCGCCGCGTACGGGGGCGGCCAGGTCCTCGGGCTCCAGGGCCTGCTGTTCTACGGAGCCGCCTACACGTTCATGAACCTCGGCGCGTTCGCGATCGTCGCCGCCCTCCAAAAGCGAACGGGCGTGACCTCGTCACTGAACACCTTCTCGGGCCTGATCCGGCGGGAGCCGGTGCTCGCGATCCTGATGACGATCTTCCTGCTGTCGCTCGTCGGCATCCCGCCGCTTGCCGGCTTCTGGGCCAAGGCCTACGTGATCCTCGCCGCGGTGCAGGCGGGCGGCCCGCTCACCGTCCTCGCGGTGATCGTCGTGCTCAATGCCGCCGCGGCCGCGTTCTACTACCTGAGGGTCGTCGTCTACATGTGGATGCGCGACCCGGTCGGAGACGCGCCGCCGCTGACCCACGGGGCCCTCATCTGGAGCGGCCTCGGGGCGACGACGGTGCTCACGCTGGTCTTCGGTTTGTTCCCGCGGGTCTTCGAGATCGTCGAACGGGCCGCCGACGCGATCGCCGCGCTGCCGACCTAGCACTTCCTTATAGCCGCCGGGCGAGTGCGGCCAGCAGCCGCCCCACGTCGTGCGCGCCGGCCAGCGCCAGGTCGGCGCGGTCCAGGAGCTCCGGCGGGGCCGGCCGAAGGCCGCCATGGACCCCCACCGTCACGCCGCACAGCGTCGCGTCGACCGACCGCTCCGAAATCACGGCCTCGAAGGCGTCGATGTCGCTCACCTCGTCGCCGAGCACGACGATGCCACCCGGCCGGTGGCGCTGGATCAGCCGCTCGACGGCCTCGCGTTTGCCGCCGGCCTCGCGCGGACGCAGGTCGACCACGGACCGGCCCCGGTAGTGGGCGAGACCGTGGACGAGTCCGAGGCGTCGCTCGACGACGGCGATCGCCTCGACCACCGCGGCGCGGGCGGCGGTCACGTCCTCCGCCTGACGGACGTGGAACGCGACCGATGGGCCCTTGCGCTCGACGAAGAGCCAGGGCGGCGCACCCAGTTCGACGGCGACGCCGGCCGCCAGCGCCTCGGCCGGGTCGCGGTGGACGTCGAATGCGGTGTCGGCGGTCGGTCGCAGGCGCTCGGCCCGACCGCCCCTCGCGAGCGAGGCGTGCTGCAGCCCGTGGTCGCCGAGGTATTCGACGCCGCCAGCCCGGACCCGGGCGGCGACATCGGCGACGATCCGCCCGGTAAGCACCGCGACGTGCAGACGTCCCGGTCGCTCGGTCGCGATGCCGCCGAGTCGGCGCAGCGCGCGCTGGGCGAGCGGTTCGATGCGGGCGGCCGCAGGATCGCGCGTGCCGACCGCGAGCGTCCCGTCGAAGTCGGCGACGACGAGCAACGGTGGGCGGGCTGCGATCAGGGCGGTGATCGCCTCGGCGAAATCGTTGGTCGGTGCTCGACGCGCCCCTGCCGGCATCCCGGCCCGGGTCACGGCCCGACCTCGACCCCCGGCAAGATCGTGCGCAAGCCCGCCGACATGACGTCCGGCCCGATCCCGCCGAGCGCCCCGTCACGGATGATCCCGTCCTTGTCGATCCAGAAGTGGACCGGGAGGGCCACGGCATCCCAGCGGGCGGCCGTCGAGCCGTCCGCGTCGAGCCCGAGCGGGAATGTGGCGCCCAATCGCTCGGCGAAGGCCGCGACGACGCCTTCGTCCTCCTTGACGTCGATCGCGATGACGACGAGACCGCTGTCGGCGAGGCGGGTCGCATAGCCGCTCATCAGCGGGAATTCGTCGAGACATGGCGGGCAGTACGTGCCCATGAAATTGACCCACACCGCCTTGCCGCGCAGATTCACGAGGTCGATGATGCCGCCGCCGACCTGCGGGACGACCAGGGCAGGGGCTTGCTCGCCGACGTGGAAGAGCGCGGCGGCTGACGACGGCGCGCCGCCGCTCGGTGGACCCGAACCTGACGGGCCGGCGGACGGGCTCGCGCTCGGCGCGATCGACGGCGTCAACGACGGCAACACCGTGAGCGATGCAGACGGCACGGGCGGCGGGGTCGCGCCGGCACCCGGCTCCGGGGCGAAGGCGAGGATCCCCCCGATGACCAGGGCCGCGGCCGCGACGCCGGCCAGCAGGCCGGCGAGGATGGACAGGCGAGGCCACATGCTGGCGGGGAATGTACCAGTACCGATGGCCGAGGGCGTGGTGCGGGGTCCCACGCTACGATGCCCCTCCTATGGCCGGCCCCACCGAACAGATCCGTACCCGCGTGGTTCCCGCGCTGCTCACAGCGTTCGGCGTGACGATCCTGTCCGCCGGCCTGCTGACCTATTCGGTCCCGGTCGCGGCCGAGCCCGCGACCCCGGCGCCCGACCCGTCGATCGTCGAGGCGCCATCGCCCTCAGCGTTGCTTACGCTGCCGCCGATCGGGACGGCCACCGAGACCCCGAGCGCGTCGCCGACGCCGCCACCACCGGCCGATCGGGTCGCGACCCGCGTCCGGATCAAGGGCCTCGGGATCGACCTGCCGGTCGTCAAGGGCAACGCCGGCTACCCCTACTGCAACGTCGCGATGTACCTCAGCGCGCTGTCCCAACCCGGGTTCGGCAAGGCGACCTACCTCTATGCGCATGCTCGCGAAGGCATGTTCCTGGCATTGCTGGAGACCAAGGCGAGGGCACAGCGTGGCCAGATCGTCGAGGTCTGGACCAGTGACGACATGGTGTTCCGTTACGAGATCGTCGAGGTCGTCCGGCACGTGCCCTACGACGAGGGCCTCGACCGACCCGCCGCCGCGACCACCGAGGAGCTATGGCTCCAGACATCGGAGGGTCCTCGTCGACCACCCGGCCAGCCGCCGGGTCCCAAGACGCAGGTCCTCGCGACGCTCGTGTCGGCCAAGCCGACCGGCCACGTCGCGTCCCATCCGAAGGCGCGACCGGTCGTCTGCGGGTAGGGGTCAGATCCAGTCGATCTTACGGAGCACGACTGCGGCAACCGCGGCAACCGCGACCGTCGCGCCGCTCACGAGCCAGAACCCGCCCGCCTCGCCGCCCGACAACGCGGTGCCCGCCTCGCTCATCCCGAAGATGCCCGCGATCGCTCCGACGCCGGCGAGGATGACTGTCACGCCCGTCAGCCGCTTCATGATCACCGACAGGTTGTTGTTGACCTGGGTGAGGTAAACGTCGAGCGTCGATGACGCGAGCTCGCGGTAGTTGTCCATCTCGTCGGTCAGCCGGATGACGTGGTCGTACACATCCCGGAAATAGACGATCTCGTCGGCGTCGATCAGCGGGATGTCGCGGTTGGTGATCTGGTTGAAGACCTCGCGGGTCGGACTCGAGGCACGGCGCACCTCGATGAGCTCGCGCTTGAGGAGGAACAGCCGTTCGAGCGTGTCCGGCGTCGCCTTGGCGACGACGGCGTCCTGTACCTCGTCGATGGCGTCGCCCAATCGGTCCGCGTACGGGAAATAGCCATCGACGATGTCGTCGCTGATCGCCCAGAGCAGGTGGTCAGGACCGCGGGCCATGATCTCGGTCGGCCCGTCCCGCAGGTGATGCGAATGGTGCGGCTCCCATTCGGGATCGTGGACCGACAGCAGGTACCCGACGCCCAGGACGAGGTCGATCTCGTTGACCGCCACCTGGTCGCTCCGATCGAGGGCGAACAGGACGATATGGACGAGGCCGTCGGTCGTTTCGATCTTGGCGCGTTGGTTGCCCTCGAGGACGTCCTCGACGATGAGCGGGTGCAATCCCAGGACGTCCCCGACGGCCTCGACCTGTTCCGGAGAGGGGCCGGCGAGGTCGACCCACACGGAGGCATCGGGTCGCTTGAGCCAGCCCCGCAGCTTCTTGATCGCGTCGTCGCCCTCGGCCTCGCGGAGGTTCCCGTCGACGATGGCCGCGACGCGGACCACGCCGGGCGCCCCGGCCGATGCCGGGGAGCGGCGGCTCGCCACCGGCTCGCCGACGCGGCCGGCGGGTCGGTCAGAGGATGAGGCCGGGGTCGGGCGCGCCATCGGCGGCCAGCATACGCGCGGATCGAGCCTGCCGCCCGGCCCCGCCACCGCCCATCGCCAGTGCCGGCGGGGCGGCTGCGACCGTGACCAGCGCCGCGACCAGGTAGAGACCGACCATGATCGACGCCGCTTCGCGCGACGCCCACGATTCGAGCGCCTCGACCACGAGCGGGTCCTTGAGCGGCCGGTTTCTCAGGCTCTCCGGGATGTAGGCGAGGTAGGCGTCGGGCGTCGCGTACACCTCGGCCGATAGCCGGTCGATGGTCGTCGAGCCGTACGCGGTCAGGACAGCGAGGCCGACCGCCATGCCGAGCATCCTTGCCACGGTCACGACCGACGACGCGGCCCCGAACGCGGCTCGCCCGGCGGCTTCGACGGCAGCGGTCGATCGCGGCGTCACCGACAGCCCGAAGCCCATGCCAAAGAGGGCCAGGGCGGCGGCGACATCCCCGATCGTGCTCGCGGGCGACCAGCGCGACATCAGGGCCAGGCCGACGACGCTGGCGGCGAGCCCCACGATCGTCACGACGCGATAAGAGGCGAACCGCACTGCGAAGCCCGACACCAACGCGCCGATCGCCGTGGCGCCCGCCAGCGACCCGAGGGCGAATCGTTGTTCGTCGGGGCCGCCGTAGAGGACTCGATCGACGAACACCGCGCCGCCGATGATCGCCGTGGCGAAGGCGTAGCCGGTCAAGGCCGAGACCACGGCCGCCGCCGTAAAGGCCCGTTCGCGGAACAGCCGCACGTCGAGGAATGGGTCCGACTGGCGGACCGCGCGAACGATCGCGAGGAGCGTCGCCACCGCGGCGACCGCACCGAGCCCGACCGAGATCGTGAAGGGATCCACGGCGTCCGGCGTGGACGTGGCGCCGATGAGCGTGAGGGCGACGAGCCCCGGCGCGAGCGCGAGGCCGAAGATCGCCGCGCCGGCGAGGTCGATGCGTCCGGATCGGCGCGGCGTGTCCCAGCCGGGCGCGACCGCCCAGGCGACGGCCAGCGCCGTCACGGCGATCGGCAGGTTCGCGAAGAAGATCCAGCGCCAGGCCGGCGCGAGCAGGTCGGTGAGGGTCGAGTTCCCAAGCCCGGCTTCGATCAACGGGATCTCTGGATGGATCGACGAGAGGACCGCCGCGCCGAGGAACGGGCCGGCGGCCATCCCGAGGAACGTCAGCGCGCCGACGACGCCGAGTGCCCGCGGGCGGCCGGCCGCTTCGAACAGGTGGGCGGCCGCGGCCGTGCCCACCGGTACGAGCACCCCACCCCCGACGGCCTGCACAAGGCGCGCCGCGATCAGCTGGTCGAGGTCCTGGGCCAGTCCGGCCAGCGTCGAACCGACCGTGAAGATCGCCAGCGCGGCGAGGAATAGGCGGCGCGCGCCCCACAGGTCGGC
>JBIOWA010000303.1:0-22163 GCA_044868045.1 Candidatus Limnocylindrales bacterium
TCGTATCGAACGACGATGCCGCCCGCGGATGTGGCGGTCGCAGTCCTCAGGCGTGCCACGGCGCCGGGGCGGCGCTGGGACGTCGACCCGACCCGGATCGCCCGGAGCGGGCCCAGTGCATCGAGACGGCCGGACGGGCGCGATGCGCCCGCACGATCGGCTTGGCCGGTCGCGGACCGAGCCGCCCGGCCTTGAGCCTCGCATACGGGCCCGCCTCGAGCCCGCGGAGCTCGGTCTGCACGCCGATTGCCGCAGAGAACGTGGCCTGCGCGCCAAGACCGAGTCGCCGCTCTCGCGCTCGACTCGACGGACGCACGAATCTGGCCGCCGGCCGAGCCGCGTACTTGGCGGCGATGCTGTGTCCCATGGGCCGCAATGGTACTAGGTCAGTCCTGCCTTGCAAGCGCCGCATCGAGGGTTGCGCGCATCGTTTCGGCGGTCTCCGGTGCGAGCACGCGACGGTCCAGCGCAAGGTCGATCTCGCGGTGGGCGGCGGCGACGTAGAGGGGCACGACGCCGGGCGCGTGGCTCGCCAGGGCTGCGAGGTGCGCAGTCAGCGTCCCGATGTCGCCGCGGGTCATCGGGCCGGTCAGCGCGTCGCGGATCCCGAGGGCTCGGGCGTTGCCGAGCGTGCCCTCGATGAGCGGCCCGTAGATGGCGAGCGCCCCCTCCTCGTCGAGACCGGCGACGGCCCCGAGTTCGGCGATCGCGCCGAGCAGCGCGACGAAGCCGCCGGCGGCCAGGACGGCGGCGGCGTGATAGGCGGCCTTCGAGCCGGGCTGGAGCCGGACGGCATGGGCACCAAGCCGCTCGGCCATGTCCGAGAGGAGGGCTGCCAGTTGATCGTCGCCCTCGATCGCCACGGTCGCACCGTGGAGCGCGGCGATCGCCCGTTCCGTGTCGGCGAACGCCACGAGCGGGTGGAAGGACCCGATCTGCGTGCCCGCAGCCATCGCCGGGGCAAGGACCTCGGCCCCAAGCGCGCCGCTCGTGTGGATCATCGCCTGGCCGCTGTACATCCGGATGCTCCGCGCGAGTGGCTCGATGGCGTCGTCGGGCACCGCGAGGACGATCAGTTCCACCTCCTCGACCAGAGCCTGCGCCTCCGCGAACGGGCGTGCCGATTCGACCAGCCCGGTGAACCGCGCGCGACGTCCGGGATCGCGACTGGCGATCGCGTGGATCGGCCAGCCGGCCCGGCTGAGCGCAAGCCCGAGCGCCGTCCCGACCGCGCCCGCCCCGACGATCCCGGTGACGGGTGTCTCGCCGGGCCCCGAATGCTGATGCGGATGGGCGTGTCCGTCGGGGTGGACCTCGCCATCGGCATGGCGATGGTGTCCCGGCGGGACGGGGTCGAGGTCGATGCCCGCGGCGTCGATCGCCGCCTGGGTCTCGGCCCGGTCGCGCGCCGGATCGTCGCCCGGCAGCCGGCCCCAGGGCTTCATGCGCGAGCGTCGGCGCGGTGTCCCGGTCTTGCGCGGTACGCTTGCATCCATCGAGTCTAGCGAGCCAGCGGAGATGGACGCGTTGTCACGGAACGACCCCTTTGGTGCCCGGGCGCCGCTCGCGCCGGGCCAGCCGGACGTCTACCGGCTGAGCGCCATCTCGAGCCTGACCGGCGAGGCGACCGTGCCGGTCACCGTCCGGATCCTGCTCGAGAACCTATTGCGCCATGCCGGCGGCGGGCTGGTCGACGCTTCGGACGTGGAGACCCTGGCCGCCTGGCGTCCGGGGGTCGCCGCCGAAGCCGAGATCCCGTTCATGCCGTCGCGGGTGATCCTCCAGGACCTGACCGGCGTGCCGGCGGTCGTCGACCTGGCGGTGATGCGCGACGCGATGGCGGACCTCGGCGGCGACCCCGCCAAGGTGAACCCGCTGGTGCCGGCCGACCTCGTGATCGACCACTCGGTCCAGGTCGATCGATTCGCGACCGCGGACGCGTTCGCGTTCAACGTCGAGCGGGAGTACGAGCGCAACGGCGAGCGCTACCAGCTCCTGCGCTGGGCGCAGACGGCCTTCCGCAACCTGCGCATCGTCCCGCCGGGTACCGGCATCGTGCACCAGGTCAACCTGGAGTACCTCGCCCCGGTGGTCGATGAGCGCGACGGCGTCGCCTTCCCCGACACCCTGGTCGGGACCGACTCGCACACCACGATGATCAACGCGCTCGGGGTGCTGGGCTACGGCGTCGGAGGCATCGAGGCAGAGGCGGTCCTCCTCGGCCAGCCGCTCTACCAGCCGATGCCGCACGTCGTCGGTGTCCGGCTCACTGGCGAGCTGCCGCAGGGGTCGACCGCGACCGACCTCGTCCTCGTCGTGACCGAGATGCTGCGCGGACACGGCGTGGTCGGAGCGTTCGTCGAGTTCGCCGGGGACGGCCTGGCGACGCTGTCGCTCGCCGATCGGGCGACGATCAGCAACATGAGCCCGGAATTCGGGGCGACATCGACGCTGTTCCCGATCGACGACGAGACGCTGTCATACCTCCGGCTGACCGGCCGCAGCGAGGAGCGCGTGGGACTCGTCGAACGCTACGCGAAGGAGCAGGGCCTGTGGCGCGAGCCGGGCGACGGCCCGGCGTTCGATGAGCTCCTGATGCTGGATCTCGGCTCGGTCGAACCGTCCGTGGCGGGGCCGCGCCGACCGCAGGATCGGGTTCGATTGCAGGACCTGCCGGAGAATTTCCGTACGACGTTTCCGGACGGCCTCCAGGGACCGTTCGGTGGGGAGGATCCGGTCAACGGGGACCAGGTCCAGGAGGCATCGGCCGAATCGTTCCCGGCGTCGGATCCTACGTCATTCGCCCACGCGGACGCGGTCGACGCACCCGCGCCGGCGGCCGCCGCGGCGAAGTCGAACGGCGGCGCGGCCGTGGATCGTCGCCGCTATCCGGCGGTGGCGATCGAAGTCGGTGGGGAGCGGGTCGAGATCAGCTCGGGCTCGGTCGCCATAGCAGCGATCACGTCGTGCACGAACACGTCGAACCCAACGGTCATGATCGGCGCCGGGCTGCTCGCTCGAAACGCGATCGCACGTGGGCTACGCGTCCCGTCGACGGTCAAGACCTCGCTCGCGCCGGGCTCCAAGGCGGTGACCGGCTACCTCGCTTCGGCCGGCTTGATGGACCCGCTCGAGAAGCTCGGCTTTGCCCTGGCGGGGTACGGCTGCACGACCTGCATCGGGAATTCGGGCCCGCTCGACGCCCCGATCGCGGCAGCGATCGAGGCCAATGACCTCGTGGTCGCGGCGGTATTGTCCGGCAACCGCAACTTCGAGGGGCGGATCCACCCGCTCGCCCGCGCGAGCTATCTCGCTTCACCGCCGCTGGTCGTGGCGTTCGCGCTCGCCGGCCGTGTCGATATCGATCTCACAACCGATCCGCTGGGCACGGGATCGGACGGCAACGCGGTCTACCTCGCCGACATCTGGCCGTCTCCCGACGAGATCCGCTCGGTCATCGGCTCGTCGATCGATCCCGAGCTATTCCGCCGCACCTATTCGGTCGTCTTCGAAGGCGACGAGCGCTGGCGTGCGCTGCCGATCCCCTCGGGCGACCGCTACGCCTGGGATCCGGCCTCGACCTACGTCGCCAAACCGCCGTTCTTCGAGGGCCTCTCGTTCGAGGGACGGGCCGTCGGCGACATCACCGGCGCGCGCGTCCTGGCGGTGCTCGGCGACTCGGTCACGACCGACCACATCTCGCCGGCCGGCTCGATCGCCCCCTCGTCACCGGCCGGCCAGTGGCTGCAGGAGCACGACGTCGCGCCGCTCGAGTTCAACTCCTATGGCGCGCGGCGCGGCCACCACGAGGTGATGATGCGCGGGTCCTTTGGCAACATCAGGCTGCGGAACCGCCTCGTGGAGGGCAAGGAAGGCCCGCACACGGTCCACCTGCCATCGGGCGACGAGGCGTTCATCTACGACGCTTCGATGCGCTACCAGGCAGACGGCGTCCCACTGCTCGTTCTGGCGGGGCGCGAGTATGGCTCGGGGTCGTCGCGTGACTGGGCAGCGAAGGGCACGGCGCTACTCGGCGTGAAGGCCGTGCTGGCCGAAAGCTATGAGCGGATCCACCGCTCCAACCTCGTCGGGATGGGGGTCATGCCGCTCCAGTACAAGCCCGGCGACAGCGCCTCGGCACTCGGCCTGACGGGACGCGAGACCTACGACGTCCTCGGCCTCGCCAACGGCCTCTCGCCGCGCAAGTCCGTGACGGTCGTGGCGACGCGGGATGCGGCGGCCGGCGGCGACGGCTCGGCGGTCAAGTTCGAGGCGATCGCCCGGCTCGACGGGCCGATCGAGGTCGACTACTACCGCGCCGGTGGCATCCTGCCGGCGGTCCTACGCCGGCTTGCCACGGAGTCATAGGGCCGAGCGGGCCGAATGGACGTTTGGAGACTCACACAGACATACCGGAGCTCGGCCGGTGAGGTGCGCTGGGACCGCCTCGGACCAGCGGGAGCGCCGCCGATCGTGCTGCTACACGGGACTCCGTTCTCTTCGTACGTCTGGCGCGCCGTAGCCGCTGTTCTCACACGAGACTACGAGGTGTTCGTCTGGGACATGCCCGGTTACGGCCAGTCCGAGCAATCGCCCGGGCAGGACGTCTCGCTCAGGGCACAAGGTCGGCTCTTCGCAGAGCTCCTCGGCCTGTGGGGTTTGACCGAGCCGACCGTGATCGCCCATGACGTCGGCGGAGCGGTCGCATTGCGCGCCCTTCTACTCCACGCCGTGCGCTATCGACGTCTCGTGCTCGTCGACCCGGTCGCGCTCCGTCCGTGGGGCGGGCCATTCTTCCGGCTCGCCCGTGACAACGCGGCCGTCTTCGAACAATTGCCCGCGCCGCTCCATGGGGCGCTCGTTCGCGCATATATAGCCGAAGCCAGCAGCCCGGGTCTGGCGGACAGCGTCCTCGACCGGCTGGTCGAACCGTGGCTCGGCACGCACGGCCAGCCGGCCTACTACCGCCAGATCGCCCAGCTGGACGAGCGCGACACCGATGAGGTCCAGGACCGCTACGAGTCGATCACGATCCCGGTCCTCATCTGCTGGGGCATGGACGACGCCTGGCTCCCCTGGACCCTCGGCCAGGAACTCGCCGCGGCCATTCCGAACGCACGATTCGAACGCATCGACGGCGCCGGCCACCTGGTCCAGGAAGACGCTCCCGCGGCGTTGATCGAGCTGATCGAGGCCTTCCTTCGCGAGACGGCGGTCGACGCTGGGACGCGGTCCTCCTGAGACCGCCCCGAGCTCGGCCCGGATCGGCGCACCGGCCCAACGCCGGGGGAGTAGGCTCGTCCGGACCCCCTACCGACGCGCAGTCGAGGCGCGGATGGACGACCGCCGGCAGCCAGTGGCTACCACTTTGCAGCCCATTCTTCGCAACATCCCAGGGCGACCCGGTCGCCGCTTGAAGGAGGGACCCGAATGTCCAGGATGACCCCGATCCGTGCCGTCGTCGTCGCGACGGTCATCGCACTTGCCCTGCCCGCAACCGCCCTGGCGGCCAAGCCCGTCGCTCAGTTCCACGATCACTTCACGGAGAGCTTTTCCGCGGACTTGTGTGGGATCGCCGTCGACGCGCAGATCGTCGTGACGGACAACTTCTTCGAATACGCCGACGGGAGCTTCAAGGACACGAGCTCGTTCATGGGGACGTTCACGAACCCCGTGAACGGCGCGTCGGTCATGATCAGCTCCGCGGGGTTGGTACGAGGAACTGCCATCATCGACGAGGACGCCGGCACGATCACGTTCGTCACGAGCTTCCTCGGTCTACCCGAGCGGATCCAACTGGCAAACGGTCCGGTCCTCCTCCGCGACGCCGGTTTCATCACCTTTGTCGACACCTTCGACCTGACGACCGGCGAATTCCTCGGGTCCGAGGTCACGATGCATGGTCCTCACCCGGAGGCCGAGAGTGATTTCGCCGCATTCTGCGAGGTGGTCGTCCCCGCCCTGACCTGACGCGACAAACGGGCGACCGGTTGCCCGCGCTGAGCGCCAGGCGCGCAGGGCGCCAACGGCGCTAAAGGCGTCCAAGCGCGGGCGAAACACGAACGCGCCCTCGGGGGAGGACCGAGGGCGTGTTCGCGGAGGAGGATGTCGCCGTACTTTGAACGTGGGACGCGCCCAAGCCGTCGGGCGTGACGCGTTCCGGGCGGTGATCGCTGCCTCGGGGTAGAGTCTCCCATCCGTGACCCCCAGCCCAGGCGCCGTCCAGCGCACCTACCTCATCCTGACCCTGCTCCAGACGCTCGCTGCGTCGTTCATCTGGGGCGTCAACACGCTGTTCCTGCTCGATGCGGGCCTCTCCAACACCGAGGCGTTCGCGGCGAACGCGTTCTTCGCGGTGGGCCAGGTGCTCTTCGAGGTTCCGACCGGGGTCGTCGCGGACACGCGCGGCCGGCGCTTCTCGTATCTGCTCGGCGCGGCGACACTCCTGGCCTCGACGGTCCTGTACCTCGTGATGTGGCAGGTCCATGCGCCGTTCATCGGTTGGGCGGTGTCGTCGATCCTCCTCGGGCTCGGGTTCACCTTCTTCTCGGGCGCCACGGAGGCGTGGCTCGTCGACGCGCTGAGCGCGACCGGCTACCGCGGTGACCTCGAGGTCGTCCTGGGCCGTGCCCAGACCGTCGGCGGGGCCGCGATGCTGTTCGGCTCGGTGTCCGGCGGGGTCGTCGCGCAGCTCACCGATCTTGGCGTTCCCTAC
This sequence comes from Candidatus Limnocylindrales bacterium, assembly GCA_044868045.1. Lineage (GTDB taxonomy): Bacteria > Chloroflexota > Limnocylindria > Limnocylindrales > CSP1-4 > SPCO01. Next base: position 6,716 of record JBIOWA010000303.1, read on the forward strand.
GTCCTCCGCTCCGCTATGCTCGGCGCGACGCTGCTGGTCGCGGCCCGCTTCATGCACGACATCGGCTTCTCACCGCGACGTGGGGCGAGCCCCATCGCGGAAGTCAGGGCCGTCGTCCGTGGCTCGATCGACGGTGGCTGGCGGAACCCGCCGGTCCGGGCGCTGATGCTCGCGGCGCCGTTCACCTCGGGCGCCGGGTTCTTCGCCTTCTATGCCAGCCAGCCGTATCTGCTCCAGCTCTTCGGTGACCCGAGCGCGTACGGGGTCGCCGGCCTGACGGCCGCGATCTTCGCCGGCGCGCAGATCGCCGGCGGCATCCTCGTTGCCCGGATCCGTCATCTCTTCCGACGCCGGACTGACGCGATCATCCTCGCGACGACCCTCAACGTCGCGATCCTGGCGATCATCGGGTGGACCGGCAATTTCGCCGTGGCGCTGCTGCTCCTGGCGGTATGGGCGATGGTCTTCGCGATCGAGGCTCCGCTGCGGCAGGCGTATATCAACGGGCTGATCGGCTCGGAGCAGCGGGCGACGGTGCTCTCGTTCGATTCGCTCATGGGCTCGACCGGTGGTGTGGTCGCCCAGCCAGTCCTGGGTCGCGTGTCCGACGTCTACGGGTACGGGCCGGCTTACCTCGTGACGGGCGTCATCCAGGCGGTCGCCGTACCGTTCACGATCATCGCGCGGCGCGCGAAGGCGGCCTCAGACCCGATCCTGCCCGAGAGCGCCGGGGAGGAGGGTGACGTCGCCGCTCCGGTCGCGTGACGAGCCGCATACGGTCTTGTCGGGGTGTGGTGGGCGATACTGGATTCGAACCAGTGACCCCGCGGATGTGAACCGCGTGCTCTAACCACTGAGCCAATCGCCCCGTGCTGCTGGACCACTGTCCTGCGAACGACGCTCCGAAGGCCGAGGCAACGCTCTGCGCGCCATCGGCCTGAGGATTCGCCGATCATACCCGCAGCCCGGGCCACCGGGCAACGATCGCATCAGGCTCGAGGCCGTCGATCACCACCAGTTTCTGCCGGCTTGAGGCTCCGGCCACGATCCGTACGTCGCGACGGGCGACGCCCAGTTCGTCCGCCAGGAGGCGCAGCAGTGCGTTGTTCGCGGCCCCCTCGACCGCAGGGGCACCGACGCGTACGCGCAGGACCCCGTCGACCACGCCGTCGACGCGGTCAGCCGCCGCTCGGGGCGTGAGACGGACGGCGAAGCGGACGTCGACCGGACTCAAGACCTCAGAGGGCGCGCCACAGGAAGCCCAGGATGATCAGGACGATGAACCCGGACCAGTCGATCATGCCGGTCTGCGGCAGCATCCGACGAACCGGCGCGAGGATCGGCTCGGTCGTCTGATAGAGGAAGGTCGAGATCCGGTTGCGGCCCATCGGGTCGATCCAGGACATGATCATCCGCCCGAAGATCAGCGCCCAGAGCGCCATGAGCAAGAGACGGATGAAATTGATGAGGAACGCCCCGGCCACGGGGCGAGTCTACCAGCCCGCCGACGCCCGACTCATCCGCCCTGCCCCGATCCATTCGTACCATGGTGATGCGGCGCGTCATCCGGCCCGTGCTCGTGCGGCCGCTCGCCGAAGATGGCCCGGCCGATGCGGACGATCGTCGCACCCTCCTCGATCGCGACCTCGAAGTCGTCGGTCATGCCCATCGACAGGTCCGGTCCGATGGCGGCTCCTCGGTCGCGTAGTCGGCCCGACAGCTCGCGCAGGGCGCGGAACGTCGTCCTGGCCGATTCGGCATCCGCGACCAGGCGACCGATGGTCATGAGCCCGCGCACCTCGAGCGCCTCGAGCCCGTCGATGCGCGTCAGCGCCTCGGCCATTGCCGCCGGCGCGAAGCCGACCTTGGACGCGTCATCGTCGACGTTGACCTGCAGGAGCACCGGGTAACGAGCCGCTGGGCCGGCGCCGCGGACCTCGCCGGCCAGGCGATCGAGCCGCTCGGCCAGGGCGACCGAGTCGACGGTCTGGATGACGTCGAAGGCCTCGAGGGCGCGCTTCGCCTTGTTCGACTGGAGCGGGCCGACGAGGTGCCACGTGGCGCCCGGCACGAGCGAGACCTTGGCCTCGCCCTCCTGCACTCGGTTCTCCGCCAACGTCGTCAGGCCGGCCTCGACCGCAGCTACCAGGCGATCGGTCGCGACGGTCTTCGACACGGCCACCAGCTGGACACTCGCGGGATCCCGGCCGGCCCGCTCGCATGCGGCCGCGATGCGTTCGAGCACTGCGGCACGCGCCGCCCGCAACGCCTCGACGGTGGTCGCAGCCGCAGTCATCGAAGGATCGCCGGCCGAGGGCCGGCGCGGGTCACTTGCGGCGGAGGAAGCTCGGGATCTCGAGGTCGTCGGCGTCGTACGAGACTTGGCGGCGCGACGGCGCCGCCTCGCCGACGGTCCGTTCCACGCGCGGTGTGCTCACGACTGGCTCATCGTCGCGGGTCCGGAACGGCAGCTCGGCGCCCTCCTCGCGCTGTCGCTCGAGCTCCTGGAGGAAGTCGCGTTCGTGCGAGATGCGCACCGACGCGGCGTCCATGACACCGGCCGCCTCGCGCTGGATGGCGGGTCGCTTCTTGCCGCCGTCGAAGCCGGTCGCGATGACGGTGATCATGACCTCGTCGCCGAGCCGCTCGTTGAAGCTCGTCCCGAACATGATCATCGCCTCCGGATCGGCGGCCTCCTTGATCGCCTCGGCGGCCTCGTTGACCTCGTACAGCGAGAGGTTCGACGAGCCCGTGATGTTCCAGAGGATGCCCTGGGCGCCGTGGATGTCGAGCTCGAGCAGCGGGCTGGCGATCGCCTGGTGGGCGGCCTCGATGGCGCGGTTCTCGCCTGATGCACGGGCGATGCCCATGAGCGCGGATCCCGCGTCCTTCATGATCGCGCGCACGTCGGCGAAGTCGCGGTTGATCAGCCCGGGGACCGTGATGATGTCGCTGATGCCCTGGACGCCCTGGCGAAGGACGTCATCGACGACCCGGAACGCGTCGAGGATGCTGGTGTTCTTCTGGACGACGTCCTTGAGTCGATCGTTGGGGATCGTGATCAAGGCGTCGACCTGCGCCTTGAGCTCCTCGGCCGACTTCTCCGCCACGAGCTTGCGCCGATTTCCCTCGAACGCGAACGGCTTGGTGACGACGCCGATCGTCAGCGCCCCAGCGTCCTTGGCGATCTGCGCCACGACAGGGGCCGCGCCCGAGCCGGTTCCGCCGCCGAGCCCCGCCGTGATGAAGACCATGTCCGATTCGGAGAGCGCCGCCGCGATCTTCTCGGAGTCCTCCTCGGCCGATCGCTGGCCCAGGGTCGCGTCGCCGCCCGCCCCGAGACCGCGTGTCACCTTGTCGCCGATCCGGATCTTGTGCGGCGCGTCCGACTGGAGCAGCGCCTGGGCGTCGGTATTGCAGGCGATGAACTCGACGCCCATCATCTCCGCCCGGATCATCCGGTTGACGGCATTGCTTCCGCCACCGCCGACGCCGATGACGCGGATCAACGCGAAGTTCTCGGAATCGGAACGCAACGGCATCGGGCTCTCCTCCGGCGACCCTCGGCGGGTCCTGGGCGGTGGCATCTGCTGGTCTCGGGTGTGGCGCGCTCGGGTCGGAACCGGCTACCTCGAGTGGTGTGACGGGTCCGCGGGTCCGGGGAGTATAGCGCTGGGTGCCAGAGGCTGGCCATGGGACCACCCGCCCGATCCGTTCGTGGGCGTCGTCCGGAAAGGTGCGGGCGCGCACCGGCGACCGAGGTCGCGACCGCGAAGCTTCACCGGCTCGGCAGCATGATGTCGGCGTTGACGCACAGACTCCCGCGGGTGTTTGATCGTCGCCCCGGTAGCCCGCCCGAGGCAACCCACCGTGACTCGTCTGCCCACTAGCGACGTCCGGCCCGATCGGACGACGATCCTGGCGTTCGTCGGCGTCGTGATCTTCGGCGCGGTCAACGCGATCGCCGTCCGTCAGATCGTGACGGAGCTCGCCCCGTTCTGGGCAGCGGCCACTCGATTCCTCGCCGCGGGCGCGATCATGGCGGCGGCCGTCGTCGCCACCCGGCGTCCGTTCCCGAAAGGACGGAGTTTCGGCGGGGCCGTGGTCTACGGTGCCGTCGGTTTCACCGGCAGCTATGCCTTGATCTACCAGGCCCTCAGGGAGACGCCCGCCGGCACGACGATGGTCATCGTGGCGCTCGCTCCGCTCATGACGTTCGGGTTGGCGATCGTGCAGGGTCAGGAGCGATTCCGATCGCAGGGCTTGCTCGGCGCGCTCGTGGCGCTCGCCGGAGTGGCCGTCGTGTTCGCAGACCAGACGAGTGCCGACGTCCCGATCGGCTCACTCCTGCTGGTCGTCCTCGGAACTGCATGCATCGCAGAGTCTGGGGTCGTCGCCAAGTGGATCCCCAAGAGTGACCCGGTCGCGACCAATGCCGTGGGCATGGCGACCGGCGGAGGACTCCTCCTTGCCCTGTCGATCGTGGCCGCCGAACCCTGGGCGATCCCGAGCCAGTCCGCCACATGGCTGGCGGTCGGGTACCTCGTGATCTTCGGATCGGTCGTCATGTTCGCGCTCTACCTGTTCGCCCTCCGGCGCTGGACGGCGTCGGCGGTCTCATACGTGACGTTGCTGATGCCGCTCGTGACGGTCCCGCTCGCTGCGATCCTCATCGGTGAACGGATCACGCCATCGCTGCTCATCGGCGGCGCGATCGTCCTCGTCGGCGTCTATCTGGGCGCCTTCGCGAACATCCACCGGGCTCGGGTACCGACGCCCAGCCTGCCCGAATGCCTGCCGGCCGACGACGGCCTGGCGACTCCGGCCGTCGCTCCACCTACGAGGTGAGGCGCGTTACCCCGAAAGGAAGCTCAGCCGAACCGTCCGCGAGGCGTTGTCGGCGTTGGGGTCGAGCAGGCAGATCGATTGCCACGTCCCGAGAGCCATCCGACTCCCGATCACGGGCACGGTCAACGACGGCGAGGCCAGCAGCGGCGCGACGTGGTCGGCGCCGTGTCCCGGCGAGCCGTGACGATGCCGGTAGAGGCGGTCCTCGCGCGGCAGCAGTCGATCGAGAGCGTCAAGGACGTCGTCGTCCGAGCCCGCACCGACCTCGACCACGACGAGCCCGGCGGTCGCGTGCGGCACGAAGATCGAGAGGAGACCGTCCTCGGCGCCGACGTCATCGATAAAGGCGGCACAGGCCGCGGTCAGGTCGGCCAGCCCGCGCGCCGACCCAGTCCGGACCGTCAACTCGCGTGTGTTCATGTGTAGGAAGCGGCCGGGATAGCGGCAGGGAGCCCTCCGCAGGCGGAGGCGATGCTCCCGCGAGCCATCCGCCTAAGGAAAGATGCTCCGTAAGGCGTCGCGGATGCGTCCCAGGCCGCCCATCGCCGGCGCGGACTCGTAGCGCATCGGCTCGCCGTCGGCGAGGGTCGTCGCGCCCCACTGGAGCAGGCCGACGCTCGTGCTGTAGCTGGGGTTGAGCAGCGTGTCGACGAGGCCGCCGATGCCGGTCGGAGCGGCCACCCGGACCGGCATCTCCAGCACCTCGCGACCGAGCTCGGCGATGCCCGACAGCTGGGACGCGCCGCCGGTCAGGATCACGCCGGCCGGCAGCTGGCGCACGCCCGCGGCACGGATCTCGTTGCGCAACAGCTCGAACGTCTCACGCATCCGCGCCTCGATGACCTCGCAGACCTCGAGGCGGCTGACGGTCCGCCCGGCATCCTCACCCAGGACGCTGACGCTGATCTCCTCGTCGTCGGTGACGGACCGCAGGTCGGCCGACCCGTAGGTCGCCTTCAGCTCCTCCGCGGTCTGGAGCGAGGTCTTGAGCACGGCCGCGATGTCATTGGTGACGTTGTTGCCGCCGATCGGGAGGACCCGCGTGTGGAACGGCGATCCCTCGAGGAACAGGGCGAGATCGATCGTGCCGGCACCGAAGTCGGCGACCGCCACGCCGAGCTCCTTCTCGGTCTCGTTGAGCACAGCTTCCGAGGACGCCAGCGAGTTGACGACGAGCTCGTCGATCTTGACGCCGGCCGCGGCCACACACTTGGACAGGTTGGTCACGGCGGTCGCGGCCCCTGTCACGATGTGCGTCTCGACCTCGAGTCGGAGGGCGCTCATCCCAAGCGGATCCTTGACCCCCTCCTGGCCGTCGACCGAGAACCCGCGGCGTTCGACGTGGAGCACCTCGCGATTGGACGGGATCGGCACCGCTCGCGCGACATCGATCGCCCGGTTGATGTCCTCTCGGCTGACCTCGCGATGGTGACCGGTCACCGCGACCTGGCCCGGCGAGTTCAGGCTCTCGACGTGTTGGCCGCCAACGCCGACAAAGGCGCGGTCGATCTTCCAGCCCGACAGCCGCTCGGCCTTCTCGACCGCGTCCGCGATCGAGCGGACGGTCTGGTCGATGTTGATGACGACACCCTTCTTGAGGCCGGACGCGGGTACGGTCCCGTGGCCCATGATCGTCAGGCGACCGTCACGCCCCACCTCGCCGATGAGGGCGCAGACCTTGCTCGTGCCGACGTCGATGCCCACCAGGACCGCTTCACGTTCCACCGTTGTGTCGTACTCCGTTTGGTCGCGCTGTCTAGAGGAAGTGGCGGCGGATGAGCGCCACGTTATCGAAGATGCGAAGTCCGAAGGTGATGAGCGCCACCAGGTAGAGGTCCAGGCCCAGTCGATCGCCGATGAACGTCAACAGGACCGCGATGATCGCGTTGACCAGGAAGCCGCTGATGAAGATGCGATTGTCGTAGACCCCGTCGAGCTCCGCGCGGACCGCTCCGAGCACCGAATCGAGCGCGGCAAGGATCGCCACGGCCGAGTACCGGCTGAGCTCGAAGCCGACGTTGATGTTGAGGACGAGACCTGCAAGGACACCGACGAGGAGCCCGAGCAGGGGTAACAGCACCTGGTACTCGCCCTCGCTCCGTGTGATTTCCGGCAAGGCTATCACGGCGTCGGGCTCGCGCTGGGGCTCGGCGATGGCTTCAGGGTGAACGTCCCATCGGTCTCCGACGCGAGGATCACCTTGTCGACGAGTGGCTCCCGGCCGATGAGCAGGCTGCGCAGCAGGCGGACCTGGCCGGGCACGAGCTCCGGTGTCCGAAGGGTCGGCGTGTAGAAGCCGAAGACGGCCTGCCAGCTCGCCGGCCGGGTCCGGATCGTGAACCCGTTCGCGTCGCTGATGAACACCAGGAGGGCGTCGGCGGCACTGCCGACATCGGCCGGGGCCAGTGATCCCAGGCGCGTCGCCGCATCGAGGTCGACCCGGTCGAGGGTGGCGCCCACGACGAGGTCGACCATCGCCGCGCGCCGGTCGTCGATGACCGGGAGCGCGGCGGTGGCCGCCGCCGGTTGCTCGGGGAGCTTGGCGAAGAGCCGGCCCTCGTTGTCGACGAGGTAGCGCCGGGCACCGATGCGCCAGACCACGATGGCCGTTCGTTCGCGGATCCGGACGAGGAGGGTGCTGGGCAGGCGGACCGACACGTCGGCGCCACGAACCGTGGGGATCGTGCGGATCTCGTCTTCGAGCGGCCGCGTCACGAGCGTGAAGAGGTTGGCGCCATGCGCAGCCTCGAGCACGTCGACGATCGCCGCCCGATTCGTGAACTTCGCGCCCTCGACCACGACGTCGGTGTACTCGAAGGTCGTCGCCTGGCCCACGCCGTACACCGCCGCCGACGACACGAGCATGGCGAGGATCGCCCCAGCCCGGACGGGCGAGAGCCCGGCCGAGGCCCGGCGCACCGAGCGCGTTCGGCGAAACGGCGAGCCTCCGATCGAGCGGCGCATCGTCGGGCGAACGGGCTGTGGTCGGCGGGCGGGGCCCCGCGGACGCAGGGTCATCGAGGAAGGTCGCCGGTCCCCAGGTGGGTCAGCGGCCGCGCGGCATGCCGTTCGAGGGCCAGCTCGACGATCCGGATGCACACATCGGTGAACGTGTAGCCTCCCTCGGCCGGCATCGTCGGAAAGAGGCTGATCGGGGTGAAGCCGGGGATCGTGTTGATCTCCGACACGAGGATCCGCTCACCGCTCATCAGGAAGTCGACCCGGGCGAACCCCTCCGCGCCGATCGCCCGGTAAACGTCGCGCGTCAGCTTGTGGATGACCGCCCGCTCCACGTCGCTCACCTCGGCTCGGGTCGACGTCTCGGACAGGCCGGGCGTGTACTTGGCCGCGTAGTCGTAGAACTCGTGGCCGCTGATGACCTCGCCAGGCCCATGGATCTCGAGCCGTCCGTGGTCGTTGCCGATGACCGACACTTCGAGGTCGCGGGCATCCGGGACGTAACTCTCGACGAGGGCCAGCGTGTCGTAGCGGAACGCGAGATCGAGGGCCGGGGCCAGTTCCGCCGAATCGTGCACGAGGGTCATTCCGACCGAGCTGCCGAGACGAGCCGGCTTGACCATGAGCCGCGGGTCGGCGGCGCCGGCGGCGAACGCCGTCATCTCGCGGCGCACGCCCGACCGGTCGGCCTTCCAACGCGCGGCGCGGACCTCGCGCCAGTCGACGACCGGGATCCCCAGCCCGCGACACAGCCGCTTGAAGAGGGCCTTGTCCATCCCGATCGCCGAGGCGGCCACGCCCGAGCCGGTGTATGGCAGGCCGACGGCCTCGAGGAGCCCCTGGATCGAGCCGTCCTCGCCGAACGGTCCGTGCAACCCGATGACCACGACCGGCGCCGGCTTGGCCGCGGCCAGGCGGTCCAGGGCGGCCCCGACCGTCAACGGACCCTTCGCACCGAGCTTGCGTGGCTCGTCGTAGGCCGTCACGTCCCGATCCTCGCGGCGGTGATCCTTCGGGAGCCACCACCACGCCCCGTCGAGATCGATAAGCACCTGGCGGACGTCGGCGCCGGCCTCGGCCAGGGCGAGCGCGATGGCAGTGGCCGAGACGATCGATACGTCGTGCTCGGCGGATGGGCCGCCGAGAACAACGACGATCGGGGGCAAGTCGCCGGCGCTCAGGCGGGCCACGGCCAGCCCTCCCAATCACCGACGAACTCGATCTCGTAGACCAGCTCGACGCCACTCGCGGCCGCGACGGCGTCCCGGACACGGTCGCCGAGACGGCGGACGTCGGCGGCCGTGCCCTTCTGGTCGTTGACGATGAAGTTGGCGTGTTTCTCGGACACGACGGCGCCCCCGATCCGCGTGTCCTTGAGCCCGGCCGCCTCGATGAGCCTGCCGGCGGAGTCGTCCGGCGGGTTACGGAAGACGCTGCCCGCCGACGGCAGGCCCAGGGGCTGGTGCGCCTGCCGCCAGCGTCGGATGTCGTCGAGCCGGCCCTTGATGACGTCAGGATCCGCCGGCGCGAGGCGGAACATCCCCTCGAGGATCAGGTCGTCGCGGGCGTGCTTGAAGCGGCTCTCCCGGTAGGCGAGCCCGAGCTCCCCCGCCGCGACGATCGCCTCCCGCCCGGCACCGTCCAGCACGCGGGCCGACTCGAGGACGCCCGCGATGTCCGACTCGTGCGCCCCGGCGTTGGCCCACACGGCCCCGCCCACGGTGCCGGGGATGGCGAGCCCGAACTCGAGGCCGGTCAGGCCGGCCTTCTGGGTCTCGGTCGCGGCCCGCGCCATCGGCACGCCGGCGTCCGCGACATACCGGTCGCCGTCGACGCGGGAGCCCTCGGCCCGATCCTGGATCACGAGCCCGCGGATCCCGCGATCGCTGATGACGAGGTCACTGCCACGGCCGAGGACGACGTGCGGGATCTCGCGCGCGCGCGCGAACCGGACAAGGGCGCGCAACTCGAAGAGGTTGTGGACGGTGGCGAACAGGTCGGCCGGCCCGCCGACGCGCATCGTCGTGAACCGAGCGAGCGGTTCGTCGCGCGAGGTCTTGACCCCGACCCGTCGCTGGATCTCGGCGCCGACCGCGACCGCGTCGAACGTGGCGGTGGTCACGCGGGCAACCCGCGGGCCCGCCGCTCGATCTCGGCCGGATCCGGCAACGTCGCACGGCGGGCAGCCGCGAGCACCAGATCTGCGACCGCGTCCGCTGCCCCCGGCCGGCCGAGTGATCGTGCGGCGTCCGACATCGCGTGATGCGCCTCGGCGTCGTCGAGGAGCGCCGCGGCAGCGATGAGCGCCGCGGCGTCGAAGTCGGCATCGTCGATCAGCCTGGCGGCACCGGCCTCGACGAGTTGCCTGGCGTTCGCGCGCTGGTGGCCGGCCGCGTGCGGGTAGGGCACGACGACCATGGGGAGCCCGAGCGCGGTGACCTCGGCGAGCGTCGATGACCCGGCGCGACCGACCACGAGGTCGGCGGCCGCCAGCGCAGTGAGCATGTCGTCGCGAAGGAACGGGTGCGGCCGGTAGCGGTCGCGCATCGGCACCGGCAGCTGTTCGCGACCGGCGAGGGCCGGTGCGTACCCCTCCTCCCCCGTCACGTGGATGACGACGGCCCGTTCGACGAGCCGCGGCAGCGCCGCCGCGACGGCGCCGTTGAAGCGTCGAACGGCCTGCGACCCGCCGAAGATCAGCAGCACGCGATCGTCGGGCGCCAGCTTGAGCTTGGCCCGGGCGGTCGCGCGGTTCGCCGCGGCCGTATCGCGGATCGGTGTGCCGGTGACATAACAGGGGAGATGCGGGGCGGCGGTCCGGAGCGCCTCGCACGTCGCCGCGAACGAGACCGCCAGGACATCGGCGAGGCGGGCGGTCGCACGGACCGCACGGCCGGGGATCACGTTGCCGTCCCACAGCACGACCGGGATGCCGAGCGAGGCCGCGGCGAGCAGCACCGGGACGGCGACATAGCCGCCGGTCGTGAAGATGGCCGCCGGGCGCGTGCGCGCAAGGATCGCCGCTGCCTGTGGGACGGAGGCGCCCAGGCGGAGTGGGTCCAGCACCGCATGGGCATCGAGCCCGACCGAACGGAGCGAGCGCAACACGAGTCGCTGGAACGGGATGCCCGACGCCGGGACGAGGCTCGCCTCGAGCCCACGATGCCCGCCGAGCCAGGCGAGCTCAGCGGCGTCCGGACGCGCGCGCAGCGAGCGGGCGACGGCCAGCGCCGGGTAGATGTGCCCGCCCGTCCCGCCGCCGGCGATCAGCAGTCGCATCGTTGTTCCAGGTCCCCTTCTCGATGGTCTCGCGCGAGATCGAGAGGAGGATCCCGATCGCCGCGAAGCTGATGATGAGTGACGAGCCGCCGGCGCTGATGAATGGCAGCGTGATACCGGTGATCGGCACGAGCGTCACGACAACCCCGATGTTGATGAACGCCTGGATGCACAGCCAGGCTGTGATCCCGGCCGCCAGCAGCGCCCCGAACGTGTCGGGCGCGCCCAGCGCGACGCGGATGCCAGCGTAGGCCAGCAACACGAAGAGCGCGATGACGACGCCGGCGCCGAGCAGCCCGAACTCCTCGCCGATGATCGCGAAGATGAAGTCGTTGAACGCGTTCGGAACGAAGAGCCCGCCGGCCATCCGGCTCTCACCGAGGCCCGAGCCGAAGACACCGCCAAGGCCGAGCGCAAGCAGGCCCTGGACGGTGTGATAGCCGCTCCCGAGTGGATCCGACCACGGGTTGAGCCATACCCGGATGCGGTCCATCTGATAGCCGGCCAGCCCGACTCCGATCGCGGCGAACCCGGCGAGCCCCGCCAGCACACCGAGGTGCACGACGTTCGCCCCGGCGACGAAATACATCGTGAAGGCGGTCAGTGCGATCACCATGGTCGTGCCTAGATCCGGCTCGCGGAACACGAGCGCGACGACCGGCCCGGCAATGATCAGGAACGGAACCACCCCACCCCAGAACGACCCGACCCTGGTCCCACGCTTGGCGAACCAATGGGCGAGGTAGACGATAAGCGCGAGCTTGGCCATCTCGGCAGGGTGGATCGCGGGCAGCGGCCCAAGTTTCAGCCAGCGGGCGGAGCCGCCGATCACGATGTTGAAGTCGTCGACGAACACGAGCACGAGCAAGCCGAGCGCGATGACATAGCCCGGAATCGACGCGAGGCGCAGGTAGCGGTAGTCGACGCGCATCATCGCGACCATCGCCAGCAGGCCGAGCAGCGCCCACTGGATCTGCGGTCCGACCGTCTGGAAGGTGTCGGCCCCGGCCGACAGGTACCCCTTCATCGCCGACGACGAATAGACCATCAGGATGCCGACCGCCGCGAGGGCGACGACGACGACCAGGATCGTGTAGTCGGGGGCGTGTCGCTCGCGCTGGAGCGCCTGGGTCAGGTCCTTGGTCGGCGTGCGGTTGGCGGACCGCCGGCTCTCCTTGGCCCGCTTGCGCTCGCGCTTCCCCGGATCGGTGATGGGGCGGCCGAAGCGCGGGATCGGCGGGGCGAGGTTCATCGCGTCGCCTCCGCTCGGACGCGGATCAGCGTGGCGACGGCGTCCTTGAAGGCCTGTCCCCGCGCAGCGTAGTCCGTGAACATGTCGAAGCTGGCCGCGGCCGGGCTCAGCAGCACCGTCGCGACGGTGCCGGGGTCGGTCGTCGCTCGCGCCGCACGCGCCAGCGTGTCCGCACGTTCGACGGCTTCAACCATGGAGGCTGCGGGCTGCACGATCGCGACACCCGCGGCCGCCAGGCGGCGGCCGAGCTCCGGCCCGCTCTCGCCGATGACGACGGCGGCGACAGCTCGCTTCGCTGCGACACGCACGAGCTCGCGCAGGTCGACGCCCTTGTCGCGACCGCCGGCGATGAGCACGACCGGCGGATCGAATGCCCGGAGCGCGGCGATCACGGCGTCCGGCTGGGTACCCTGCGAATCGTTCACGAAACGGACGCCCTCGACGAGCGCGACAGGCTCGAGGCGGTGCTCCACGCCGGTGAACGCCGCCGCGGCGCTCCGGATGGCGGCTGGGTCGACGCCGAACAGGAGCCCGACCGCGATCGCCGCGAGGGCGTTCGACACGTTGTGTTGACCCGGGATGCCCAACTCGTCGATCGGCATGATCCGCCCGTCCGCGCTCGTGACGGTCACATCGCTACCGGCGATCCCGAGGCGCGGCACCCGGGCGGCGACGATCCAGCCATCGAAGACACCGAGCCCGCCAGCGAGGGGCGCGTCGCGGCGATACAGCACCGCCGGCGCCGATCGGAGGCCGGCGTAGGAGGCGACGATCGGATCCTCGGCATTGAGCACGAGTGCGCCGTCCGGATCGACGAGTTCGGCAAGCCGTCGCTTGACCCGTCGATAGGCCTCGGGCGAACCGTGCCGGTCGAGGTGATCGGATGTGACATTGGTATACACGGCCACGGTCGTGCCCCGTGACACGGTCGGCAGCTGGAGCTCGGACAGCTCGTACACGACACGGTGATCCGGGGTCAGCTCATCGAGGCGCTCGACGATCGGGACGCCGATGTTCCCCCCGAGCACGGCCGGGTGGGCCGGGTCGGCGGCAAGGATCGCGGCGGTCAGCGCCGACGTCGTGGTCTTGCCCTTCGTGCCGGTCACCCCGATCGTCGGGGCGACGCACAGGCGTAGGAACAGGTCTGGCTCCGAGAGGAACGCCGGAGCGGTCTCGTCACCGCCGGCTCGAGCGTCGACCAAGGCACGCAACGCGGAACGGAGCCGCGGCTCGGTCGTCGGGTAGTCGGGGTTGATCGAGGGCGAGGTGGTGACCAGGACGGCATCGGCCCAGGTGGCGGTCGGGTCCACGTCGGGTCCCAATGCCAGCGTGACCGAGCGACCTTCGAGCGCATCGATCGAGCCGCCCAGCTCATCGGCCGGGCGCCCGTCGTAGACCGTCACGCGTGCGCCGACGTCGGCCAGGAACCGCGCCAGCGCGACGCCGCTCCGGGCGAACCCGAGGACCGTCACCGACGCGCCGTCGAGCAGGCCGCCGCGGATCGCCTCCATGGTCAGGGAATCGGGGTCGATCGCGCGTCGTCGGGTCATCACGGCAACACTCAGATGAACCGGCCGGGCTGGGTGGCGAGGAACAAGGTGACCCCGAGCAGCGCCGCGAGGATCGCCACGATCCAGAAGCGGATCGTGATCTTCTCCTCGTCCCAGCCGCCGAGCTCGAAGTGGTGGTGGATCGGGCTCATCCGGAACAGCCGCTGTCCACCGGTGGCCCGGAAAAACGCCACCTGGAGCATCACCGAGCCGGTCTCGAGTACGAAGATGATGCCGATCAACGGGAGGACGAGGATCTGGCCGGTGATCAGGGCGGTGACCGCCAGCGTGGCCCCGAGCGATAGTGCCCCGGAGTCGCCGATGAAGATCTGCGCCGGGTGGACGTTGAACCAGAGGAACCCAAGCAAGGCGCCGATGATCAGCGAGCACAGCAGCGCGAGGTTCGGCTGGGCCGGATCGTTGAGCAGCGCGATCAGCATGTAGGCGACAAAGGCGATCGCGACGGTCCCGCCCGACAGCCCGTCGAGACCGTCGGTGATATTGACGCCATTGGCGGCGGCGATGATCGCGAAGGCCGCGAAGAGCACGTACAGCCACGGCTCGATCGGGACGGGCCCGTAGAACGGCACCGCGATCTCGTCGATCGTGTAGGTCTGCTGGATCTGCCAGGCCGCCACGAACGCGACGACCGTGAGCCAGATGAGCTTCTGGCGGGCGCGGATCCCCTCCCCGGTCTTGGCGTTGAGGTAGTCGTCGAACGCGCCGAGCAGACCGACACCGGCGAGCGCGGCGAGCGGGGCGAAGGTCGCCGCGTCTGGCCGCTTCAGAAAGAAGTAGATGCCGAGCACGACCAGGACGATGAGCAGCCCGCCCATCGTCGGCGTGCCCTCCTTGATGAAGTGGCTCTCGGGCCCTTCCTGGCGGATCCGTTTTCCGAACCCCACTGCCTGCAGGAGCCGGATGTAGGGCGGCATGAGGATCACGACCAGCGCGAAGGCGAGGAGCAACCCCTGGATCAGCTCGACCGAGACGGTGGGCTGCGGGGCGGCGGCGACCTGGGCGGTCATCGGGCGGCCTCGCCGATCTCCAGCCGCAGCGCATCGACGAGGCGTTCGAGGCCGATGCCGCGCGAGGCCTTGACCAGCACGACGTCGCCGTCGCGCAGCCTGGGCCGAAGCACGTCGAGCGCGGTCTCGGCATCGCGTGCGGCGTGGACTCGGCCCGGGTCGAGACCGGCGTCGAGCGCGCCCGCGACGATGCCGCCGGCATCCTCGCCGACCACGATCAGCAGGTCGGCGACCTGCCCGGCGAGCTCGCCGACCGAACGGTGTCCCGCCTCGTGGGCCTCGCCCAGCTCGAGCATCTCCCCGAGGATCGCCACGTGTCGACCTGGCAGATCGGCGAGCAGGTCGAGAGCCGCGCTGACCGATCCGGGCGAGGCGTTGTAGCTGTCGTCGATGACCGTCAGACCCCGAAGCCGGACGAGCTCGACCCGGTGCGGCGCCGACCAGCCCGCGTCGAGCGCGGCGGCGATCGTGTCGAGATCCAAACCGGCGGCGATCCCGACCGCCGCCCCGGCTGCCGCGTTGTGGACCGACAG
>JBIOWA010000304.1:0-7702 GCA_044868045.1 Candidatus Limnocylindrales bacterium
TGATGTTTGCATTGGTCCGAACAGTCGGCCCGATCGGCGTCCTGATCGCCGTCATGCCGTTCGCATTCGCGCACGTCGGCAAACCCGTGCTCGAGTTGCTCTCCACGCTCGGTGGCGGGCTGGCCTATGGCTGGCTGGCGTGGCGCACGCGATCGATCGTGTGGGGATCGATCGCGCACGTCTACATCGTGAGCCTCGTGACGATGTCGGCAGCCGCCTGATCACCACCGGCGGCCGCAGCCGCCGCCGTCGTTACGCCGTGACGGCCGTCGGCAGCCAGCCCGGCTCGGGCGCCCCGAACTTGGAGACCAGGTAGTCGCGCGACGACTCGACCAGCTTGCGCGGCTCGGTCAGGTCCGCCTTCAGCTTGAATTCGTCCTTGTGGACCTTGCCCTCGATCAGCACGGTCCGGACGTTCGAGATGTCCGCCGCGCAGACGACCGCGCCAACCGGGTCGATGATGGGCGCGACGTTCACGGCAGAGCCGTCGATGATCACGATGTCCGCCTTCTTGCCCGGCGTGATCGAGCCGGTCCTGTCCGCGATGCCGGCGACCCGGGCGCCGTCGATCGTCGCCCAGCGAAGCACCTGGCGCGAATCGACGAGGTCGGGCGTCGGCGTGTTGCCGTCGAGGTCCTCGTCCCACGCGGCCTGGTGCCGGCGCGCGCGCTCTGACGCGAAGATCGCATGCATCTGGGTGAACTGATCCGCCGAGGCGGTGGTCGCCACATCTGACGACAACCCGACCGGGATTCCGAGCTTGGTCGCGGTCGCCGCCGGGGCCCAGCCGTGGCCCATCTGGAGCTCGATCTGGGGCGCGAGCGACACGTTGCCGCCCGAGTCGGCGACCATCGACCACTCGTCGTCGAGCAGGTGCGACGAATGGATGTACGTGGTGTTCGGGTAGAGGAGATCCATCTCCCTGAGCTTGCGCAGCTGCATCTTGGTGTAGCCGAAACGGTCCATGGCGACGTGGACGGTGATGTTGATCCCGAGCTCCTTGGCCAGCTCCCACTCGTAGCGCACGACGTCCTCCTTGCAGAAGTTCGTCCCGCGCGTGGCGAGAGCCATGGTGATGAGGCCCTGGTCGTCGCTCAGATAGTCGCGGCGCACCCGCCGCGCGTCGTCCCCGTTGATCCGCTCCACGCTGCCGCCATAGTCCGGTCCGAACCACCACGCCTGGATCGAGGTGTTAGGGAAGCCAAACGCGAAGACCGACCGGATGCCGGAGTCCTTGAGGCCGCGGATCGCCTCGTCGGCGTGGTCAGGCGTGTTCATGATGTGCGACCAGTCGACGAGCGTCGTGATGCCCGCATTGATGCACTCGAGCGAGCCCCACAGGTTGCCGGCGTAGACGTCGTCGGGCCGGTAGTTCGGCGCGAACTTGTCGAGGATCGCCCCGAAATAGGCGCCGAGTGTGTAGTCGGGCGCAGACGTCCGGATCGACGTCTCCCACGTGTGGCGATGCGTGTCCACGAAGCCCGGGATGACCACGTCACCGCTGGCATCGATGACATCGGCGCCAGCCGCGTCGAGGTTCGGGCCGACGGCCTCGATCCGATCATCCTCGATGAGGATGTCGGCGTTCGGCAGCTCGCCGAGATCGTCGTCCTGGGTGAGGACGATGCCACTCTTGATCAGCGTCCGGTTGCTCACGTGTGCCTCCTCTCGTACGGGCCTTTCATCACGCGGTGTCGATCACGGTGTTCGCGCAGTCGCCCCCTCCCCTGCGATGCGACGTTCGCGCAGGTGGCTCGCGACCGCGGAGAAGTCCTGGGCGCCATCACCGGCCGCGATCAGTGCGTCGATGACGGCGAGGTTGGTCGTCGACTGGGGAATGCGGAGGTCGACGGCCTCGGCGAGCTCGGCGATGAGCCGCAGGTCCTTGGCGGCGAGGTCCGATGCGAACGCGACGGGCGTGCCCTCCGGGTCGAGGAATGCCGCGCGCTTGTAGTCCACGTAGGGCGCGCCCACTGCGCTCGCTGCCAGCACGTCGTAGGCGCGCTCGCGGGGGATGCCCGCAGCTTCAGCCAGCACGAGCCCCTCGGCGAGGGCCTGGTTGAGGCCGAAGATGACGGTGTTCACGGCGAGCTTCATCGCCGCCCCCGACCCGAGCGGGCCGAGGTGGAAGATCGTGGCGCCGTACGCCTCGAGCACCGAGCGAGCTCGCTCCAGGTCGGCCGCTTCGCCGCCGACCATGAGCGTGAGCGTCCCGCTCTCGGCCAACGCGACGCTTCCGGATACCGGCGCGTCAAGGACGCCAGCGCCGCGATCGCGGATCGCCGGCCCGTGACGGCGGAGCACGGCTGGCGGCACCGTCGAGCTGTCGACGAGCACGGCCCCGGGGCGGGCGCCGGAGATGAGGCCGTCGGGCCCGCCGTACACGGCATCGACGGCGGCGCCGTCCGCCAGCATCGAGATCGTGACGTCGGCGGCCGCACTGGCGTCAGCCGGGCGTTCGACGCGCCGCCCACCGAGCTCCGCCGCGAGCGACTCGGCGGCGGCCGGCGTACGGTTCCAGATCACGAGATCGTGGCCGGCGGCCCGGATGGCCCGCGCCATCGCGCTCCCCATGCGACCCGCGCCGACGAGGCCGACCGTCGCCATGGCGCTGATCAGCGAGCCTCGTCGAGCCGGCGCGTGACGGTCTCGACGATGCGGTCCACGGACGGGACGGCGAGATCCTCCAGCGCGGCAGCCGATGGCAGCGGGATGTGTGGCGTTGTGATCCGCACCAGCGGCGCGTCCAGACTGTAGAAGCCCTCGTCGGCGACCAGCGACACGATCTCCGCGCCCCACCCCCCGACGCGCGGGTTCTCCTCGATCGTGAAGAGGCGGCTGGTCTTCGCCACCGACCTCAGGACCGCCTGGGCATCAAGCGGGATGAGTGAGCGGAGGTCGATGACCTCGGCATCGATGCCGTGGTCGGCGGCCAAACGATCGGCGGCGGCGAGTGCCCGCGGGACCATGGCGGCCAGCGCGACGAGCGTCACGTCGGACCCCTCACGGAGGAGCGCGGCATTGCCGAGCGGCACGACATGCTCGCCGTCCGGGACGTCACCCTTCTCGGCGAACAGGGCCTTGTGCTCGCAGACGATGACCGGGTCGTCGTCGCGGATCGCCGCGGCCATGAGGCCCTTCATGTCGGCGGGGCTGGATGGCGCAACGACCTTCAGGCCCGGGATCGCCATCGGCCAGTTCTCGATCGACTGGCTGTGCTGCGCACCGAATCGCAGGCCGGCCCCGTTGGCCGTGCACAGCACCAGCGGGATCGTCACCTGGCCGCCGGTCATGTAGCGCGTCTTGGCGATCTGGTTTGCGACCATGTCCCAGGTCACCGCGAAGAAGTCGCTGAACATCAACTCGGCGATCGGCCGCAGCCCGGTCATCGCCGCGCCCATCGCTGCGCCGACGATGGCCTGCTCACTGATCGGCGTGTCCCGGATCCGCTCGGGCCCAAAACGGTCGAGCAGGCCCTCCGTCAGCTTGAACACCCCGCCGGCTGCGCCGATGTCCTCGCCGAGCATCACCACCGACTCGTCGCGGCTCATCTCTTGGGCGATCGCGGCAGCGATGGCCCCTCGGTACGTGAGTTCCATCAGTTGCGCCAGCTCGACGTGCCGTCGGCCCAGACGTCGGTCTCGAGGACGTCGGCGGTCGGCTCGGGTGCGGCGCGCGCCTCCGCCTCGGCCGCGTCCACCTTGGCCCGGGCCTCCTGGTCGATGGTATCGAGGACCGCGGCGTCCACCCCGGCCGCCTCGAGGCGTGCCCGATACGACGGGATCGGGTCGCGCGCCTTCCAGGCTTCGACCTCGTCGTCGGGCCGGTACTTGCCCGGATCGGCCCGGGAGTGCCCGCCGTGGCGGTACGTGACAGCCTCGATCAGCGACGGCCCCTCGCCGGCCCGCGCCCGCGCGATCGCGGTGCTGGCCGCGGCATGCACCGCTTCGACGTCGTTGCCGTCGATGACGATCGGCTCCAGGCCGTACGCACTCGCACGGTCGGCCGCCGGCCGTGGAACGGCGGTGACCTCGCCGATCGGCGTGTACTCCATGTACTGGTTGTTCTCGCAGACGAATACGACCGGGGCCTTCCAGACGGCGGCCATGTTCAGCGCCTCATGGAACGCGCCGATGTTGGTCGTCCCGTCGCCGAAGAAGCAGACCGCGACCTGTCCCGACTTCCGGTACTGCGCCGACCACGCCGCGCCGAGCGCGATCGGCAAGTGCGCCCCGACGATCGCGTACGACCCGAGGACGCCGTGCGCGACGCTGGTCAGATGCATCGACCCGCCCTTGCCCCCGAGCAGCCCGGTCGCCCGACCGAAGAGCTCCGCGAGGATCGGGGCCAACGGCACGCCCCGGGCGATGTTGTGATTGTGCCCGCGATACGTGCAGAACGTGTAGTCGTCCGCGCGCATCGCGACCCCGAAGCCGGCGGCGACGGCTTCCTGCCCCACGCCGAGGTGAGTCGTGCCGCGGACCAGCCCCTCGAAGAACAGCTCCTGCGCCCGCGTCTCGAGGAGCCGACACTCCTGCATGATCCGGTACAGCGTCAGACCGGTCTCCCGGTCCAGGCTGGCTGGCGCGACGGTGACGGTCGCCATCGATGCGCGTCAGTAGGCGTTGGCGACGAACAGCTCGTCGCTCGGGAATCTCGTGATGACGCGCGGGCCATCCGCCGTCACGACGACCTCCTCCTCGATCCGCGCCGCCGACGTGCCGTCCTTGGCCGGGCAGTACGTCTCTAGCGCGATCACCATGCCCTCCTTGATCTCGACCGGGTGCTCGAGCGAGTTGAGCCGGCTGATGATCGGCCGCTCGTGGAGGAACAGCCCGACGCTGTGGCCGAACTGGAGCCCGAAGCACTCCATCTCGTTCGAGAAGCCGAACTCCTCGGCCTTTGGCCACACCCTCGCGACCTGGTCCGTCCCGATACCTGGTCGCATCAGCTCGATCGAAGCGTCGATCCAGTCGCGCGCCCGCTTGTACGCGTCGCGCTGGGCGTCGGTGGCCGTTCCAACTGTGAACGTCCGGTAGTAGCAGGTCTTGTACCCGACGAACGTGTGGATGATGTCGAAGAACGCCTGGTCGCCGGGCCGGATGAGTCGATCGCTGAAGACGTGTGGGTGCGGGCTGCAGCGCTCACCCGACACGGCGTTGATGTTGTCGACATGCTCGGAGCCCATCTCGAACAGCCGATGAGTGACGTTCGCGACCAGCTCGCTCTCGCGGATACCAGGTTTGAGCTGCTCGGCGATCAGCTGGTACGCGCCGTCGACCATCGCGCAGGCGGTGTTCAACAGCATGATCTCGTCGATCGACTTGACCTCGCGAGCGTCGAGCATCACCTGCTGGGAGTCTCGAATGATCAGCCCTTCCGCCTCGAGAGCGGCGACCATCGGCGGCTCGACGATGTCGACCCCGAGGGGCATGTCGGCCGCCCCTTCGGCCCTCAGGATGGCGGCGATCTCCCGGGCGGCTTGACGAAACAGCCCGGCGTCGGGCGCGACGGCGCCGCGCAATCCGATCATCCCGGCGTGGATGTTCTCGGTCCGCAGCCACGGACA
Organism: Candidatus Limnocylindrales bacterium; assembly: GCA_044868045.1. Classification (GTDB taxonomy): domain Bacteria; phylum Chloroflexota; class Limnocylindria; order Limnocylindrales; family CSP1-4; genus SPCO01. Next base: position 5,570 of record JBIOWA010000304.1, read on the forward strand.
GTTCAGTCGGTGGTGCCGCGCGGCCGACCCGAAGTCCCAGATGTGCGGATCGCCGCCCCTCGACAGCAGCGCGTACCGCGTCATCTTGTCGCGCGCCCATTCGCCGATGTGGGTGCTCGTGATGTAGCGGATGTTGTTGAAGTCGAAGAGCAGCATCGCGCCGAGCTCCGACGCCGCCAGCGCGTCGCGGGCCCGACCGATCCGGTACGTCCGCAGCCGGTCGACGTTCCAGCGCTCCTCCCAGTCGACGTTCATCGAACCGGGCGAGGCGATCGGGCGACCTTGAGCGACGGTCGGTTGGACGGTCGGAGCGGGGATCTCGACGGTCGTCACGGAAGCACCTTCCTCCTGTCGTCGGTCGGCGGAGGCGTCCGCTCGCGACCTTGACACGGCCTTCAGTGTCGCTCTACGTTGTTCAACATCGTTGCACAACGGACCAGCGTGCGTCCAGCCCCAGTCGAGGATGTCGTGGAGGGCTCACCGAGCCGCGGCGGACAGCCCGGATACTCCGAGATGGGCGACCACTTGCGAGTCGCGCGACGGCGCCGACATCTGAGCCTCCGCGACCTCGCCGGACGTCTTGGGCTCTCGCCCAGCCTCATCTCGCAGGTCGAGACCGGCCGTGCCAGGCCATCGGTGAGCACCCTGTACGCGATCGCCAACGAGCTCGACGTCTCGCTCGACGAACTGTTGTTCAACGACGCGGGACGCGGGGGACGGGCGACGGAGACACCCCTGAGCGTCGTGTCGAGTGAGGGGTCTGCGGCGCCGCCTCGCGCCTCGAGTGGCCACCCGGTCCAGCGCGCCGACGCCCGGAAAGTCATCCGACTGGCGTCGGGCGTCGTCTGGGAACGGCTCACGACCGAGTCTGTGCCGGGCATCGACTTCCTGTACGTGACCTATGAGGTCGGTGGTGCGTCGAGCCCGGAGCACGAATTCCAACGGCACGGCGGACACGAGTGGGGGTTCGTCATCAGCGGACGGCTGGGGGTGACGATCGGTTTCGAGGATCATGAGCTCGGACCCGGCGACTCCATCTCGATCGATTCCACCGTGCCGCATCGGCTCTACAACCGCGGGACGGTCCCGGTCCACGGCATCTGGTTCGTCCTCGGACGACGGTCGCTGGACGTCCCCGGGCTGAGCGACGAGTAGGCGCGTGGCCCATCACGTCGGCCGGCTGGACTGGTCGTTCCCGTCCTCGCCGGCGCCGGCCACCGACACGTCGAGTGGGCTCGCCCGGGATCGGCTGATCGGCCCGGACCAGGGCGCCGTCCACACCGACCTTGCTGCCGTGGCCCTCCAGCCGGGCGGCTGGCTGGCGCCGCATGTGCACAGCTTCGAGGAGGCCCTCTACGTCCTGGAGGGCGAACTGCTCCTCCAGCTCGGCGAGCGGCTCCACCGACTGGTCCCCGCCGACTACGCGCTGATCCCGACCGGGCTCCGCCACGCGCTCGGCAACACCGGTTCCGCGATGGTCAAGCTACTGTCGCTCAACTCGCCGCAGCGGCTCGACCCGTTGAGCGGCCGAAAGGATACGTTCTTCGAAACGCCCCAGGATCTCGGGGCGATGGACGCGGCTGCCGTCCGGCCGCCGTTCGGTGATCCGACGCTCCGGCTCGCGGGCCATTACGAGGGGACCGGACCCCAGCTCGACGCGCTCCGGGTGAGCGACCCGGCGCGCGGGCGCGCCCCTGCCGGCGCGGACACGGCGATCCTCGCCTACAGCGGGATCTCAGTGAAGATGCTGGTCGATCGGAACTTCGGCGCCGACCAGGTGACGATGTTCACCGTCGACTACGAGATCGGCGGCGCCGCCCAGGCCCATGATCATCCCTTCGAGGAGGCGTACGTCTTCCTGGCCGGTGAGGTCGAAGGTGAACTGGACGGAACGGCCTACACGTTCCGACCGGGTGACGTCGCGTTCGCGCCGGTCGGGTCGGTGCACGGCTTTTACAACACCGGGACCGAACGGGTCCGCTGGCTGGAGACGCAGGCGCCTCAGCCGCCCGCACGACACGCCTATCGCTGGGTGTCGAGCTGGGAGAAGTACGAGGCCACGCGCCGAGGAGGAGGGTGATGGACGGATCCGTGGTCGTGGTCGGGGGAACACGAGCGATCGGCTTCGAGCTC
>JBIOWA010000305.1:0-13026 GCA_044868045.1 Candidatus Limnocylindrales bacterium
GCCCCCGGTTCGACCGCGATCGCGACCGGCAGCGAGAAGGTTCGGTGATCCTCGGTGAGCTCGACCTCGAACTCGCCGACGGTGCGCCCCTCGTCGACCGTCGTAGCGATCGGACGCGGCCGTGCCCCTCGCTCCCGCAGCCATGCCTGCGCTCGCACGCGATAGGCGTCGAACGCGCCGGCCCCATCGATCCGACCCGCTTGCGGGTCGTCGACGCGCAGCCCGTCGAAGCCACCGACCGAACCCCAGGCTCGATCGATGATGTCGTCGAACTGCGGCAGCCAGATCATCTACCCAGGGACCATGCCCAGCCCTCGGGCTCCAGGCTGCCGTTGCCCCACATCCGGATCTCGAGGCCGAATGCCTCGATCGCACGGCGCGCGGCCTCGAGCGTGTCCCGGCGCATGACGAGCAGCAGGCCGCCGTCGCGCCCGTCCTCGCGGACGACGGCTCGCCTCAGGGACTCGGCCGGCATCGGCACGTAGCCGAGGAAACCGCGCGCCTTGTACGTATCGAGCAGCAGGACCCAGCGCCGGCCATCGCCTGCCCGCCAGAACGCTCCGATGCCCACGAAATGACCGACGCCCCAGTGCTCCCGTGGGATCGACGCCTCGGGATCGGCGCCCGCAAGGCTCCCCGGCGCGTAGGCGTCGCTCGTGGCGTCCAGCAGCTGATCGACCTCGAGGTTCGCGATCGGGTGCACACCCCAGTCGCCCAGGTGCGCTTCGATGAGGTCGAGCAGCGAATCGAACCGCTCGGGCGTCATGGTCACCTCGCCGTCCCGGCCTCGACCAGGCACCGGCAACGTCACGAGCGCACCGCCCGATCCGACCGCGACCGCGCGGGCGGTGCCGGTCGGGCTGGTGCCGGTGACCACGTCGTCGTCGGACGACCGGAGCGACCAGCCGTACCACGTCCTCGGGAACCGCTCCGCCGCCTCGGCATCGGACAGGCCGAGCGCCTCGACTTGCGCCTTGACCTCGCGGACCTCCTGGAGCTCGGAGTCCTCGATCACCGTCCCGGCCAGGTGCGCGAGGTAGTCCTCGCGGGTGGTGTTCGCGCCCTCGGATGTCGGGAACCCCAGCGGTGCGAGGAGGTAGCGAGCAGCGTAGGCGCCACAGGTCGCGGGTCGCTGGTCCTCCAGGCGATCGAACAGGTCGGCGATCTCCGGCCAGTGCTCGACGTACGACACCTTCGCTCGCGGGAAGATCGCCTCGACGACGCGCCTCGCCGGTTGATCGCCGGGGAGCGCACGGCGTCGATCGGTGAAGGGCGGACTTACAGACATTCGAAGTAGGTCCGGCGTTCCCATTCGGACACCTCGGTCGAGTCCGCGGCCAGGCCGGAGCGCTCGAGGTAGGTCGTCCATTCGAACCGCTTGACGTCGAGGTAGTGCGACGCGATCAGCGGCCCGACGGCGTCACGCAGCACGTCGTCGGCCTCGAACGCGTCGAGCGCCGCCGGGAGGTTCGACGGCAGCCGCCCGAACCCGGCAGTGGCGGCCTCGTCATCGGACAGGTGGCCGACATCGACGCGCGCCTCCGGCGGCATGGCGAGATCACGCGAGACGCCGTCGGCGATTGACGCGAACAGGCCGGCCAAGTGCAGGTACGGGTTCATCGCCGCGTCGCCGCTACGGACCTCCAGATGCCGGCCCGCCCCGCGCCCGGGCACGCGGACCAGGGCGGATCGATTGCCCAGCGCCCAGGAGACGTGGGCCGGCGCCCAGGAGCCCGGCAGCAATCGCTTGTATGAGTTCGGGGTCGGGGACGAGAGCGCCGACTGGCCGCGGGCGTGCTCGAGCAGGCCGGCGATCGCGGGGCCGGCCGAGGCAGCGAGTCGCGTCGGGTCGTCCGGGTCGGCGATGAGATCGACCGCCGAATCGTCGGCACGCGTCAGGCCGAGGTGGACGTGCAGCCCGTTCCCGGGCAGATCGGTATAGGGCTTGGGCATGAACGACGCCGACAGACCCATTTCGCGCGCCGCAGCCCGGATGAGCTGGCGCGCGAGCAAGAACCCGTCCGCCGCGACCAGCGGTTCGGCGGGCAGGAGGCTGACCTCGAACTGGCCAGGGCCGTACTCCTTCGCGAACTGATGGACGGCGATCCCGGCGGCGTCCAGGTCGTCGAGGACACGCGCGCCGAGCGGCCATCGGCCGTCTAGGCCCTCCACCGCGAACATTCGACCCGTGTCGTCGAGGAGCGCCGATGGGTCGGTTCCGGCCACGACGACGAACTCGGCTTCGAACGCGACCCGCACTGCGATCCCGAGGCGGACCAACCCCTCGACCTGCCTGGCCAGCGCGGCCCGCGGATCGCCGGCCCACGGCTGGCCCGTGTCGTCCGCCAGCCATGTCAAGGCCTGTGCCACCCGTGGCCGATGCGGGACGCGGACGACGGTCGCCGGATCCGGAACGGCGCGGAAGTCGCCCGATTCGGCGCCGAAGACCGGGTGCGGCACCTGCTCGTCGGTGACCGCCAGGTCCCAGTTGGCCATCGCGAACGTCACGCCGTCTGCGGCCACCTCCTCGAACCGGCCGCGGGGCACCGCCTTCGCCCGGCCGAGCCCGGCGTAGTCGTGGTACACGACCCACAGAGCATCGACATCGAGCTCCGCCAGTCGCGCGAGCGTCGCAGCGGCCCTGTCCGGCGCCTCCGTGAGCGTTCCCATCAGGGCACCATTCTCCGTTGCCCTCTGCAATGCGTGGCGGCATAGTAGCGGCGCCGGAAGGGGGATCGGCCCAGGGGAGAGGGAGAGGAGGTCTCTGTGGCGTCCACGACCACTGGCACCAGCCTGGAGCGCAACGCGATCGGGCTGACCGAGGTCCTGTTCCAGTCCATCACCCACATGGCGCCGGCCGTCGCAACGGCCCTGTCGATCGGGGCCGCGACGTCGTTCGCAGGCGGGATCACGCCGCTGGCCGTCGTCCTGGCCTTGATCGCCGCCTTGTTCACCGCCTACTCGATCGGCGAGCTGGCCCGGCACCTGCCGTCGGCGGGCGGGATGTACACGTACGTCGCGCGTGGCCTCGGCTCGTTCGCCGGCTGGCTCATGGCCTGGGCGTTCCTGCTCGCCGAGCCGATCGTTCCGTCGGCGCTCTACGCCTCGTTCGGCCTGTTCGGTGCCGCGTTCATCACGACGTTGACTGGCTACACGAACGATTTCCTGTGGTTGCCACTCGCAGTCCTCTGCGGCCTCGTCGTGTGGTTCCTGGTGTTCCGAGGGATCACGATCTCGACCCGCGTCGGCGTCGCACTCGGCCTGATCGAGATCAGCATCTTCGTCGTCATCTCGGCGCTGCTGATCGCCAATGCGCCCGACCCGATCAGAGTGTCGGTCTTCATACCGCCGGGAGGCAACATCCTGCCGGCGCTGCAGGGCATGGTCTTCACCCTGCTCGCGTTCGTCGGGTTCGAGGCGGCGGCGCCGCTGGCCGAGGAGACCCGCGATCCGAAACGGACGATCCGCCAGGCGGTGATCCTGTCGGCCATCCTCATCGGCATCTTCTACGTGTTCTGCTATTACGCAGCGACCGTGTTCTTCGGGCCGGACAAGATGCAGGCCGAGTTCCTGACGTCCAACAATTCCGACCCCTGGGGCGGCATGGCCAACCAGGTGCTGCCCGGGATCGGGTCGCTGCTCGTGACGTTCGCGATCCTCAATAGCTCGCTCGCCAACGCCAATGCCGGCGCGAATGCATCGACACGCGCGATCTTCGCGCTCGGCCGGAGCCGGATCCTCCCAGGCGCGCTCGCGGCGGTCCATCCCTCGTACCGCACACCGGTGAACGCCGTCCATCTGCAAGGCGTCCTGGGCATCGTGCTCGCGGTCGCACTCGGGCTACTGTTCAGGGACGTCACTACCGGTGGCCCCTTGACCACCTACATCTTCATCGGCTACACGCTGGGGCTGCTGTTCGCCGGCATGTACATGGCCGTCAACATCGCGTCGCTCGGTTATTACCTGGGCGAGGGCCGCGCGGAGCTGAACGCGATCAAGCACGTGGTTGTGCCGATCGTCGGCGTGATCCTGCTGATCCCAGCGTTCCTGGGTGTGCTCGGCGGCGTGACGATCCCGCTGCTCAATATCGACCTGCCACCGCTCGCCTCGCCGTACAACATCGCGCCGCCGCTCGTCGGCCTATGGATGCTGGCCGGCATCGTCCTGTACTTCGTGCTTCGCGCACGGGCCGCGTCGACGCTCGAGCGCGTCGGCGACGTGATGACTGAGGCCTGACGGGTTATCTCGGCGCGGCGGCCGCCCTCGCGGTCGCCGCGCGCCGATCTAGTCGAAGATCGACAGCGGGCAGTGCGCCGTGACGAGGTAGTTCGGCATGTCCACGATCTCGCTGATCCGGAGGTCGATGCCGACGCTCGTCAGGAGGTAGGCGTCGATCGGGGCGATGCCATGCTCGCGGCCGAGCCAGTCGATCATCCGCCGCACGGCGTCGCGGGCGGCGCCGAGGAGGTCGGGCCCGACCCCGTCGGTCGCGTAGCGCCGGCCAACGGACGTCGTCGCGTCCGCGGTGAGGAACTCCGGGCCCGTGACGTGGAGATCCTTCTGGATCGTCAAGCGGACCAACGCGCGCATCGGCGTCTCGATCGCGGTGCCGCAGACCTCGCCATCGCCCTGGGCGGCGTGGCCGTCGCCCATCGACAGCCGGGCGCCCTCGTGGAACACGGGCAGGAACAGCGTCGAACCCGCCGTCAGGTGGCGCGTGTCCATGTTGCCGCCATGGAGGTCGGGCGGGATCGTGGAGCGCGGCCCGGACTCCGGAGCGACGCCGACCTCGCCGCAGAACGGGACGACCGGGACGCGCACGCCTGGCAGGAACTCGGCGCGTTCTCCGACACGCGGCACGCGCGTGATCCGCAGGTACGGGTCGGGAAACTCATCGGCCAACAGGCCGAAGCCCGGGATGCTCGCCGTCCAACCCCAGTCGGCCGGCTCGAACTCGAGCAGATCGATCTGGAGCGTGTCACCCGGCTCGGCACCGACGACCGCGATCGGGCCGTTGACCTGGTCGACACGGTCGAAGTCAAGGCGACCGAGGTCCTCGACCGTCGAACTCGCGGTCAGCTGCCCGCCCGAGGCATCGAGGAGGTCGAATTCGACGATCGAACCGCTCTCGACGGTCTCGATGGGAGGGATCGCCGGGTCCCATGCGAGGTGGAATCGATCGCGGCTGATGTGGAGTGCCGGACTCGTCTGCATGCCGTGTCGATGGTAGCGAGCGGCTTGCGTCCGGGCCACCCCGAACGTACGATGCGACCACCCTGCGCTGCCACGTACGGGGTCCGTCCGCGTTCCGCCTCGGCGGGACATCGCTTCGGCGACTGGGATGCATGGACTCGCGATGACAGTCGGGACGGAGGAACGCGCCCATGGCGACCATCACCTTCGACCACGTGGTCAAGGACTACGGCGATGTCCATGTCGTCAAGGACATGAACATCGAGATCGGGGACGGCGAATTCATGGTCCTTGTCGGACCATCGGGCTGCGGCAAGACGACCGCGCTCCGGATGATCGCCGGCCTCGAGGAGATCACCGCCGGCACCCTCAAGATCGGCGATCGCGTCGTCAATGACATTGCCCCCAAGGACCGCGACATCGCGATGGTCTTCCAGAGCTATGCGCTCTATCCGCACATGACCGTCTACGACAACCTCGCCTTCGGCCTGAAGCTCCGCAAGGTCCCCAAGGCGGAGATCCAGCGTCGGGTCAAGGAGGCCGCCGAGACCATCCAGCTCCAGAACCTCCTCGAGCGCAAGCCGAAGGAGCTGTCCGGCGGGCAGCGCCAGCGCGTCGCCCTCGGCCGGGCGATCGTCCGCGAGCCGGCCGCCTTCCTGATGGACGAGCCACTCTCCAACCTCGACGCCAAGCTGCGGGTGCAGACGCGCGCCGAGATCGCCCGGCTCCACCAGCGCCTCAAGACCACCACGGTCTACGTCACGCACGACCAGGTCGAGGCGATGACGATGGGCCAGCGGATCGCCGTCATGAATGCCGGGATCCTCCAGCAGGTGGGCACCCCACAGAGCCTCTACGACCACCCGGCGAACCGGTTCGTGGCCGGGTTCATCGGCAGCCCGGCGATGAACTTTGTCGACGTCGAGGTCGCCGACGGTCGACTTCGCGGCACCGGCGACTGGAGCGTGCCGATGCCGCGTGGTCGTGAGTCCCTCTCCGGCGGCCAGAAGGTCGTCGCGGGGTTCCGTCCCGAGCACCTCGAGATCGGCGAAGCCAGTGGCGACCGCGCCGCGTTCCGCGCCCGCGCCGACGTCGTGGAGTACCTCGGCAACGAGGAGCTGCTGCACGTCAACGCAGCCGACCAGGACATCGTCGCGATCGTGGACTCCGACCATCGAGTCAAGCCCGGCGACATCGTCGAGCTGACCCTGCCCCTCGACAAGCTCCACATCTTCGACGCCGAGACGGGCGACACGCTCATCAAGAGTCCGGCGATGGCAGCCGCCTGACGAACCAGGTCGTCGCCTGACCGGCGAACCGAACCAGTCCCAGCAGAAGGCCCCGGAGGATCCCTCCGGGGCCGACCTTCGTGAGCGCGTCGTCGATTCGAAGGTGCTCCATCGGGGCAAGTTCGTCGAGTTCCGGATCGATACGATCGAACGCGCCGACGGGTCACGGGCCGTCCGCGACTGGGCCGGCCACCCCGGCGCGGTGGCGATCGTCGCCCTCGACGCGGATGGGCAGGTCGCGCTGGTCCGCCAGTGGCGACTGGCCGCGGACGACGCCCTGCTCGAGATCCCGGCCGGCGGACTCGACCTCAAGGACGACGGGTCGAAAGAGGACCCGGAGATCGCCTCGCGACGGGAGCTCGAGGAGGAGACCGGCGTTCGGGCGGGCACGTGGCGGAAACTCGGCGAGTTCTACTCGGCTCCGGGTTTCACCGACGAGCTGATGCATCTGTACCTGGCCACGGACCTGTCCCCCGCCGACCTGGATGGCCGGCTCGGGCCGGACGAGGACGAGCGATTGATCCTCGAGTGGCGGCCCTGGCGCGACGCCGTCTCGGCGGTCGAGCGAGGCGAGATCCGTGACGCAAAGTCGGTCGCGGGTCTGTTCTGGCTCGCACGGGTCCTCGATGACCGTCGCGGGGTCGATGAGGAAGTCATCGTGGGTGACGTCGCCCAGGCGACCTATCGGATGACGCAGCGCGAGGTCCTTCTGGCAAACGTGCAGGCCGCGAGACGGTCCAATCTCATGCGAGCCGTGGGTGCACTGATCGCCGTGCTGGCACTCATGGCGATCCTGACCGCCCGCGACCCGGTCAGCGTCGGGATGTTCGCGCTCGGGTTGTCCATAGCGACGGGCTGGTTTGCGGCACCGTTCGCCTGGTATCAGGCCAGGCGCCGCCCCGACCTGACGAGCGCGGAATGGGGACTCACGGCGGACGAACGCGGGTTCCGCGTCACGTCGGCGATGATCAACCGCTTCCACCAATGGTCCGCGTTTCGGGTCGTCCACGAGACGCGCGAGTTCTTCTTTCTCGACACGAGCTCGGGCTTGAACCTGGTCGTCCCGAAGCGGGTGTTCGATCCCGCCGGTCTTGCGACCTTCTACCGGCTTCTCGCCCGCAATGGGCTGCTCAAGGGCGGCTCGTGAACGGCTGGGCCACGGGCGTAGGTCCCACTGGAGCGCGCCGCAGCGGTTACCTCCCGCTGATCGCTGACCCGCATAAGCCGCAAGGACGAGCCCGACTCTGCTCGCCATTCAGATGCTCTCCCAACTGCGCTATAGCCCCGCGCCGGAGCCGGGAGCATGGCGCAGGGTCGCCGCTTCACCGGCCGCCCCAGTGTCCACCGGGTCATTCGCAGTGGCAGCGAGGATCGCCTTCACTTCGAACGGGCTGCTCCGGGGGTGCTTGGCGCGAATGAGGGTCGCGTAGCCCGCAATGTGCGGCGCGGCGAAGCTGTTGCCGGTCGCAACGATCCGCCGACCGCCCTTCCACGCCACGTCGACGTTCAGCCCGAACGCGCCGAACTCGACGGGCGGCATGGGGTTGTAGAACCACACGGTCGGGTCGCGGACGTCGTGCGCCGCCACCGATACCACGGACGCGAAGAGCGACGGGTAGCTGGGACCGGGAACGTTGTTAGCGGCCGACACAAGCAGGACGTTCGAGAAGTAGGCGCGGTCGGCGAGCTCATGGAACAGACCAAACAACGGCTCGTGCTTCGATGAGAGGCTCAGGTTGACGACGCTGACCCCCTGGTCGATCGCCCAGGCGAGGGCGGCCGCGAACGCGCGGCCCTTGGCGCGGTTGTCGGCGCCGAGCACACCGATGGAAATCAGGTCGGCCCTAGGAGCGAGGCCGTGAATGATCCCCGCAATTGCGGTGCCGTGGCCAACCATATCGACGCCCTCCGGGTCGTCAACGATCTGCGGCTCGTCGCCATCGAACCGGATGCGGATGCTGCGAGTCAGTCGGCCACCGAGGGCGGGATGTGTCCGTTCAACCCCCGAATCGACAATTGCTACGGTGACCCCGGCGCCGTCGACACCGCCAAACGCCTGATCACGCTCGAGCCGGCCGAGCGGCCGGAGTCGAGCCAGTCGCGCGTCGCGCTCGTGAGCTGCGAACGGCTCGCTCCAAGCGGGAAGGCCACCGCCGGTCACGAGCGCCCCCCACCCTGACCTGCGCGGTTGAGGACCGATCGGTCGATGATGAGCGCCAGGATGTCGCGGATGAGCCCGACCTGGTTAGCATCCGCAGCACGCAGGCGTGCGAGATCGTCCGCCAGCCCCCATAGTGCATCACCGTCATCCCGCGGCTCCAACTCGCCAATGGCAGCGGTGACGAGGGTCTCGATCGTGTCCTCGTTCAGTGTGGGTTGGGCGGTACCGCGCGTCGATCCCGCGTCAAGTTGCCTCAGCGCGCTGCGCAAGAGTCCTGCCGTGTCGAGCTCGAGCCTGCTCGCCCGGATTGCAACGGCCGCCTGGCGCGCAAACACCGATGCAAGCTCGATGTCCCGCAGGTCGAACGCTTCTTCGCCCCGCCGGTCAAGTACCTCGAGAACGCCAATCGTGTTGCCGACCTCATCGACGAGCGGCACGGCGATCATCGAACGGGGCACGTAGCCGGTCCGACCGGCAGCCTCGTGGCCGAAACGCGCGTCAGATGCAACGTCGGCGAGGGCGATCGGTTGGCCGCTGGTAAAGACGTAGCCGGCGACGCCCTCGTCAGCCGCGATCGAAAGGCCCACGACCCCGGCACCCCGCTGGCCGGCCGCCACCTTGAACACCAACCTACCCGACCCTGGGTCGTGCAGGGCGAGCGAGGCAGCCTCCGCGGAGAACAGCGCCACCGTCGCATCGACGATCGACCGAAGGACCGCCTCGGCCATGGGCGCCTCGAGTCGCACCGCGAAATCTGCACGGCGAGCAACGGCTGCCAGTGCTGCCATTGCCGCGTCGATGGGCGCCTTCGGACCGGTCGGGGCGTGATCGTCTTCGGGGCTCGCCATCGGTGACCTCCCGATGCGAGGCGCCAGTGTAACGGCGTAGCCCGCCTCAGGCGCGTGGGGAGCGTGGCGCCAGGGTGCACAATGGCGCGATGGCGGATGTCAGCAATCCGTCCAGCTCGGGACGCGAGGCACTGGGCGAACGCCTCGCGTATCTTCGGGCAATTGGCGATTATCGGGCCGCCCGCCAGGTCGCGCGCGACGAGGTCCAGCGGCTTGACGGCGCTGGTGCGCCCGTCGCGGAGCTAGTCGACGCGCTTCTCGAGCACGCGCGCCAGGAAGACGCGTTCGGGGAGTACCCGACGGCGGAGGCCGCACTCGAGCGGGCCGCGAAGCTAGCATTGGCCGCCGATGATGGTGGCCGCGCTGCGATCGCCCTGGCTCGACGGGCCGCGTTGCTCCGATCGCTCACCCGCGTCGAGGAGGCAGTGCCCTTCATCGCATCCGCACTCGACCGAATCGATGCGTTCTCAAAGGACTCCGCAGGCAGAGTCGAGATCCTCGCCGAGGCTGCCGCCGTGCACGTCACGCACGGTGACCTGACCGAGGCGCGCCGACTCGTGGATGCTGCACTCGTCGCCGCCGAGGGTCTGACCGATGGGACCGAAGCAAACTGGTCTGTCGGCCGCGCGCTGTCGGCGGCGTGCTCCCTCGAGCGAGCGGACGGTCGATACCACGCCGCCCGGGCCATCGCCCTGCGCGCCATCGCCGATGCTGAGCGCTCGTTCGGACCTGAGAGCCTCGAGGTCGCGTATGCCCTCAACGAGCTCGGCGTCCTCGGAAAGTTCTCCGGCCAGTTCGAGGAGGCGTCGAGTTCTTATCAGCGAGCGCTCCGGATCCTGGTCCGCGCGGTCGGCCAAGAACAGTCGGACGTGGCGTCCATCTATCACAACCTCGGCGGCCTTGCCCATGCCCGTGGCGATCTGGTAAGCGCTGAGCAGCCGGCGCGACGCGCGGTCGAGATCCGCCAGCGCGCCCTCGGCCAGGACCACCCGGTCACTGCCCTCGACCGCGGTGCACTCGCATCGATCCTCGACGGGCTGGGGCGCCACGAGGAAGCGGAGGCTCTCCTCCGCTCCGCGGTAGAGACGCTCGAACGGACACTCGGCCGTGACAACCACGAGGTGGCGGCTCAGCTCAACAACATAGCCGCCATCGTGCAACGCCGAGGCGACCTCGCTCAAGCTGAGCACCTGTACCGAGAGGCGCTTGCAATCAAGGAGCGGGTCTTGGGACCGGATTCCCCGGAGATTGCCCCGACCTTGAACAACCTCGCCACGGTCCTGCGTCGCCTCGGCCGGCTCGGCGAGGCGCGCGAGCACTACGAGCGCGCGCTCAACCTGCTGGAGGGCACGCTCGAGCCAAATCACCCGACGCTGGTCAGGACCCGCCGAAACATGGAGCGGTTGCTTACGGAGGTGGGATTGCCCGGTTCACCCGACACCTCGTCAGACGACCCGGGGTCAGCTCACTGAGTGGACGGAACGTGAGCCTCGAGCGCTCCTGGTATTGATTTCAGCACAACCGTGGGCGTAACGTTCTGAAATTGATCCGCTGGCCGGAAAGGAGCGTCCGATGGAGGGCCCGATCGAAACAGGGAATGATGGGGCTGATACCGAGGGTCCCGCAATCGGAGGCCAACTCAACGAGACGGTCGTCGACGACGACCCCGAAGGGGAGTCCGACACCGAGGGCCACGGGGTCAACCTGAACGTCAACGAGACCGTCGTCGACGACGACCCCGCCGAGGAGCCGACCGACACCGAGGGCCATGGTACGTGGCTCCCCAACGTCAACGAGACCGTCGTCGACGACGAGCCCGATCAGGAGACAGCAGATTAACGAGGCAGACCGGGACGACCCCACCCTAGTCCGAGTCGCGCTGTCCGCGCTCCAGGCCGAGGCGCTCCAGGGCGTCGCGGTATAACGCCGATCCCGGGCTGAGCGCCACCGCCATCCGCAGGTGCGTGCCGGCCTCGCCGCGCCGACCCAACCGTTTCAGGCTCTGGCCGAGCGCGTAGTGTGCGTACGGCGCCGACGGGTCGAGCTCGAGGACCCGCTCGAACGTCGCCCGTGCCGGCTCGTGCTGTCCGGAGTTGAAGTATGCCCGCCCGAGCGCCTCGAGGATCGAGGCCTTGCCGGGTTCGAGCCGATCGGCCCGCTCGAGCACGATCGCCGCCTGCGCGTGATGGCGCGAGGCGAGCAACGCCTGCCCACGCTGGAGCAGGTCGTAGGCCGACTCGCGCTCGGGGCTGTCGTCTTCGATCTGATCGTCCACCGACCTCATGGTCGCACGAACGTCCGATCGGGCGCCCGCTCAGCCCCTGGGCAGCGTCAGCCGACGGGGACCCGATAGGGCGCGAGATCGACCGCCTTGAGCCGCGGCGACTCGGTGATCCCGGGGATGCGGCCACGCTTGGCGATCGGTCGTCCGTCGATCTCCTTGATGTCGCCGGTGAAGTCGATCGGCGCGGCGCCGCTGATATATGACCCGACCGCATAGGAGTCGACCGGCGCAGCGGCCTCCTTGAAGTACCGAACCCGGTCGGGGTTCAGGCCGCCCGACACCACGATCTTGACGTGCCGGTACCCCTCCTGGTCGAGCCGCGCGCGAACCTCCTTCACGAGGTCGGCAGTGACCCGGCCACGCTCCGCCGGCGTGTCGAGCCGGATGCCGAACAGGCGATCGCCGAGCGCGTGGGCGACCCGCAGCGCCTCCTCTGCCTCGTCCTTGAACGTGTCGACCAGCACGATCCGCGCAACATCGGGTCCCAGATGCCGGTCGAACGCCAGCGCCGCCTCGACCGTGTCGCCGAAGATCAGAACCAGCGAATGGGGCATGGTGCCGGTCGGGGCGAGGCCGGCCAACCGCGCGCCGGCCGGTGTCGACGCCCCGACGCAGCCGCCGACGATCGCCGCGTAGTCGAGCACGTCGGTGATGTCCGGATGGACGTGTCGTGCCCCGAAGCTGATCACCGGCTCGGGCGCCGCGATGTCGACGATCTCGCGCGCGGCCGTCGCCCAACCAGTCGATTGCGCGAGCATCCCGAGCAACGCAGTCTCGTACAGGCCGAACTGGCGGTACCGGGCCCGGATCCGCAGTACGACCTCGCGGGGCTCGATCCGGTCGCCGTCGTCGAGTGCCTCCACCTGGGTTTCGCCCGGATCGGCATCTGCGAGGACGTGCCCGAGCAGGTTCTTGGCCTCGTCGATCCCGCACAACACGGCGTCGCGGCGCGCGAACACCTCCATCGTCACGAAGGGGTCGAGCCCCTCCGCTTCGAGGATCGTGTCGGCGCGCGCGAAGTAGACGTCCGCGGAGTCGCCGGACAGGATCTCGTGCGAGGGCCGGGCGCGCTGGATGCCCATGGAAGGGGTCGGCTCCTGGGTTCTGGGGTCCGGGTTGGGCTGGCTCGACACCACCGCCGTCATCGAAGCGGGCGTGCTCCGGCCCGGCGTGGCGGCGAGTGTACCGTAGGCGCCCGCCCGGTCCCTGCGGTCTACCGCGTGCTCAATCGATGGGCCATCCGGGCGCGTC
>JBIOWA010000306.1:0-10468 GCA_044868045.1 Candidatus Limnocylindrales bacterium
GGTTGCCGGCGGTCGAGCGGGCCTCGCTGGGCGCGGCCGCGCCGAGTCGCTCACTCAGCTGGCAGCGAACGCTCGGCACCACCGAGGCGCTGGTCGTCCTCGTCGCTGTCGACCTCGTCGTCGGACTCTTCGTGGGCCTGCAGCTGGCCTACCTGTTCGGCGGGCTCGATACGCTTGCTGCGGCCGGCTTGACGTACAGCGACTATGCCCGGCGCGGCTACTTCGAGCTCGTCGCGGCGGCCGGGCTGTCGGGCGGGATCCTCGTCGCCCTCGAATACCTCGCGGTCAGGTCGCGCGCCTACCTGGCGCTCGCGTCGGCCCTCGTCGGCCTCACGCTGATGGTCCTTGCCTCGGCCGCCTTGCGACTCCAGCTCTACCAGGACGCCTACGGCTGGACCGAGTTGCGGCTGTACGTGGCCGTATCGATCGTCGCCATGGCCGCGACGCTCGTGACGTTGGCCGCTTTCCTGCTTACCGACCGAACCCGCTGGCTGGGCCACGCGATGGCGGTCATCGGGGTCGTATCGCTGATCGGTCTCAACCTCATCGCGCCCCCGGCGTTCGTGGCCGAGCGCAACCTCCAGCGGGTGATCGATCCGAGCCTCGTGCCGCCCGACGGCGAAGCTAGGCTCGATGCCGACTACCTGGCCGTGCTGCCCGACGATGCGATTCCGGCGATCGTGACGGCCCTGCCAAGGCTGCCCGTCCAGGAGGCCGACCGGCTGCGCGACCTCCTGCTCGACCGCAGGATCGAATTGTTCAACGATCCGGCCTACGCGAGCCCCCTTGCCTGGAACCTCGGTCGCGAGCGGGCGAAAGAGGCGCTCCGGACGCTGCCCTGACGCCGCTCGGCCTACACTTTCCGGGGATGCCCCTCGACCTGCCCTTCGATCCACCCGTGGAACCCATGCTCGCCAAGGCCGTCGATTCGCTGCCGGACGGCGACGGCTGGCTGTTCGAACCGAAATGGGACGGGTTCCGCGCGATCGTCTTCCGTGACGGCGATGAGGTGTACACGCAGTCACGCGACCTCAAACCACTCGACCGGTATTTCCCGGAGCTCGCCGCGCCGCTGCGCGGCGCGCTGCCGGAGCGGTGTGTGATCGATGGCGAAGTCGTGATCGCCCGCGACGGAGCCCTCGATTTCGAGGCCCTGCTACTGCGGATCCACCCGGCCGCCTCCCGGGTGAACATGCTCGCCGCCGAATCGCCCGCGAGCTTCGTCGCCTGGGATCTCCTGGCCCTCGACGAAGAGGATCTTCGCGCCGCCGCGCAGGGCGAACGGCGCGAGCGGCTGGAAGGCGTGCTGGCCGGCGTGCAACCGCCGATCCACCTGACGCCGGCAACACGCGATCGGGCGATGGCCGGCGACTGGTTCGATCGGTTCGAGGGCGCGGGGCTCGATGGCGTGGTCGCGAAGCGGGTCGAGTCCCCGTACCAACCCGGCAAGCGCGCGATGCTCAAGATCAAGCACCAGCGGACCGCCGACTGCGTCGTGGCCGGGTTCCGGTGGCACAAGAACGGCCCCGGCACGCACGTCGGGTCGTTGCTGCTCGGCCTGTACGACGACGCCGGCAAGCTCAACCACGTCGGCATCACGTCGTCCTTCTCATGGGAGCGCCGCGAGGCCCTCGCCGCGGAGCTGGCACCGTTGCGCGAGAACGCCATGGAGGGCCATCCCTGGCGGGAATGGGCCGAGTGGGCGGGCTGGGGTGACGCGGAGGCCTCCGGTCAACGCCTGCCGGGCGCGACGTCCCGCTGGAATCGCGGCAAGGACCTGTCCTGGGAGCCGCTTCGGGCCGAGCGGGTCGTCGAGGTCGCCTACGACCACCTCCAGGGCAACCGCTTCCGGCACGCCACGACGTTCAAGCGTTGGCGACCGGACAAGGCACCTGAGACGTGCCGCTATGACCAGCTGGAGACGACCGCGCCGTTCGAGCTCGAGGCGATCTTCGGGGGCTGATGGACGCGTGTGGCTGCGACAGGGCCTTTGAGATCTTCGACGAGAAGATGGCCGCGGACGATCTCGACCGCTATCGGGGCAGGGGACCGGACCGGACAACCCGGATCCTGATCGACATGATCCGATCCGTCGGACTGCGCAACGCGACGCTGCTCGACATCGGTGGGGGCATCGGCGTCATCGACCATGAGCTCATCGGCGATGACGTCGCCGACCAAGCCGTGCTGGTCGATGCGTCGAGGCCGGCCCTCGAAGCCGCCCGGAGCGAGGCGAGCCGTCGCGGCCACCTCGATCGGCTTCAGTTCATTGACGGTGACTTCGTAAAGCAGGCGTCGTCCATCGACGGGGCGCAGATCGTCACCCTCGATCGCGTGGTCTGCTGCTACGGCGATGTGCTCGGGCTGGTCCGGTTGTCCGCCAGCCGAGCGCGTTCCCTCTACGGGCTCGTCCTGCCGCGTGACCGGTGGGTCTTCCGGCTGTTGGCACGCGTGGAGAATGTCTGGTACCGGCTGCGCGGTCTGGCTTATCGCGCCTATGTCCACCCGAACCGCCTCGTCGATTCACTCGTGGCGGACGCCGGTCTGCGTCCCCGGTCGGAGGGCGGGACGTTCGCCTGGCGGGTCGTGCTCTACGACCGCTCGGGCGCCTGAGCCTGACCCGACCGTCGGCACCGCGAGTACTGCGCCGCGCAGGACCGGGTGGGGCCTGACCTCGGCCCCGGCGTAGGGAGGAACTGCGCCCCGTACCTTCGAGCCATTGGTGACTGGGGCATCCGCTCCTACCCTCCGTAGGACCATCTACTTCCGAGTGCGCGAGGCCCTTCGTAGTGTTCGGCTCGACCGTCAGGCCGCCACGCCCGTTCCTGCTCATGGTGGTCTATGGCGCCTTCCTCGCGATCGTCGGGATCTCGGCCGGGGCCCAATCGCTCCTCGTCGGGGTCCACTTTTCCGCCTCCACTCTGACCAATCTCGTCGGGAGTGATGCTGCGACGACGAGGGCGTTCGTCAATGCCTACATCCGTCCATCGGACCTCTCGACCGGCGGACCGCCCGCGGACGTCGCCCTGCTCGAGCAGCGCCTGGCTGCCCTGACCCGGCCCGGCGAGATCCTCCGCCTCGAGCTTCGGCTGCCGGACGGCACGATCCTTGCCTCGAGCGATCCGGCGCTTCGTGGCATGCGCGTGCCCGTCTCGGCCGAATTCGGCAAGGCCGTGGCGGGGACGGCGCAGGCGGCGATCGGACCGGCCGACGCGTCCGGTGCCGGGCCGGGCGCGTTCTCGACGCCGACGCTCCTTCGCGAATTCCTGCCGATCTCGGTCGGCGGGCAGGTGATGGGCGTCGTCGGGATCTGGCGCGACGCGGTGCCGATCCTCGCGCGCCTCGACGACCTCCGGCGCGAGATCCTGATCGTGACGCTGGCCGCGGCACTCGTCGCAGCGGCGCTGTTGTTTGCCATCTTCCGGACCGCCCAGGCACGCTTGACGCGACAGACCGCGGCGCTCCTGGAGTCGGCCCGGTTGGATCCACTGACCGGCCTGCTGAACCACGGCTCGCTCGTCGGACTGCTGGCCGGCCAGGTGGAGCGCGCCCGTGACGAGGGCCGTCCGCTCGGCATCGCCCTGATCGACATCGACAACTTCCGCCTGCTCAACGACAACCACGGCCACGAAGCCGGCGACGCGGCCCTGCTCGACGCGGCGGATTCACTCAAGGACGACCTTCGGCCGGGGCTCGTCGTCGGTCGATACGGGCCGGATGAGTTCCTCCTCATCGCGGAGCCGGCGGCGGTCGCGGAGCTCGAGCCGACCGTCGAGCGGCTGCGGAACGCCCTGGTCGATCGCAGCCTCCAGTTCGCCGAAACCGAACGGCTGCCGATCACGGTCAGTGCCGGGATCGCGACCTATCCCGACCATGCCGGGTCGGCCACAGCTCTCCTGGCCGTCGCGACCGGCGTCCTCGAGGAGGCCAAGGCATCCGGGGGTGACGCGGTCCTCCACGCGCGCACCGACGAGGGCGGCGAGGAGGCGGTCGATCACGGCTTCGACGTGCTCCAGGGCCTGATCATCGCCGTGGACACGAAGGATCGCTACACGAAGCGCCACTGCGAGGATGTGGCTCGATACGCGACCTTTCTTGGTCGGCGCCTTGGATTGTCGCCGGACGAGCTGCGGACCATCGGGATGGCCGGGCTGCTCCATGACGTCGGAAAGATCGGGATCCCCGACCACATCCTGCGCAAGCCCGGCAAGCTGAGTGAAGCCGAGTACGCGATCGTGCAACAGCACGTCGCGTTGGGCGACATGATCGTCCGCGACCTGCCCGACCTCGACGAGATCCGGGCGGGCATCCGTCACCACCACGAGCGGTGGGACGGCAGCGGCTATCTCGACCGCCTCGCCGGCGAGGCGATCCCGGGGATCGCCCGCATCCTCGCCGTGGCCGATGCGTTTTCGGCGATGACGACCACGCGTCCCTATCGCAAGGCCCTCACCGTGCGCGAGGGCCTCGATCGACTGGGCGATGCGGCCGGGACCCAGCTCGAGGAGCGGCTCGTCACCGCCTTCATCGAGGGGATCGAACACGACGCGGACCCGCCGCTGCCGGGCGCGCCAAGCCGCATGGAGTCGCTGTGGATCCCGCGGCGGGTCGCGTGAACCGACGGCGCCATGTCGCCTCGTTCGCTTTGGCGACGACGATCGCCGTGGCCGGTGCGGCAGGCGCCGTCCAGCCAACCAATGCTGCGCTCGCCTCGATCGCCGTGCCCGATGCCGTATCTGCCGTCCGGGGCGTGCTGCTGACCGTCGCGCCACCGGGCGTCCTGGATAACGACATCAATCTCCTCGGCGGCTACGACGCCGACCTGGTCACGGACGCCGCCCACGGGAACCTGACGCTCGATGCGGATGGAGGATTCCAATACCGATCAGATGGCGGCTTCGTCGGAACCGATACCTTTCAGTATCGGATCCTGGGTGGGCTGCTCCCGTCGAACACGGCCACCGTCACGATCACCGTGACCGCCCCCGCGCCCACTCCAACGCCGACGCCGACCCCGACACCGCGACCAACACCAACGCCGACACCGCGACCGACCCCCACGCCAAGCTCCACCCCGACGACCACGCCGGCGCCGACCGCCACCGCCACCCCCTCGCTCACCGCGTCGCCCGGACCGACCTCGACGTCGACGCCAACGCCGCGACCCACCGCACTTCCCACCTTGCCGCCCGTCCCGACTCTCCCGCCGGTACCGACCGTCCCCTCGGCTCCGACGCTTACCCCGCGACCATCCCCGACCACCAGCCCGACACCGACTCGGTCGCCGCGGCCGACGACTCAACCGGCGGCGGCATCCACCGGCGGGCCGACGTCGACGCCGAGCGACGCAGGGGCCGGCGGAGGCCGCGTGGGTCCGTCGCCCGACGCATCACCCGGAGACCCGACGAACCAACGGCCGGCATTTGACGAGGGGCCATTCGCCGTCCCAGGGCCGGATCGCGGGGCCGTGGTCGACCTCGATGCGACGTCGATCGTCCTCGCCGGATTCGATTGGGCGGTTCCCGCCCTCGTGCTCTCCGTGCCCGGCCTCTTCCTGATCATTGCCGTGACGGTCGAGACCCTGATCGGCCTTGCCTGGCTCCCCGTCGCCCGGCGGTGGGTCGGGCAGGACGAGCGCTCGAGACGGAGGCGGCGGCGCCTCAGCCCGACCTGAACCCGGGCAACTTCATTCCGAGGTCGTCGCCTTCTTGCGGGGTGCCCGCTCGAGCTGGCCAGATCGGTCCGGCCATTCGTAGCCGGCCCAGGGGTCGTAATCAGGGTCGAGCGGCTCCTGCCCCGGCCGATCGCCCTCGGGAACGTGGATGAGGTTCACCCGGACGCGATACCACAGCGATGAGCGGCCGCGCATACCGTCGACCAGGACGTCGGCTGGCTCAAGCGCGGCTGCCGCCGCCCGATGGCGCACCTTCCAGCGCTCGAGGCCCTCGAGCGCTTCCGCCTTGGACGCGGCTCGCGAGATCTCGATGACCGGCACGTTCGTCTTGCGGCGGCCGGTCGGTGTCGGTCGCGAGCCTTCCCAGTCGGTCGGCAGGCCGGCGTTGCGATCGCCGGCGGCCACGGCCGCGGCTCGTTCAGCTGCCACGTCCGGTGGCGGGCCACCCGCCTTGCCTCGTCCCGGTTCGTACTCCGAATCGGGACGCCGCTTGCGCGAGGGCTGGACGCGTGGCGGCTCCCCGGCCTGCTTGGCGTAGTTGGGCGGCCAGGGCGCGTCGCCCTGCCCTTCGCGCTCGTGCCTCGCCGAAAGGTCGAGCAGTGCCTCCAGTGACCCGACCGCGTCGTCGATGCCCGCGCCCGGATCGCCGATCGACGCGAACCGCGCCGGCACGGTCTCGATCGTGAACGCCTCGGGCTCGCAGGTCGGGACCTCGTCCCAGGCCAGCGGCATCGAAACCCGGGCGTCGGGCAGCGGCCGAACCGAATAGGCCGACGCGACCGTCCGGTCCTTGGCGTTCTGGTTGTAGTCGAGGAAGACGCCCTGTCGTTCCTCCTTCCACCATTTCGAGGTGGCGCGGCCCGGCATCCGCGCCTCGACGTCGCGGGCCAGGGCCAAAGCGGCGCGACGGACCTCGGGATACGTCCAGCGGCGCTCGATACGCACGTTGATGTGGATCCCGCGCGACCCCGAGGTCTTGGGCCACCCGACAAGCCCGACGTCCGCCAGTGCGTCGCGGCAGGTCATCGCGACATCCCGGATCTGGGGCCACTCGATCCCCGGTACCGGATCGAGGTCGACGCGCAGCTCGTCGGGATGGTCGAGGTCGTCGGCACGGACCGGGTGTGGGTTGAGGTCGATGCAGCCGAGGTTGACGATCCAGACCAGCGCTGCGGTCTGGTCGACCACGATCTCGTCGGCTGTACGACCCGACGGGAACGTGAGCTCGGCCGTCCGGATCCAGTCGGGCGTATTGTCCGGCGCTCGCTTCTGGAAGAACGGCTCCTTCGTGATCCCGTCGACGAAGCGTTTGAGGGCCATCGGCCGACCACGGATCCCGGTCAAGGCGCCATCCGCGACCGCCAGGTAGTAGTGGACGAGGTCGAACTTGGTGTAGCCCCGGTCCGGGAAATAGACCTTCTGCGGGTTCGAGATGGCAACCTCATGGCCGCCGATCTCCAGGATCTCCTTGCGCGACGCCATGCCGAACACGATACCGGCCGGCGTCCATCGACGGGCGCGCTAGATTCCTCCCGACGAACCCTGTCGATTCGGGCCGCGGCCGTTCGTCGGGATGGTGACGGCCGGACATGCGCGCATCGGCCCAGCACAGGAGGTGACCCCATGCAGTACCTGGTCCTCATCTATGACGAGGAGACGGCCAATCCGTCGCCGGAGCCGCCCGATCCCGCTCTCTGGGGCGAGATCCTCGGCCAGTACAACGCCTACACCGAGATGCTCAAGTCGACCGGTGCATTCATCGCGGGTGAGGCGCTGCAGCCCGTCACGACCGCCACCACCCTGCGCCAGAAGGACGGTCAGACCATCACGACGGATGGTCCGTTCGCGGAGACCAAGGAAGGGCTCGGTGGGTTCTACCTGATCGATGCACCCGATCTGGACGCGGCGCTGGCGCTCGCGGCGCAATGCCCGGGCGTGCGCCTCGGCTCCATCGAGGTGCGCCCAGTCGTGGACTTCGAGGCCGCCGAGGGATCCATGTCGACCGCGGCGTCATCGGCGAACTGAGCATCGCCCACCCCACCACCCACGAGCTCGTCGACCGACTGTTCCGCGAGGAGCAGGGACGGGCGGTCGCAACGCTCATCCGCGTCCTGGGCGACTTCGACCTCGCCGAGGAAGCGGTCCAGGACGCCTTCATCGCGGCACTCGAGATCTGGCCCGATCGCGGGATCCCGTCGAACCCGGGTGCCTGGATCACCACGACCGCACGCAACCGTGCGATCGATCGACTGCGCCGCCGCCGGCGGCTTCGCGACAAGACCGAGGAGTTGGCGCGGGACGCGATCATCGAAGAGGAACTGGCAGCCATGGAGCCGGGTGCGACCGACGACACGCCGATCACCGACGATCGACTGCGCCTGATCTTCACGTGCTGCCATCCGGCCCTGCCGCTCGATGGGCGCGTGGCGCTCACGCTCCGCACGCTCGGCGGGCTCACCACGCCCGAGATCGCCCGGGCGTTCCTGGTCCCGGAGCCGACCCTCGCCCAGCGGTTGGTCCGTGCGAAACGGAAGATCCGCGATGCCGGTATCCCGTATCGGGTGCCGCCTCGGGATCTCTTGGCGGAACGGTTGGGTGGCGTCCTGCGCGTGTTGTACCTCGTCTTCAATGAGGGCTACGCCGCGACATCAGGCGATTCGCTGGTCCGGCGGGAACTGAGCACGGAGGCGATCCGGCTGGCCCGGCTCGTGGTCTCGTTGCTCCCCGACGAACCCGAGGCGGCCGGGCTGCTGGCACTCATGCTCCTGCACGACGCGCGGCGTGAAGCACGCACGACGCCCGAGGGCGACCTCGTCCTCCTCGAGGACCAGGATCGGGCTCGGTGGGACGCGGACCGGATCGCGGAGGGGCAGGCCCTCGTGCAGGAGACCCTGCGGGCCGGCCGGGTCGGTGCATACCAGATCCAGGCGGCGATCGCGGCCCTCCACGACGAGGCGACCTCGTGGGAGGCGACCGACTGGCCGCAGATCGCCGAGCTGTACCGCCGGCTGTTCGCGCTCGACGCATCGCCGGTCATCGAGCTCAACCTCGCGGCGGCGGTCGCGATGGCGGACGGGCTCGCCTTCGGCCTCGCGATGATGGATGACCTCGTGGCGCGCGGCAGGCTCGACACGTACCCGTACCTCCACGCCGCGCGGGCCGACCTGTTGCGTCGGCTGGGCCGCCGCTCGGAGGCCGCGGCGGCGTATCGGAGGGCGCTCGAGCTCACCGACAACCGCGCCGAGCGGGCGTTCCTCCAGCGACGGCTGGATGGGCTGGCGCCCAGCGAGGAGGCCGCGCACCGGCTCTCCTGAGGTACGCTTCGCGGCCCGCCCAGCGACCCTGGAGGAAGCCCCATCCTTCGAAGGCTCAAGCAATGGCTGCGTCCGCTACGGCCGTGGCTGCGACCCATCTGGCGTTGGGTGGAGGTCCTCAGCGGCCGCTCCGAATGGACCGCCGAGGAGCGCCTCGGACGGCTGCGCTTGGGGCGGCGACCGATCCGTCCGATCGACCGGGCCGCGTTCGACGCCATGGTCGAGGAGTTCCCCTACTACCGAAACCGCTGGGGGTACATGTCCGCGGCGCTGCTCGAAGCGGGTCGCTTGATCAAGACCCGGCACCTGACAAGCGCCCTCGAGCTCGGCGCGCCGGTCCGACCGATCATCGTCGGGGCGCACGTCATGGATTACACGACGCGGCCCGAGTTCGACACGTCGATCCCGACGACCATCCACGACGCCACCGTCGTCCCCTGGCCGTTCGCCGACAAGGCGTTCGACCTGTTCCTGGCGCTGCAGGTCTTCGAGCACCTGCGCGACCGCCAAGCCGAGGCCTTCCGCGAGGTCCGCCGGATCGCCCGGCACGCCATCCTGTCGCTGCCGATCGACTGGGAGATGGACGATCCCACGAACCTCCACCACATGATCTCGGAGGAACGGGTGCTGTCGTGGTTCGCGCCCATTCTGCCGACACGCACCGTCGAGGTCGTCACGGGTCGCCGTCGACGGCTGATCTACATCTTCGAGGACCTCCCGACGCCCTAGACGAACGCGGCCCGTACCTCCGCCGCCGTCCCGGCACGCAGGCTTGCCAGCGCCCGCGCTTCCAGATCGCCGACGGCCGCCGTTCGGATCCCGCGCCGAACCGCGGGCAGCCGGCTGGCGCCCATGCTCAGGGAGCGGATCCCAAGACCGACGAGGACGAGGGCCGCCACAGGGTCGCCGGCCATCTCGCCACAGACGGACAGCTCGATCGTCGCCCGGTCGGCCGCGACCACGGCGGCGCGGACGAGCGCGAGCAGGGCCGGATGCAGCTGGTCCTGGTAGCGCTCGACGCCGGGGTTGCCGCGATCGGCAGCGAGGGTGTACTGCAACAGGTCGTTCGTCCCGAGGCTTGCGAATGCGATCCGCTCCGCATAGGCGTCGGCTGTCAGGACCGCCGACGGGATCTCGAGCATCACGCCGAGGTCGACGTCGCCGACCGGATGCCCGGCCGCGACCGCCTCGGCCCGGGCTCGTGCCGCCAGCTGGAGCAGGACGTCCACGTCCCCGGCGTCCGCGACCATCGGGGCCATGACCTTGACCGGACCGCTGGCGGCCGCGCGGTAGCAGGCGCGCAACTGGGTGAGGAAGAGGTCCGGCCGCGTTTCGGCGAGCCGCAACGCACGGACACCCAGGAACGGGTTCTCTTCGGGTGGCAGCGACAGGTACGGGATCGGCTTGTCGCCACCGATGTCGAGGAGACGGATCGTCACCGGATCGCCCCCGAACGCCTCGACGACGCGCTGGTAGGCGG
>JBIOWA010000307.1:0-2271 GCA_044868045.1 Candidatus Limnocylindrales bacterium
TTCGGCGCCGGCGCCTTGTACGGCGTTGCCGCCTGGACTCGCACGCACCGAGGCAGCCCCTCGTTGGCAGCCGTCCTGACAGGGATCTCCTGGCTGCCGGCTCCCTCGTTGCCTACGTCGCGGTGGCCGATAATCCTCTCCTAGGCCTGATCCACAGCCGCCTTGGCGTCGGACTCGACGAGCTGACACCGTGGATCGGGATCGCGGAAGCCTTTCCATCGCCGTTTTCGCCGTCGCTTTCATCGTCGTCCTGTCGTCCGCGCTCGTAACTCGCGCGCGACGGCCCTTCGTTGTCGCGGCCGCCGCCGCGCTGGTCGCCGCCGCCTGTTTCGTGGCCGTCGTGGTGATCGTCGACGCGATCCTCGGCGTCAGGCTGGGGGCCGAGACGATCGGCACCCGAGCGATGCCATGGACGGCCCTCGCGGGCAATCTGGTCGCCGGCGTGATCGGAGGACTGGTCGGACTGCGACTCATTCGGAGGGAGAGCGCGGCCTGACCTGCTTCAGAAGCCGATTCCTCGCCTGTTGATTTCCTTCAGGCAGGGGGGCGGGCGGATCCGGCTACCGCGTCATTCGCCGGCGCCGAGGATGTCTGTGAGCGCAGACGCCGCGTCCGCGAGCCTGCGCGCACGCTGCTCGTCGAGTTTGTCGCTGACCTTGTCGATCTGATCGGCGAGGGCGTCGGCTGCAATGCGCGCCGCGTCGAGGTCGCCCCGCACGAGCGCCGACCGGACCTCTCCTGCCAGCCGCTCGAGGTCGTTCCTCTCCTTGCCCTTCAGTCCATCCTTTCCAGCGGTCGCGCTGATCGCGGCATCGACCTCGTCAAGCGCTGCAAGAGCACGATCGGCCACCGAGGGCGCGGAAGGCGCGCTCGGGCTCGGGGGTGGAGCGTCGCTCGGCGATCGGCTGGGGACCACGCTCGCGACCGGCGGCGTGGCGGGCGCGGACGAGCCGGTTCGCAGCACGCTGCCCAGCAGGGCGAGGACCGCGATCGCGGCAACCACCGCCAGAAGCGTACCGGCCGCCAGACCGAACGAGCGGCGAGATGGCTCGCCGTGGCGTTCCGGGGAGGGCTCAACGGGTTGTGCCGACATCGTGGGTACCGCGAATGCCGTCGTGGCGTCGCCGGCGACGTCCGCGTCGGACATCGGCGCGGCGGTAGCCACGATCGGCGGCCGAGCGCGACCCCAGGCTCCGAGCGCGGCCGTCATCGATGACGCGAAGTCGAGCGCATCGGGGCGTCGCGCAGGATCGGGGTCGAGGGCTGCGGCGATCGGTTCGTCGAACGCCTGACCGAGATCTGGAGCCGTCGCCGACACGGTCGGCGCCGCTTCGCCGGCGCTCGCGACGAGATTGGTCAGGGAGGTCGCCGATCGCGGAACCGTCCCTGTCAGCCCGACGAAGCCGGCGACGCCAAGGGCGTAGACATCGGCCGCGCTACCGGCCGTCTCGCCGGTCAGAACCTCCGGCGCCAGGTAGGCGATGGTCCCGACCGCGGTACCCGGACTGGTCAGGTCATCGAGCTCGTCGGCATCCGCGCGGGCCAACCCGAAGTCCGCGAGCTTCGCCCGATCTGCCGCGAACAGGATGTTCGACGGTTTGACGTCTCGATGGACGACACCCCGGGCATGGAGGTCGGCCAGCCCGTCGGCGATGGAGACAAGGGTCGGGATGAGCTCATCGGGGCTGACCCGCTGACCGTCGACCAGGCGATCCGCGAGTGAACCGCCAGGGCAGAGCTCCATGACGAAGAACGGTTCCCGACCGGTGCTCGGGTCGCCGGCATCGACGTCGAAGATGCTGACGACGCCTGGATGGGCGGCCGCGGCCAACGTGCGTGCCTCGCGTTCGAAGCGCGTGGCCAGAACGGGGTCGCCGGCCAGGTTCGGGAGCAGGATCTTGACGGCGACCTCCCGGCCGAGGCGCTCATCGTGTGCGCGATAGACGGTCGCCATCCCGCCTGCACCGAGCGGGGCGAGGATCCGATATCGATCGGCGAGCAGGTCTCCGCTGGCTGGCATGCGGTGCTCCTATGTCAAGCTGCGGCCGCCAGACCCGCGGATCGGGCGGCTCGGGTGGCTTCATCGTGGCGCATCCGGCGGAAGACCTCGTCGCTGATCCGGCGGCGGAGGGCACGGATCGCCTCGGGCTTCGTGTCGCCCTGGGCGCGCCGATGCTCGAGGTACGTCTTGCCCGGACCTTCGCGCTGGAGCTGGGTGATGGCGATCCGGTGGAGGGCGACATTCAGCTGGCGGTTGCCGCCGCGGCTCAG
>JBIOWA010000308.1:0-8231 GCA_044868045.1 Candidatus Limnocylindrales bacterium
CGAGCTGCACCCGGTCGCGGAGCGAGATGAGCGCGGCGCGGACGTCGTCGAGCCCTTTCCCGGTCGGCGCGGACGTGGCGAGGACCGGGGCACCGGCAAGCGAGGTCGGTGCGAGCAGTGCGGCAACCTGGCCGAGGACGGCGTCGACCCGTTCCCGCCCGACGGCGTCGATCTTGGTGACGACCGCGAGCCCCGATGCGATCCCGAGCCCGTCGAGAAGCCCGAGGTGCTCAACCGTCTGGGCTCGCGGCCCGTCGTCGGCCGCCACGACCAGCATGACTGCGTCGATCTCGCCCGCCCCGACGAGCATGTTGCCGACCAGCTTGTCGTGCCCCGGGACGTCGACGAAGTCGATGGTCGAACCGTCGTCGAGCGACAGGTGGGCGTACCCGACGTCGATGGTCATGCCGCGCCGGCGCTCTTCGGGCAGGCGGTCGGCGTCGATCCCGGTCAGCGCATGGAGCAACGTGGTCTTGCCGTGATCGATATGGCCGGCGGTGCCGACGACGACTGTCATGTGCGCCCACCGAGCGCCGACAAGACCGTCCGGACGAGCGCCGAGTCGGAGGCCGGGTCGACCGTCCGCAGATCGAGGACCACGCGGCGATCGTCGATCCGACCGACGAGCGGCGGGTCCTCCCGCCGCAACGCGGCAAGCAACGCCGTCGCCGGACCGCCGTCCAAGGCGATCCCGATCGAGGGCAAGGTCTCCCCGGGGAGCGAGCCCCCGCCCACCGTCGAGCGCAGCTCGGCGATCGATGCTCGCGGGCCGAGGGCGTCGGCGATCGCGGTCGCCCGCCCTCGCAACTCGTCGAGCGGCATCGAGATCATCCGCCACACCGGGACGTCGATCGCCGCGCGACCCGCCCGGTACATGCCCAACGTGAGCGCGACACCGGCCAGCGTGGTCTTGTCCGGCCGCATCGCGCGGGCGAGCGGGTCGCGGCGCATCCTGCCGATCAGGTCGGCCCGCCCGACGACCAGGCCCGCCTGTGGTCCGCCGACCAGCTTGTCGCCGCTGAACGTCACGACGTCGGAGCCGGCGGCGAGACGTTCGGCTGGCATCGGCTCATGGGTAAGCCCATAGGCGGCCGTGTCCAGCAGCGCCCCCGACCCCAGGTCGTCGATGACGATCGCGCCATGACGATGGGCGAGGTCGGCCACGCCCGCCGGCTCGGGTGCCTCGGTGAACCCGGTCATCGCAAAGTTCGAGGGGTGGACGCGGAGGACAGCGCGAGCCCGCCCTTCTGCCAACGGCCCTTCGAAGTCGGCGGTTCGCGTTCGATTGGTGGTGCCGACCTCGATCAGCCTGGCGCCGGCCCGTCGGATGATCTCGGGGATCCGGACCCCGCCGCCGATCTCCACCAGCTCACCACGCGACACGACGATGCCACCCCGGCCGGCCAACCCCACGGCCAAGGCCAGTGCGGCGGCGTTGTTGTTCGTGACCAGCGCGTCCTCGGCGCCGGTCAGCGCGACCAGATGGTCCTCGGCGACACGGGCTCGCGGCCCGCGCCGACCGGTCGATCGGTCGAGCTCGAGGAGCGCGTAGTCGGTCGCGAGGTCGGCCACCCCGCGCGCGACTGGCGCAGGCCACGGGGCGCGACCCAGATTGGTGTGGATGATCACGCCGGTGGCGTTGATGACGGACGGGATGCCGGTGCCCTCGAACCCGTGGATCAGGTCGCGCGCCTCGTTCGCCAAGGCGTCCGGATCCCGTGCGCTGCCGCCCTCCCGGAGTCGGTCGCGCTCCTTGTCGATCACGCTGCGAACGACCTCTGTCAAGATGGGCCCGTCGGCCCCATCGACGGTCGGCCGGAGACGCCGCAGGACGGCCTCGACGCTGGGCGGGCGAGGGTGTCCGGTCGGCTTGCGCGACATCGGTCCTCCGTGGCGGGAACGCGTGGGAGTCGAACCCACCACGCCACGCCTGGCGCGGCGTCACCGATTTTGAAGACCGGGGGACCCACCGGGGCCCATCCATTCCCGAGAAGGATGGTAATCGTGGTCGACCGCAGCGTCCGGCGACCGAACACCGAGGCGGGCCTATCATCGGGCCGTGACGACCCTCGACGAGGTCCCGGCCCTGCGACTGACCACCCTGACCGATTGCGGCGGGTGTGCTGCGAAGCTCGGTGCCGACCTGTTGTCGGCGGCGCTGTCGGGGCTCGGAGCCGAAGCCGCCCCCGATGCCCTGATCGCCGGCCTGCATCCGCCCGACGATGCGGCGGCCTACCGCATCAGCGACGACCTCGCGATCATCGGGACGCTCGACTTCTTTCCGCCCCTGGTCGACGACGCGCGGACGTTCGGGGAGATCGCGGCCGCGAACGCGTTGAGCGACGTATTCGCGATGGGTGGCCGCGTCCTCTTCGCCCTGTCGATCGCGGCCTTCCCCGAGGACCTGCCGCGAGACGTGATGGCCGAGGTGTTCGCCGGTGCATCGGCCAAGGTCCGCGAGGGCGGCGGCACGCTCGCCGGCGGCCACACGATCCATGATCCTGAACCCAAGTACGGCCTCGCGGTGATCGGGGCGGCGCATCCGGATCGGCTGCTGCGCAAAGGTGGGGCATTGCCCGGCGATGCACTCATCCTGACGAAGCGGCTGGGCACGGGCCTGCTCGTCAGCGGCAACCGCCGGGGGCGAGCCTCGGCGGAGGACGTGGCGACCGCGACCGACCAGATGCGCGCCCTCAACCGTGCCGCGTCCGAGGTCCTCGTGGCGAACGGGGTCGCCGCTGCCACCGACATCACGGGATTCGGCCTGCTCGGGCATGGCCTCGAGATGGCACGGGCGTCGGGGGCACGGTTCATCTTCATTGCCGGCGCCCTACCCGTGCTGAGCGGGGCCCTCGAGCTGGCACGCGCCGGCGTCGAGACGGACGGCGGCACCCACAATCGGCGGTTCGTCGCGGAGAATCTCGTCGTCGCGGAGGGCGTGGTCCCCGAGATCGTGGCACTGGCTCACGACCCGCAAACCAGCGGCGGCCTCTTGGCGGCCATCCGGTCTGACGATGTCGCGCTCGTGGCCGACGAATTGAAGGCGGCGGGCGTAGAAGCCTGGCTGGTCGGACGCGTGGAGGCCGGTGCGGGCGTGGAGCTGGTGTAGCCGGAGGGGCCCCGTCCGCTCGAACCTACTTGAGCCGGACGACCGCCCCGATGATCGTGGCGCCGATGCTTATCAGCACTCCTGGCACGGTGGCGAGCAGGAACGCGTCGAGCGGGTAGGCCGGCTCCCCGGCAGCCTGGGCGGCCTCCGCGAACGTCTGCATGTCCCGCCACGTCCCCGCCAGGGACAGCGTGGCGCCGATCAGCCCACCGAGCGCGATCCCCGCGATCGCGATGGCCAGGATGCGGGGCCCTCGTTTGATCCCGACGGAGCGGTCGAGCGCTTCCGCGACGATCGTGCCCGCGAAGAAGCCCAGCACGATCATGAGGAACCCGAGCTGGGCGCCGAGATGGCCCACGACGGCGCCGAGTCCCAGGGCGACCGCGAGGCCGACCGCGATCTGGCTGGGCTTGAGCGACGCGAGGGCGTCGCGGGAGGGTTTGCCGCATGTCTTGCAGCGCAGCCCGACCGGTCCCTGCATCGCGCAGCTCGTGCAGATCGGCTGGTCGCATCGGCCGCATCTGACCCACGTCTCGCGGTCCGGGTGGCGGTAGCAGTGAAGCGGCTGTGGCTCGGAAAGATCGGCTGTCGCAGCGTCGCTCGTCATGGTCCCCTCGACGGTCGATGCGGAGGGTGGGGTCCCGAGCTGGCCGGCGTCAAGGGGTACACTCGGGCGGTCGTCATCCGCAGGAGGCCACCTGAGTGGCGAAACCCTATGTTCGATTGACCCAGCCGATGGTCCGCGACAGCAAGGGTGGCGAGCTCCGGCCCGCGACCTGGGACGAAGCGCTGGACCGCGTGGTCGCGGGCTTCCAGGCCGCCAAGGCCGCGCACGGCCCGACGACCTTCGGCACCTTCAGCTGCAGTAAGGCGACCAACGAGGTCAACTTCGCCGCGCAGAAGTTCAGCCGGGTGGTGCTGGGCAGCAACAACATCGACAGCTGCAACCGGACCTGACACGCCCCGAGCGTCGCCGGTCTGGCGACCGTGTTCGGTGCCGGTGGCGGCACAAGTTCATACCGTGAGGTCGAGGACACCGATCTGATCGTCCTCTGGGGCAGCAACGCCCGCGAGACGCATCCGATCTTCTTCCACCACGTCCTCAGGGCCGTGCGCAAGGGCGCCCGGCTGTATGCGGTCGACCCGCGACGGACGTCATCGGCCGAGTGGGCCGACAGCTGGCTGGGGCTCGACGTCGGGAGCGATATCGCCCTCGCCAACGCGGTCGCGCGCGAGATCATCGCCTCGGGGCTCCAGAACCAGGAGTTCATCGACCGCGCGACGTCGGACTTCGACGCCTACAGGGCCAAGGTCGAGCCGTACACGCTCGAGTACGCCGAACGCGAGACCGGCGTGCCGGCCGAGGCGATCCGCGAACTCGCGCACTCGTTCGCGACCGCGCCTCGGGCGATGATCTGCTGGACGCTCGGTATCACCGAGCATCACAACGCGGTCGACAACGTGCTCGCCCTGATCTCACTGGTGCTGTTGACCGGGCACGTCGGGCGGTACGGGAGCGGCGTGAACCCGCTGCGCGGCCAGAACAACGTCCAGGGTGGCGGCGACATGGGCGCGCTCCCTGATCGACTGCCCGGCTTCCAGCACGTCGAGAACGCCCAGCTGCGCGCGAAGTTCGACCAGGCATGGGGCGTGACGATCCCGCCGAAGCGCGGCTGGCACCTGTCCGGGATGTTCGATGCGATGGAGCGCGGCGACCTGACGGCCGTCTACTGCATCGGCGAGAACCCGGTCCAGTCGGAAGCCGACCAGCATCGCGCGATCCGGCTGCTCGAGGGCCTCGACCTGCTGGTCGTCCAGGACCTGTTCCTCACCAGGACCGCCGAGCTCGCCGACGTGGTCCTGCCGGCGACGGCCGTCTGGGCCGAGGGCGAAGGTACGGTCACCAACTCCGAACGGCGGGTGCAGCGCGTTCGCAAGGCGGTCGACGCGCCGGCGGGCGCCCGCGACGACCTCGCGATCATCTTCGACCTTGCGAACCGGATGGGCTGCGATTGGGGCGAGGCGTCCGCCGAAGGAGTCTGGGATGAGGTCAGGTCGCTCTCACCGGTCCACGCCGGGATGACCTACCGACGGCTCGAGGAGCTCGGCGGGATCCAGTGGCCCTGTTACGACGAGACCCACCCCGGCGAGCTGTTCCTGCACAGCCGGCTCTGGGAGGACCCAGTGCCCGGCAATCGCGCGCCGTTCATGCCGGTCGACCACGACCCGCCGGTCGACAAGCTGACCGACGAGTACCCGATCCGGTTGACGACCGGCCGGCGGCTCGACTCGTACAACACCGGCGTGCAGAGCGCGGGCTACACGTCACCACTCCGGCGGGGCGAATCGCTCGACGTCTCGCCGGAGGATGCCGAGTCGTACGGTCTCGCCGACGGCGAACGGGTCCGCGTCGTGTCGCGCCGCGGTCAGGTCGACGTGCCGATCCGGGTCGACCCCTCACTCCGGCCCGGACTCACGTTCATGACCCTGCACTTCCAGGACGACGTGGCGACGAACCTGCTGACGATCGACGCGACCGACCCGAAGTCCGGCACGGCGGAGTTCAAGGCGACGGCCATCCGGATCGAGAAGGTTCCCGCCGCGGTTCCTGCCTGATCAGATGGCATCGATCCGCGTCGTCACCCGAGGCGAGCTCATCGAGAACGTTCCCACGCCGGGCATGGAGCGGCTCGAGGGCGAGAGCGATGGGACGCGGATCATCGCGGTTCGTACCGACCCCGGACTCGTGTCCGGCTGGCACCACCACGGCGCCTACGCCACCTACGGGTATGTCATCTCGGGACGACTCCGGCTCGAGAGCGGACCTGGAGGGACCTCGGTCGTCGAGGCCGGACCGGGTGACTTCTTCGTCGTGCCGCCCGACACCATCCATCGCGAGAGCAACCCTGCGGAAGAGGAGCAACTGGTCGTCGGATTTCGAGTCGGGAGCGGTGCGACCGTCATCAACGTCGAAGGCCCCGATGGCTGACCCACTGGCTGGCCCGGAGCCGGCTGCCGGCTCAGGCGGCGACGCAGCGAGCGCACCGACCGGCGCCACGCCGACTCCGCCGTCCGATCCGCGGTGGCGGGCGATGCTCGAGGGCACCGCAGGCGGGTTCGCATCCGGACGCGGCTTCCTGCGGATGATCCCGAGCGACCCACGATGCAAGCTTTGTGCCGCGCCGTTCTCCGGGCCGGGCGCACCGGTCATGCGCTGGTTCGATCGCGGGCCGTGGGAGAAGAGCCCCAGCATCTGTGGGTTCTGTTTCAAGCAGCTCGAGCGTGCACGCGGCGGTGCGGAGATCACGCTGACCCTGCTGTTCGCCGATGTCCGCGGCTCCACGACGCTGGCCGAGACGATGGGTGCCGGCGAGTTCAGGCGGCTCCTCGATCGCTTCTACCACGAGGCGACGCGGGTGCTCCTGGCACACGACGCGGTTATCGACAAGTACGTCGGCGACGAGGTCGTCGCCCTGTTCATCCCGGCGCTGACCGGTGCCGCGCATCCGAGCGCCGCGATCGCGGCGAGCCAGGAGCTGTTACGCGCCACGGGGCACGGCGACCCCAACGGCGCGGCGCCCTGGCTGCCACTCGGTGTGGGCATCCACACCGGCGAGGCCTACGTCGGCACGGTCGGGGACACTGTGACGGACTTCACAGCGCTCGGTGACAGCGTCAACGTCACCGCCCGGCTGGCCTCGGCCGCCGGGCCCGGCGAGATCCTGATCAGCGCGGTGACTGCGGAGGCCGCCGACCTCGATCCGTCGCTCGAGACCCGGAATCTGACGCTGCGCGGTCGCTTGCAGCCCCTGGACGTGCGGGTGCTGCGGGGCTGAATTTCCGCGGTACGGGCACCGGCGCCGATACGGCGCGCAACAGGACGGGGAGTCGCGGCGTCTCCCCACGAAGCCAACCCACGGTGACCGAGATGCGGGCGCCGCGGGTCGGCGAGGGGTCAGCGCAACCGATGTCGGATCACATCCGATCGAACACGTCCTTCCGGCCCGATCTCGAGGGCCTTCGCGGCATCGCGATCCTCCTCGTGATCGCCTGCCACGCCGCCCTACCACTCGCCGGCGCCGGGTTCATCGGCGTCGACGTCTTCTTCGTCCTGTCCGGGTTCCTGATCACGGGCCTCCTGATCGCGGAGACCGACCGGACGGGCCGGATCGATCTGGCCGCGTTCTACGCCCGGCGGGCGCGGCGCATCCTGCCCGCCGCGGCGGTGGTCCTGGTCACGACCCTCGCTGCGGCGACCCTGATCCTGTCACCGCTCGACCTGCCGCGCATCTCGACGGATGCGCTGGCCGCTGCGCTCTCGGTCGCGAACCTCAGGTTCGCGCTTTCGAGCACCGACTACTTCGCGCCGATCGATCCGTCACCGGTCCTGCACTTCTGGTCGCTGTCGGTCGAGGAGCAGTTCTATCTCGCCTGGCCAGCCCTGGTGCTGATCGGGGCGCGGTTGTGTCCACCACGTCTCGGTATGACGACGATCTGCGGACTGATCCTGGTCGGGAGCCTGGCGCTCAGCATCTGGCTGACCACGATCTCCGGGCCGTGGGCCTATTACGCACTCCCGACCCGCGCTTGGCAACTCGCCGCGGGAGGCGCGCTTGCCCTGGCGGTGCGCTCCCCAGGGCGGCTGCCCGGCGCGATCGCCGCGCCGCTCGGCTGGCTCGGGGCGCTCCTGCTCGTCGCCTCCCTGCTCCTCATCGGCCCGCTGACGCCGTATCCCGGTGCCGCCGCCGCCGTGCCGACCCTCGGCACGCTCGCGTTGATCGCCGCCGGGCCATCGGCAGGTTCGCCGGGCTCGCTTGTGCTGCGTCGTGCTCCCCTCCGCTGGATGGGCAGGATCTCGTACTCGCTCTACCTGTGGCATTGGCCGATCCTCGTGCTCGGCGCAACTGCGGCGAGCGCCTACGATCCGGAGATCGATGGCCCGTACGGCCGGCTGGCGCTCAACCTGGGCCTCGTTGCGATCGCCGTCTGCGTGGCGGCCGTGTCGTGGCGCCTCATCGAGGAACCGTTCCGCGTGGGTCGACTGTCGCGGGGCGGACATCGCCGTTCACTCGCGACGGCCGTGGCCGCTGTCATGGCCTTCACCATCGGGTCCACGGCCATG
>JBIOWA010000309.1:0-18146 GCA_044868045.1 Candidatus Limnocylindrales bacterium
CGCAAGCAGGGCCCGCGTCTCAGCCTCTTCAAGAACCTGACCGTGTCCGTGCTGCGATACGAGCGCGTCAAGACGACCGAGGCGAAGGCCAAGGAGATCAGCGGTCGGGTCGAGAAGGTCATCACGCTGGCCAAGCGCGGCGACCTCGCCGCACGCCGTGCGGTCGTGGCCCAATTCCCCAACGAGCCGCTCGTCGTGACCAAGCTGTTCGACGAGATCGCGCCCAAATACGCCGACCGGACGTCGGGCTACACCCGCATCGTCCGGATCGGGCAACGCCGTGGCGATGCCGCGGAAATCGTCCAGATCGAACTCGTCTAGACCAAGCGCACCCGAGAGGGTGTCACCGACGCGGTATCGCGCGACGGTCGAATACGACGGAACGGACTTTGTCGGGTTCCAGGTCAACCCTGGAAAACGGACGGTCCAGGGGGTCCTGGAAGACGCGCTGGCTCGCCTCGGAAACGGGGTCGAACGACGGGTCGACGGGGCCGGACGCACGGACGCCGGAGTCCACGCCGCGGGGCAGGTGATTGCCTTCACCTACGGCGGGCGCCTGCCGGCAGCAGAGATCGAGTCGGCACTGGCCGCGATCCTCCCGAGGGATGTCGCGGTCCGCGACCTGCGCGAGGTCCCCGAGGCGTTCAATCCTCGCTACGCGGCGCGTTACCGGGAGTACCGCTACACGGTCTGGAACGGGCCGCCCAGCCCGCTCCGCGAGCGCCTCGCGTTCGGGGTACGGGACCCACTCGACACCGTCGCGATGGCGCGGGCCGCGTCGGCCTTCATCGGCCGGCACGATTTCCGGGCCTTCGGGGAAGCGGACCGGTCCACGGTCCGGACCGTGACCGCGGTCCGGGTCCGCCGATCAGGTCGGTACGTGACGATCGACGTCCGGGCCGACTCGTTCCTGCGGGGACAGGTCCGGCGGATGGTCGGCCTCCTCCTGGAGGTCGGTCTCGGAACAGCAGGAATCGAACAGGTCCGGGCGGCACTCGCCGACCCGGGATCGGCCCGCAAGGGCGCCGCGGCCCCGGCGAAGGGCCTGTGCCTCCGGCACGTCGCCATCGGGCGGCGAACCGGCAACCAAGACAACGGAGAACACGAGGAACGATGAACGCGAAGACCCATACGGTCCGGGCGAATGAGATCGAGCGACGCTGGTATGTCGTGGACGCGACCGACGCGACGCTGGGTCGGCTCGCCTCGCGCATCGCGCGCGTCCTCGAAGGCAAGCACAAGCCAACCTATCAGCCCAACCTCGACTCGGGCGATCATGTGATCGTCCTGAATGCGGCACGGATCGCCGTCACGAGCGACAAGCTCGAGAGCAAGGTCTACATCCGCCACAGCGGCTACCCGCAGGGCTTGAAGCAGGAGACGCTCGGTCACCTGCTCGAGCGGCGGCCTGAAGAGGTCATCCGCCGGGCCGTGAAAGGGATGTTGCCGCACAACCGACTCGGCGCCCAGCAGCTCCGCAAGCTGAAGATCTATGCCGGCGCCGACCATCCGCATCAGGCGCAGCAGCCTGAGCCGCTCGCCTGACGAGGAGCCTGCAGATCATGTCCATCCCCGCCTTCTACTCCGGCACCGGCCGCCGCAAGACGGCCATCGCGCGCGTCCGGCTGTTGCCGGGCGAGGGCGAGATCGTCGTGAACGGTCGATCGCTCGACGAACACTTCGGCAATGCGGTCAACGAGGCGGAGGTCCGCCTGCCGTTCCGGGTCACCGGCACCGAGGGCCGGTTCAACGCGATGATCAAGGTCGAGGGTGGCGGCGTCACCGGCCAGGCCGGGGCCATCCGCCACGGGATCGCGCGAGCGCTGCTCGAGGTCGATGCCGATGCCAACCGATTGCCGCTCCGCCAGGCCGGGTTGCTTACGCGCGATCCGCGCATGAAAGAGCGCAAGAAGTACGGACTCAAGCGAGCCCGCAAGGCCCCCCAGTACACCAAGCGCTGACGTCCTAGCCCGACGGGTGTCTGGTCGCACCCGAAGGTGGCCCGCTAGAGTGGGTGGATGAGCGCCGTCGAGGACCCGCCCGTCACACTCCAAGGCCGAGACCTGCTCAGCGCCGCCGATCTGTCGCGCGCCGAGGTCGAGCGCGTCTTCGCGACGGCGACCTCGCTCAAGGACGAGTTCCGCGCCAACCGCCGGCACTTGCGACCGCCCCTCGCCGGGCGCACGCTGGCGATGTTGTTCCAGCGACCAAGCCTCCGCACTCGCGTCACGTTCGAGGCCGGCATGACCCAGCTGGGCGGCGCGGCGATCTACCTGACCGAGGACATCGTGATGGGCGCCCGCGAGGCGGTCCGCGACGTCGCCCGCAACCTCGAGCGCTTCGTCGACGGCATCGTTGCGCGCACCGGGCCGCATGAGGTCGTCGCCGAGCTGGCCGCCCAGGCCTCGATCCCGGTGATCAACGGCCTGACCCTGCGCGAACATCCGTGCCAGGCGCTCGCTGACCTGTTCACGATCCGCGAACGGTTCGTCCGGCTCGAGGGGACCGTGCTGACGTTCGTCGGCGACGGCAACAACGTCTACCACTCGCTGGCCCTGCTCGGGGCGGCGTTCGGGATTGAGGTCCGGCTGGCGCACCCGGTCGGCTACGGTCCGAATCCGCGCATCGTCGCGCTCGCCGAGGAACGCGCCGGCGCGACGGGCGCCCGGCTGGTCTTCGGCCAGGACCCGACGGAGCTCGTCCGCGGCGCCGATGTGGTGTACACCGACGCCTGGACCTCGATGGGCCAGGAAGCCCAGGCTGAAGAGCGTCGCGATGCCTTCGCAGGCTATCGCGTCGACGACGCGCTGATGGCCGCGGCAGGGCGCGACGCGGTCGCGATGCATTGCCTGCCGGCACACCGCGGCGAGGAGATCGCGTCCTCGGTGATGGACGGCCCACAGAGCCTGATCTTCGAGCAGTCGGAGAACCGGTTGCACGTCCAGAAGGCGCTGCTCGTCGAGTTACTCGGGGGTGACGCGTGACCGACGCCCTGTACGAGCGCTACAAGGACGCCCTGCGCCGCGGCCACGTCGCCGCCCAGCGATCGCGCTACGACGAAGCCCTCGAGGCATACGGCGAGGCCGCCCGCCTCGCGCCCGACCGGCCGCTGCCGCTCGTCAGCATCGGGTCGGTCCTCGTCCGGCTGGGCAAATCGGCCGAGGCCGTGGCCGCCTTCGACAAGGCGCTCGACCGGGCCCCGACCGACGAGCCGGCACTCCGTGGCCGAACCGACGCCCTGCTGGCGATCGGCGATCGCTTCAACGCCGCCGAGACGCTCGATCGGCTGGCCCTGGCGCTCGACGACGCCGGCCGGTCGGCCGACGGCGTCGATGCCGCCCGGCATGCGCTCGACCTCGCGGAATCGCGCAGTCGTCGCGCGGCGCTCCGCGCGATGGTCGATCGGCTCCTCGCCGATCCCGCAGCGGCCGAAGCCGCGCGCGACGCGATCGACAGCGCCGAGACGCTGCTGCGCGGTCCGATCGGGGAGGAGGCCCCGCCTCCGGAACCGCCACCCCCGCCGTTCGACGCTGCTGCCGCGATGGCTGCCGTCGAAGATGCGGCAGAGCGAGGTGACGCCGAGGCCACCAGGGACGCCGCCCTCGCCGCCGCGAGGGGCCATCGAGCGGCCGGCCAGCTCCACGCGGCGATCGACGCCTGTTACCTCGCCCTCGCCACCAACCCGGCCGACCCCGACCTGCACCTCGCGCTCGCCGAGCTCTACCTCGACCGGGGCTGGCGGTCGGTGGCCGCGGACAAGCTCGTCCTACTCACCCGACTCGTGGATCTCAGCGAGGACGGGTCGGCACGCGAGCGCATCTGCGAGCTCGCCACGAGGGTGCCCGACGATCCGCGCCTCGAGGCCATCTGCGCCTGACGTCAGAGCCAGCGACAGGACCCGCCGAGGCCGGGCCGGCCGGGGCGCGATGCTACACTCAATCGGAAGATGTCGGAGCTCCTCGGATCGATCCTCGAACAGGTCCGGTTGACGACGCTCGTCGACATCGGAATCACCGCCCTTCTCATTTACTGGCTCTTCATCCTGATCCGCGGAACGCGCGCCGTCCGCCTCGTGATCGGCGTCAGCGTCCTCATCGTGGTCTACGTCCTGGCGGTCGCCGCCGGGCTGGAGCTCCTCACCCGGATCCTGCAGGGTGGCGCTGTGGTCGGCCTCTTCGCGCTGGTCGTGATCTTCCAGCCCGAGATCCGCCGGGCGCTCGACCGCATCGGTCGCGTCGGCTCGTTCGGCTGGATGTTGTACGGCGCCGACTCGCGGGTCGTCGACCATGTCGCGTCCGAGGTTGCCCAAGCGGCCGCCGAGCTGTCGGCCGAAGGTCACGGCGCACTGATCGTCTTCGAGCGGGAGACCGGGCTCGAGGACACGGCCGAAACCGGGATCATGATCCACGGCGACATCTCCGCCGACCTGATCCGCACGATCTTCTCGCCGCGGACCGCCCTCCACGACGGTGCCCTGATCATCCGTGGGGACACCGTCCTCGCTGCCGGCGCGCTCCTGCCGCTCGCCGAGACCACCGTCCAGACCGAGCGCTTCGGGACCCGTCACCGGGCTGCACTGGGAATCGCCGAGCAGACCGACGCGATCGTCGTCGTCGTGTCCGAGGAGAACGGCCAGATCAGCCTGGTCGAACGCGCGCGCATCGTGCGCAACCTGAACGAATCACAGCTGGCCCGGACGATCCGCATGCTTCTCGATCCGAACCAGGGTCGTCGTCGCCGCGCCCTCGGTGGTTGGCGATCGCCGCGTGAGTCCGCGTCGCCATCGGCCGTACGGGCGCCGCGGTGACCCGAGTCCTCGGGATCCTCGTCCACAACTGGCCACTCAAGCTCGCAGCCGTCGGACTCGCCACCCTCCTCTACGGCGGGCTCGTCCTGTCGCAAAGCAGCGCGACGCTGACCGGCGTCGTCCCGGTCGACATCCGTGAGCAGCCCGTGAACACGTTCCTGCTCAAGACCATCCGGCCGGTGACCGAGATCCGCTACTTCTCTCCGTCGGGCGTCCAGCCCATCGCGTCGGACTTCGAGGCGTGGGTGGACCTCTCCGACGTGGAGCCGGGGAGCGGCCCCCAGAGCGTCCCCGTGCAGCTGCGCTCGATCGAC
The DNA here is from genome assembly GCA_044868045.1 of Candidatus Limnocylindrales bacterium. Classification (GTDB taxonomy): domain Bacteria; phylum Chloroflexota; class Limnocylindria; order Limnocylindrales; family CSP1-4; genus SPCO01. The sequence continues at coordinate 5,122 of JBIOWA010000309.1, forward strand.
CAGCGCGTAACGGTCCTCGGCTTCGAGCCCCAGGTCGTGACCGTCGACCTCGATCGTATCGCAACCAGGACCGTCGAGGTCGAGGTCGACCGCGGCGAGGTGCCGACCAACCTCGAGGTCGGCACCACCACCGTGAGTCCCCGGCAGGTCCAGGTGATCGGGCCGGCGTCGGTCATCAGTCGCGTCGTCGCTGCCCGCGCCAGCGTGCAGATCCAGCCGTCTGGGATCGACGTCGACCAGGACGTCGAGCTCGTCGCGGTCGACGACATCGGCAACGCCGTCGCCCAGGTCCGCCTGGAGCCGACGACAGCCCGCGTGACGATCCCCGTCTTTTCCGATCGCCTGTCGAAGACGCTCCCGATCAGCCCGCAGATCACGGGCACGCCAGCGGCCGGCTTCGAGCTGTCCGCCGCGAGCGTGTCGCCTCGGTTCGTCACGGTCGAGGGGGATGTGGACGAGCTCCAGGCACTCCTCACGATCGATACCGCCCCGATCTCGGTCAGCGGCTTCTCCTCATCCCAGGAGGTCGATGCGCCGCTCGTGCTGCCGACCGGCGTCGTCGCGCTCGACGTCCAGAACGTCCGCGTGTCGATCGTGGTCCGCGCGGTGACCGCATCCCGCAGCTTCGAGGTCGGGTTGCGGATGGTCGGCGCCAGGCCGGGGTTCGACTACACCACGGACGTCGACCGCGTGCTGATCACGGTCGGCGGCAGCGTGGCCGACCTGGATCGACTGATCGCGTCGACGCTCGTCGTCGATCTCGATGTCAGCGCGCTCGGACCCGGAACGTCCCAGGTCGCGGCCACGGCCAACCTGCCGGCCGGTGTGACGCTGGTCGCGGCCAGCCCGCCGAGGGTCGCGGTGACGGTCGCGCAGGCGACCTCGAGCCCGGCTGCGGGCGGCTGATCCGGTCGTGGGACGCCTCTTTGGCACGGACGGGATCCGCGGAGTCGCCAACGTCGACCTGAAGCCCCCCGTGGCGTTCGGCCTCGGCCGCGCGACCGCCAAACGGCTCGCCCAGCCCGGGGGTGCGATCGTGGTGGGGCAGGACACCCGCCGCTCGGGCGATATGTTCGTATCGGCCATCGTGGCCGGCGCGACCAGCCTCGGCGTCGACGTCCATGTGGTCGGCGTCGTCCCCACTCCGGCGCTCGCTTACCTGGCACGGAGCGGGCCGTATCAGGCAGGCATCATGGTCTCCGCGTCACACAATCCGGCAGAGGACAACGGCCTCAAGGTGCTCGACTCCGAGGGCCTCAAGCTCGACGACGCGATCGAGGACGAGCTCGAGGCACTGATCTGGCGAGAGGGCGAGCTCGGGGGCGTCGGGAATGCCGAGCTCGGTCGGCGGATCGCCGCCGAAGACGCGGTCGAGGCCTATCGACAGCACCGACTCGGACTCGCCGGGTCGATCGACGCGAGCGGGTTGCACATCGTGCTGGATGGCGCGAACGGATCGGGCGGGCCGATCGGTCGCCAGATTCTCGAGGCGACCGGAGCGCGCGTCGAGGCGATCAACGTCGAGCCGGACGGGGTGAACATCAACGTCGACGCCGGGGCGACCGCGCCGGCCTCACTCGCGCGGGTCGTCGCGGAGCGTGGCGCCGACGTGGGCTTCGCGCTCGACGGCGATGCGGACCGGTTGATCGCCGTGGACGACCAGGGACGCATCGTCGATGGCGACCAGGTGCTCGGGATCCTCGCTCTCGAGCGACTGACCCGGGATGCCCTGCCGGGCGGGCTCGTCGTGTCGGTGCTGTCCAACGGCGGACTCCAGACCGCGGTCGAGGCTGCCGGCGGCGAGGTCGTCCGCACGCCGGTCGGCGACAAGTACATCCTCGAGGGCATGCAGGTCTCGGGCGCGATGCTCGGCGGCGAGAAGTCCGGCCACGTGATCGTCCTCGAGCACACGACATCGGGCGATGGGATCGTGACCGCGCTCGAGGTCCTGCGCGTGATGACCAAACGCAACGCGGCGCTGGCCACACTGGCCGAGGCGATCCCGTTGTTGCCGCAGCAACAGCGGGCAGTGAAGGCGCGTCACAAGGACCAGTGGGAGGGCGATCCCACCCTCCGGCGGGCGATCGCGGATGCGACGGCCCGGCTTGGTGGAGCGGGACGCGTCCTCGTCCGGCCTTCCGGCACGGAGCCCGCGCTGCGGGTGATGGTCGAAGGGCCCGACGAGGCCCTGGTCAAGGAGCTGGCCGACGCGCTCGCGACCCTCGCAGGGGAGCGTCTAAACTAGTTTCGCGTTGATCTTCGTTCAGTCTGTAGCGCGGAGGGTCGCCTGACGGCACCGGCCTCTCCGAGGGCGGAGGCGACGCTCCTGCAAGCCATCCGACCGAGGATCCAACGCTTATGTGCGGCATCGTGGGTTACACGGGACCCCGGGAGGCTGGTCCCATCCTCATCGAAGGCCTGGCCCGCCTCGAGTACCGCGGCTACGACTCGGCGGGCATCGCGCTGGTCGACGACGGCGGCGATCTCTTCGTCGAGAAGAAGGCGGGCAAGCTCGCCAACCTGCGAGCGGCGATCGCCGATCGGACGCCGCATGCGGCGATCGGCCTCGCCCACACGCGCTGGGCGACGCACGGGCGCCCGAACGACCTCAACGCCCACCCCCACCAGGACTGCACGGGCGACATCACGGTCATCCACAACGGCATCATCGAGAACTTTCGGGAGCTCCGCGACGGGCTCGAGTCGCGCGGTCATCGATTGACCTCGGAGACCGATACCGAGGCGCTCGCCCACCTCATCGAGGAGTCATACCAGGGCGACCTCGCCGATGCCGTTCGCGCGGCGCTGGCCACGGTCGAGGGTGCGTACGCGATCGCCGTCATGCACCGCGGGGAGGGCGAGCGGCTGGTCGGCGCCCGCAAGGACGTGCCGCTCGTGGTCGGCCTCGCCGCAGGGGAGTCGTTCCTGGCCAGCGACGTCGCGGCGATCCTTGCCCACACCGATCGCGTCGTTTTCCTCGAGGACGGCGACGTCGCCGACCTGCGGCCGTCGGGCGTGACGATCACGGACGTGGCCGGTACGGCCCAGGAGCGCGCCGTCACGACGATCGACTGGACGCCCGAGGCGGCCGAGAAGGGCGGCTACGAACACTTCATGCTCAAGGAGATCCACGAGCAGCCCGAGTCGCTGCGCCAGGCGATCGCCGGGCGGGTGACGCGCAGCGACCACATCTGGCTCGAGGAGCTCGAGGGGTTCGAGGAAACGCTCGGCACGATCGAACGCGTCGAGCTCGTCGCGTGCGGGACCGCGTACTACGCCGCGCTCGTCGGTGCGGCTGCCATCCAGGACTGGATCGGCATCCCAGCCCGGGCGACGGTCGGGTCGGAGTTCCGCTACAGCCCGCCGCCCATCGACGGCAAGACGCTCGTGATCGCGGTGACGCAGTCGGGTGAGACGGCCGACACGATCGCGCCCACCCGGCTCGCCCGGGAACGCGGAGCCCCGATCCTCGCGGTCACGAATACGGTGGGCAGCGCCATCACCCGCGAGGCGCATCGCGTGCTGTTCCTGCAGGCGGGGCCGGAGATCGCGGTCGCCGCCTCGAAGACGTTCGTGGCCCAGGTCACGACGCTCGTCATCCTCGCCGCGGCCATCGCCAAGTCGCGAGGTGCCCTGGGTCTCGAACAGGAACAGGAGCTCGGCGCCGCGCTGCGCGCCCTGCCCGCGGCCGCCGCGCAGGCGCTGGAGAACGCCTCCGGCGTCGCCGATCTCGCGCGGCGGTACGTCAACTCGCGGGGGTTCATGTTCGTCGGGCGCGGCTACACCTACCCGACCGCGCTTGAGGGTGCCCTCAAGCTCAAGGAGGTCAGTTACGTCCACGCCGAGGGCTATGCCGCCGGCGAGATGAAGCATGGCCCGATCTCGCTGCTCGACGCAGAATGCCCGCTCGTTGCGGTCGCCACGCGCTCGGCGGTCTACGAGAAGCTGGTCTCGAACGTCATGGAGGGCCGCGCCCGCGACGCCCGGGTGATCGCCGTCGCCACCGAGGGCGATGCCGGGATCGAACGCATCGCCGACGACATCTGCTGGGTCCCCGACACGCACGAGGCGCTCAGTCCGGTCCTCGCGATCATCCCGCTCCAGCTCTTCGCCTATCACGTGGCGATCGCGCGGGGCACGGACGTCGATCAGCCGCGCAACCTGGCGAAGTCGGTCACGGTCGAATAGGCAGGGACGGTGAGCACTGAGTTGCCCCGGGCTCCCGATGCGATGACCGAACTCGGGATCGACATCATCCGGGTCGACCGGATCCGTGCGTCGCTCGAGCGGTTCGGGGCGAGGTTCACGAACCGGGTCCTGACCTCGGCCGAGCGACGGTACGTGCGCGATCGACCCGAGACCATGGCCGGTCGCTGGGCGGCGAAGGAAGCCGTGTCGAAGGTCCTCGGCTTGGGCGTGCGTGGCATCGGCTGGCGTGACATCGAGATCGAGCGCTTGCCGACCGGTCAGCCGGCGGTCCGCCTCCACGGCCGCGCCGCGGCTCGTGCCGAGCAGCTCGGCATGGGCCGGATCGCGGTGTCGATCACCCATGAATCGGACTACGCGGTCGCGATGGCGTTCGGCGTCCGGTCGGCGGGCGGCAGGTACCTCTTCCCGCCCGACATCGAGGAGCGGCTCGACGACCGGGAGCGGAGGATCCTCGCCCGGATCGAACGGCTGCGGGTCCAGGCCGAAACGTACGGCGCGGCCGCGCTCGCCTCGGATGCTCCGGACGCCGGGTCGGCGCGGTCGAGGACCGGAGGCCCCAGCCGTGCCTGAGCGACGCGCGCTCGGCTTCGGGCGCCAGGCGGATGAGGCGACAGCGTCCAGGAACGGCGCGTCCGACGAGCGCCCCTGGCCGACCGGAGCGGTCCGGCTCGACGAGGACGCGGCCGTGGCGCTGCTCCCGGAGCGACCGGCACGCGGCCACAAGGGATCGTTCGGCAAGCTGCTGGTCATCGCCGGTTCGCTCGATTACGCGGGGGCGGCCCTGCTCGTGTGCCGCGCGGCCGGCCGGACGGGCGTCGGCCTCGTGACCCTCGCCGTGCCCGAGACGCTCCAGCCGCTGTTCGCGGCCAAGGTGATCGAGGCGACGACGATGGCCCTTCCGGAGGACGACGTGGAGGAGATCGACCCGGAGCCGGCGCTCGCGCGCATCCTCGACCACGAGCACGACGCGCTGGTCGTGGGCCCCGGGCTGCGGCCGGGTCTCGCGACGGCCGAGCTCGTCCGCCAGCTGATCGCCGGCGTGCCCGACGAACCGCGGCCGCCGCTGGTGCTGGACGCCGAGGCGCTCCGCTCGCTCGCCTCGATGGACGCGTGGTGGGAGGGCGATCGTCGCGCGGCGGTCCTGACCCCGCACGCCGGGGAGTTCGGCCGGCTTCGGGCCGGCAGCGGCATCGACGCGACCGCCGACGGCGACCTGAACGACGACGATGAGGCTCGCGTGGCCGCGGCGAAGGATGCCGCGACGACCTGGCGCCAGGTCGTCGTCCTCAAGGGCGCCCGGACCGTGATCGCCTCGCCCGAGGGTGAGGTCGTGGTCGCGCCGTTCGAGAATCCGGCGCTCGCCACCGGCGGCACCGGCGACGTGCTCGCCGGAGCCATCGGCTCGCTGCTCGCCCAGGGCCTCGCCCCGTTCTCCGCGGCGCGCCTCGGGGTCTACCTGCACGGCACGGCCGGCGACGCGCTCCGCGAGCGATTCGGTGACGCCGGGCTGCTCGCCTCCGACCTGCCGGACGGGCTGGCGGTCGCCCGGCGGCGGCTCTCCGCGCTGGCCGAGCGAAGGAGCAGCAGCAAACGACTCGGCTTCCGCGTCCGGGAGCCGGCCGGCCCGCCGGAGGCAGCCGACCCCACACCCGCGTGACGGTCACGCCCCGCCCGATGATCGAAGCACGGCTCGCCGCCGCCGGGTTGCCGCCGCTGCCGCGCTTGGCCTTGCTCGAACTCGACCTCGATGCGCTCGCTGCGAACCTGGCGGTCCTCCGCGGCCTCGCCAGCGGCGCACCGGTCCATCCCGTCGTCAAGGCCGACGCCTACGGCCACGGGGCGGTGCCGATCTCGAAGGCCCTCGCCGCGGCCGGGGCCGACGGGCTCAGTGTCGCGACGATGGACGAGGCCATGGAGCTGCGGGCCGCCGGACTCGAGCTGCCGATCCGGGTGATGTACGCGATCCCGCCCGAGCTCGGGCCGGAGGCCGCCCGCCAGCGGATCACCGTCGCTGCCGGCGACGTGGCCACGGTCGGGCCGCTCCTTGCCGCGGTCGAGGCCGGCTGCGCGGGCACGGCCGGCGCGGATCGCCTCAGCGTCGAGATCGAAGTCGAGACCGGCCTGGGTCGCGGTGGGGTCGACCCGTCGGAGGTAGTGGCGCTCGCGGAGCGGATCGCGGCCTCCCCGGCGGCGCAGCTGGGCGGCATCTGGACCCACCTTCAGGCCAGCGACGACGCGGAGATCACCGCCCGACAACTCGGGCGGTTCGACGACGCCGCGGAGGCGCTCCGCGAGGCGGGCCTGCCGCTGCCGCCCCGGCACGTCGCGGCGAGCGGCGGGCTGCTGACGGGCGTGGCCGGGTTCGATGGGGTCAGGCCCGGGCTATCGATCTACGGGATCGTGCCCGACGAGTTCGCCGGCCGCACGTTGCACGAGCCGGGCCGAGCCGCGTTCCAGCCGGTCATGTCGCTCCACGCCCGGCCCGTCCGGGTGGCCGACCTGCCGGCCGGCCACGGTGTCAGTTACGGGCCGACCTTCACGACGGGGCGGCCGAGCCGGATCGCGACCCTGGCCCTCGGATACGGCGACGGCTACGCCCGGGCCAACGCCAATCGAGCCGAGGCGCTCGTCCGCGGGCAGCGCGTCCCGCTGGTCGGCAACGTGACGATGGACGCGGTGATGTTCGATGTCACCGACGTGCCGGGCACCCCGGTCGGTCTCGACGACGAGTTCGTCCTGCTTGGATCGCAGGGCGGCGATCGGATCAGCGCGGAGGACCTGGCGCAGCTGCGCACCACGAACACGTGGGAGGTCGTAGTCCAGATGGCTGGGCGATTGCCCCGGGTGTACCATGCCGCAGCCGGAGCGGTCGGCCTGCGGACGCTCACCGAGCGGGGAGGCTAGTTGGCGCGCATCGAGCTCTGGAATGGCGATATCTGCGACCTCGAAGTGGATGCGATCGTCAACCCCGCGAACCTGTCGCTGTGGATGTCGACGGGTGTCGCCGGCGCCATCAAGCGCGCCGGGGGTGACGCGATCGAGTTCGCCGCCGTCCGCCAGGCGCCGGTCCCGCTCGGCGAATCGGTCGTGACGCCGGGGGGCTCGCTTGCCGCGCGCGCCGTCATCCATGCGGTGTCCCTCGACCGCGACCGCCGCTCGAGTGGGCCGGTCATCGAGGCCGCCGTGCGCAGCGCGATGGCGCGCGCCCGCGAGATCGAGGCCCGGAGTGTCGCCTTCCCGGCGCTCGGGACCGGCGTGGGCGGATTCCCGCTCGACGAGGCGGCCCGGATCACGGTCGAGACCGTCCGTGACGAGCTGACGCGCTCGCCCGAGATCGACCACGTCACGTTCGCCCTCCGCGGCGCGGCCGCCTACGAGGCGTTCCACGCCGCCATCGAGGGCGGCGTTGCGACCAATGGCACCGGCGGCCCTCGATGAGCTTCCCCAACCCATCGATGGACGAGCAGCGCAACGAGCTCGTCGAGCAGGTGGCTCGCGAGATCCAGCTGCGCGGCCTGACATCGTCCGCGGTCCATTTCCTCGAGGCCAGCCGCCCGTATCGGGCGCTCGGAGCCAACGCGATGTTGTTCTTCGATCCCGTGCTGCGTGGCGTGTTCGGGGGCGATCTCGCCTCGGCCAGCGAGATCCTCGCCGACGAGACCGGGATCGAGCTGCTGATCGCTCGCCTCGAGGAGCTCGACGACGAGCTCGTCTGGGACGGCTGAGCTCGCGACCCACGATCGCTGAGGCCCCGGCGCGCGCGCCCGACGTCACGGGCCCCTCGGCGTCCACTCCGGGTAGCATCAGACGGTGACGACACCCCAACCGCACGCCTTCCTGATCGTCGATCACGGGGCCGCGACCGTGTCCGCCGCCCTGATCGGGCGGGCGGGGGGCGCGTGGCGCCTCATCGGCAACCTCGCCGTGCCGGCCGGTGGCGACATCGGACCTGCCATCGGCGTCCTGGTGGCCCGCGCACGGATCGCCGATCCGCGGCTGGCCGCGGCGCTCGGCATCCTGGACATCGAGCCCGACGCGCTGCCGCGACTCGAGGTGCGGAGCCGCCGTCCACGCCGGCTCGCGGTGGTGGCCGGTGCCGAGCGAACCCTGGCCGGCCTCGCGGCGACCGCGGCCCGCAGCGGCTGGCGTCCGGCAGGTGCGAGCGCCGAGTCGACCGACCCGCTGGCGATGTCGCGACTGCTCCTCGAGCACAACGTCGAGGCGATCCTGGTCGGCGCCGCCGATCCGCCGCGAGCGGACGAGCGCAGCGCGATCCGCGAGCTGGCGGCGCTCGTGGCAGCCGTGGCGGTGCGCCGTCCGGAGCTCCCCATCGTCCTGTCGGGGTCGATGTCCGAGGGTCTCGAGGCGTTCGGCGACGTCGGCAGCCGACCCGGCGAGATCGTTCTGGCGCCCGCCGCGATCGGCCTCGGCGGCGAGGTCACGGACGGCGTCGACCCGCTCAGCAACCTGTTGCTCGAGCTGGCGCTCCCGGCGGACGACCCACGCCGGGCGCTCGGGCCGGCGACCCAGGCGTTGGCCGAAGTCCTCGACCGGCGGATCGAGGCGATCGTGCTGGGTCACGACGCCGCGATGCGCGCGGTCGCGGCACCCGGCGCCGGCGGTGAGCCGTCGACCGTCCGGCTGGCCGTCGTGCCCGAGGCGGCCGTCGCCCCGGACGACCCCGACGACGCGATCGTCGACGGCGTCCTCGTTTGGTCGACGGTGCCGGCGGACCGGCACCGCATCCGCGATCGGATGCGCGAATTACGGATCGCACCGTGGTCCGATGGGGCCGGGGAGGGCGCCGAGCTGCGGATGGCGGCGACACGCGCCGCGCTCGTTCGCCTCGCGGCGGCGACCCACATGTTCGACAACGCCCCGGTGCCGGACCTGGTCGTCGTCGCCTGCGGTGTCTGGTCGTCGGTGCCGCCACCGGCCGTGGCGCTGGCCCACATCGACGTCATCCGTCGCCCCGGTGCGAGCCAGTACGCCCTCGACCATGCTCGTCTGCTCGGCGCGCTCGGCGCGATCCCGGACCGTGGCGAACGACGGCTGCTCATGGCCGACCTGGTCGACGACCTGTTGGCGCCGCTCGGCACGGTCGTGACACCCGCCGGGCTGCGGGCCGGGCGCTCCGCGGGGAGTGTCGTCGTGCACGCCGCCGACGGCCGCAACGAGCTCGATCTGTCGCCGGGTGGCCTCGAGCTCGTCGACCTGCCACCCGGCTCGACGGCGGTGGCCGAGTTCCGCTTCCGCGATCGCGTCCGGCTCGGCGGCAAGGGACGCCACTTCGCGATCGACGTGGCAGGCGGGCTCGGCGGGCTGCTCGTCGACCTGCGCGACGTCCCGTTGCGCCTGCCCGACCGCGCCGATCGCCGGCGCGACCTGCTGGCCGCGTGGCAGGCGTCGCTCTGGGCAGGAGCCGAGGCATGACGTTGCTGGACGGCTCGCCGGCGGATCTCGGCCTCGTCCGCGTGCGTCGCCTGCTCGACGGCCCGATCGATGTCACGTTCCCGCTCGCACCCGGCGACCGGGCGCTGGTCGCGGCCGGCGAATCGGTCGTGGCCGGCTCGCCGATCATCGAACGCGTTCGCGACGCGCGGCTGAGCGACGTCGTCGTACCGGTGACGTCGGAACCAAAGCCCGGCGACCGGATCGTGGACGGTGAGCTGCTGTTCGACTGGCGCGGCCACTGGCGCGTGGCCGGCGGCGAGTTCCACGAGCCTATCGACAGCCCGGTGGCCGGGATCGTCCGCGAGGTGCGGCCCGGCACAGCGATCGTCGTGCGGGCGACCGGCCGCGCCGTCCGGGGGATCGTGACGCTCGGCGGTCCGACGCGTGGGCGCCTCCATATCGCCTCCTGGATCGAGGGCGAGCTGCGCAGCAGCTCGGTCGATGTCGGGCTGGCCGGCAACATCCTCGTCGTGGGATCCCGGATCGACGCCGAGACCCTGACCCGCGCCCGGGCCATGGGTGTGCGCGGGATCATCGTCGCCGGCCTGGCCAGCAAGGAGCGGCGCGACTTCGCCGCGTCGGAGCGCCGCCAACGCGCCGCACTGCACCGACTCCAACCGTTCGCCGTGCTCGTGCTGGAGGGCGCCGTCCGCCGCCCGCTGGCCGGGCCGGTCATGGCGATCCTCGAGGCGCTGGAGGGACAGGAGGTCGCGGTCGTCGCCGACCCGCCGACGTTGATCTTCGACCTCCCGGAGCTCGAGGTCCCGCCGCCGCGCCCCGACCACGTGCGCATCCGGGCCGGGCAGCTGTCCGGTCGAGAAGGATCGTGGGCCGGGCTCGTCGGGCCGCGGCGGTTCGACGGTGGCGTCCATCTCGAGGCCGGCACGGTGCGCTTCGAGGACGGCTCGGTCGTGGCCGTGCCGCTCGGCGATCTCGAGCGGTTCGGGTGATCGATATGGCGACCCCGACCCTTCTGCAGCGCACGGTCGTCTGCCCCGATCCCGCGGCCACGACCGCGCTCGGACTGGCGCTCGGTGCGGTGGCGCATGCCGGCGACCTCGTCTGCCTGTGGGGCGAGCTCGGGGCGGGGAAGACCCATCTCGCGAAGGCGTTCGGGGCCGCGCTCGGCGTCACCGAGACTATCACCTCGCCGAGCTTCATCCTGATGGCCGAGTACCAGGGCCGCCTGCCGCTGTTCCACGTCGACCCGTACCGCCTGGCCGGAGCCGAGGACGCGCTGCAGGGCGGCCTCCTCGATGAGCGCCAGTCGGCCGGCGTTACGCTGGTCGAGTGGCCCGAGCGCCTCGGCGACACCTTGCCGCCGGAACGAATCGACGTCCGGATCCTGGGCAGCGGCGACGAGCCGCGCTCGATCACGCTCGAAGCAACGAGCGACCGATACCGGCGCTACGTGGAGGCCGTGGCGTGACGCATGACGGCAGGCGCCCGGCGATCCTCGCGATCGACACCGCCACGACCCGGGTCGTGGTCGCCACCGGGTCGCCGGACGGTGTCGTCGACGGCGTCTCGACGTGGACGGCCGGCTATCGACATGGGGAGACCTTGCTTCCGTCGATCGGTCGTTTCCTCGGCGAGCAGAACATCCGTCGCTCGAGGTTGACCGGCATCGTGGTCGGCACGGGCCCCGGCGCGTTCACCGGGTTGCGCGTCGGGATCGCCACCGCCAAAGGCCTGGCGCACGGCCTCGGGATCCCGCTCGTCGGTGTCTCGACGGCCGAGGCGCTGCTGGCCGCCGTTGGGTTGGATCGGTTGGTGCTCCTGCTGCCGGCCGGGCCGACGGATCGACTCGTCGTCCGCGCCGGCTCGCCGGCCGTGCCGCTGCCGGCAGGGTCGGAGCCCGACCTGCGCTCCTTCGAACGGCTCGTCGCCGTCGATCTGGACGACCGTGCGTCCGCCGAGGCGTTGGAGCGCGGGGTACGGGCCGTCGCGGGCCTGGGACGGGAACTCATCCGGCTGGGTGCGGCGCGCCTCGCCGAGCTGAACGCCGGGACCGGCGGCGCGACCAACGAGCTCGAGACGCTCGTCCCCGACTACGTAACCCTGCCCCGCGGCGTTCGGGCCGCGAGCGACACCGTCGCATGGTCGCGCGACCACCGCTGAGGCTGGTCGTCGAGCCGATGCGGCTCGAGGACCTGCCGGCCGTCCACGCCATCGAGCTGGCCAGCTTCAGCGCGCCCTGGCCGCCGCACGCGTATCGCAGCGAGCTCGAGTCGAACCGGCTCGCGCACTACCTCGTCGCCCGGGCCGGCGACACCGTCGCGGCCTACGGCGGGATGTGGCTGATGGTCGATGAGGCGCATATCACGACGTTCGCGGTGCACCCGGCGTGGCGCCGCCAGCGGATCGGTGAGCGGCTGCTGCTCGCGTTCCTGGATCTGGCCATCGACCGAGGCGCACACGAGGCCACGCTCGAGGTCCGCCTCTCGAACCTCGGCGCCCGGAAGTTGTACGAGAAGTACGGCTTCGGGCCGGTCGGCCTGCGGCCGCGCTACTACAGCGACGACCACGAGGACGCGCTGATCATGACCACGACCCCACTCTCCGAGCCCGCGATGCGCGAGCGCATCGAGCGGTTGCGGGCGGACCTCGACGCCGCCCCGGCACCGACCGGCCCCGACGAGGACGACGGCGCGTGAGCGGGCCGCTGCTGCTGTCAGTCGAATCGTCGTGCGACGAGACCGGGATCGCGCTCAGCGAGGGTGGTCGGCGCATCGTCAGCAACGTCGTCGCGTCGCAGGTCGCCCTGCATGCGCCGACCGGTGGGATCGTGCCCGAGCTCGCCGCCCGTGCGCACCTGCGCTGGATCGTCCCGACGCTCGACGAGGCCTGGGACGGAGCGCGCGTCGCGTGGGACGACGTCGACGGCGTCGCGGTCACCTATGGTCCCGGGCTGGCCGGGTCGCTGCTGGTCGGCATCAATTTCGCCAAGGCCCTCGCCTGGGTCCATGACAAGCCGCTCATCGCGGTGAACCACCTCGAAGGGCACGTCTATGCGGCGTGGCTCCTCGATCCGGGCGAGGACGAGGCGGCCAAGGCCGAACCGGTCTTCCCGCTCGTGGCGTTGGTCGTCTCCGGCGGGCACACGTTCATTTCCGAGATGACCGACCACCTGACATACCGGCTGCTCGGCACGACCGTCGACGACGCCGCCGGTGAGGCGTTCGACAAGGTCGGTCGACTGCTCGGTCTCGGCTATCCGGGCGGTCCGGCCATCGAACGCGCCGCCGCCGCGGCGACCACCCGCGACGTCAGGTTCCCACGGGCCTGGATGGGCGATTCGTTCGATCTCTCGTTCTCCGGGTTGAAGACCGCCGCCCGGCGGATCGTGGCGGGTGCCCGGG
>JBIOWA010000310.1:0-4492 GCA_044868045.1 Candidatus Limnocylindrales bacterium
CCGAAGAAGACATAGCGCAGATCTGGGGTCCGCTCCACGAGCTCGCGCATCGAGGTCTCGACCAGTGCGTGCCTCTCTGCGGCCACCTGCGCCATCGCGTCCTCCTCGCTTACTCCCTGAACAGCATCTTGGCCGTCCGTGCGATCATGTCGAGGCCGGTCACGTCGCGCTCGAGCTCGGGGACCCGCGCGAGGATCTGTTCACCGAGGTTCGAGTCGATCTGCTCGAGGTATCGACGCTGCATACGGATGCGGTTCGACAGGAATGTGGGCGCGCCTTCGGTCAGCAACTCCTCGGGCAGGACGCGGTTCACGATATATCCTGCGATCGGCACGTCGAACCGAGCGAACATCTCGGCGGCCTGACGGGTGTCGGCCAACACCATCTCCTCGGGGATCACCACGAAGAAGAAGGCCGTCTTCTCGCGGTCGACCAGGATCTGCGAAGCGGCGTTGATCCTGCCGCGGATGTACTGGAGCTCGCCGAGGATCTTGTCCTCCTCGACTTCGCCCTCGCGGCGGATCTTCGCGACGACCTCCTCATAGTCGCGCATCTCCTCACGGAGGTGAGTGATCTTGGTGATCCACTCGTCGTAGACCTTCGCCATCGACAGGTAGTACAGCGCGTGGCCGAGCGGCACGAGGTCGTAGATGTAGTAGTCGTATTCACCGCCCACGACGATGTCGACGACGGCGTCGAAGATCGCGCTCTCCTCCATCGCCGGCTCCGCCGACGCGGCCTGGATGTAGTCCTCGATCTCGTCGGGGACTTTCTCCATGCCGTACATGTCGAGGATCTTCTGGCGGATCTCGTCCTGGTACTCGGCGATGTGCTTGTCAGCATCGATCTCCTGCGCCCACATGTTGTCCATGATCTTCACGGGGCCCTGTCCGAAGATGTCGCGCTGGAAGATGTCGGACAGGCTGGCTTGAGGGTCGACGGAGAACACCATCACCTTGTGTCCCTGCTGGGCGAGCCAGAACGCTGTCGCGGCCGAGAACGTCGTCTTACCCAGCCCGCCCTTGCCGCCGAACATCACGTAACGCCGCTCCGGATGCTCGCGGAACACCGCGGCGAGCGAACCGCTCCCCAGCGTCCGTGGGAGTGCCTCCTCCCCACGCCTCTCACCGCTCATGCCCAATGCCTTCCTCGGTCGCGATCAGAACATCGCGTCGGTGAGGTCCTTCTCGCGCAGCATCCGTCGCTTCCACGTCGAGATCTGCGGAACCACGTACGGGAGAAGCCGGAGCGAGTAGTACGGGGGCAGGATCGGCACGCCGACGAGGTCGCCCATCGTGACCAGGATGAACAGGTGCTCCATGCTGCCGCGCGTCCGGAGCGCCGTGCGTGTCATGTCGTGGGCTGCCATGCCGTAGGTGACCTTCCGAGCTTTGCTGAAGAACCCTCGGATCCCGGCGGCTTCCCTCGGCGGATCCTTCTCCGGCGTCCTGCCTTCCGTCTCGTCCGCGTTGCTGCGCCCGCTGTCAGCCATCCGACCAACCTCCCTCACGCACCGTGAAGATCGAACCGATGCTCTTCCGTGAAGTCGCGTTCTCTGAGCACGCGCCTGCGCCAGGTCTCCGTCAGGGGGACGATATAGGGCAGGATCCGAAGCGAGTAGAACGGGGGCATCACCGGCACGCCCACCATGTCGCCAACCGTCACGACGAAGAAGATCGTCTCCAGGGCGGCCCGGGTCTCCAACGCTTCCCGGGCGAACTCATATCCCGTCATACCGAAGAGGAAATCGCGAAGGCGCCTGGGCGCCGGGGCGCGAGTGCCCCCCGCTGGTCCGCCGCCCGTCGGTTCGCCCATCGCTCGCCTCCGGCCCATCATGACACCGTCGCTGGCCTTGCTCCACGTCCGTTCGGCGCGATCGGCGGTGTAGATTCGCGCTCGAAGCCGTTCGGCTCGGGAGGATACATGGCAGCGGTCAGCTTGCCCGCCGCAGGGACCGCGTTGGCCGTCGTGCTGATCCTTCTCGTGATGCTGTGGTTCACATGGGGGACGCAGCAGAACATCGCTCGGGGAAACAGGTTCCTTCGCTGGTTGCAGACCGGCCTCCCCCTCATCGGACGACGCACCACCCTCCGGTGGCTGGGGAGCTCGGCCGTCGAGCTCACGATCGTCGACCCAGCACAACCATTCGCGGCCGTCACGGTCCTGGTGGTGCTCGAGCCGCGCGACGTCCCGTGGTTCTGGGCGATCGCTCGGTTCCACGGCCGGAAGGACTTCCTGATCTTCAGGGCGCGCCTGCGCCGCCCGCCCCGATTCGAGCTCGAGATCGGCGACGCATCCGGATGGACCGGATCGGAACGGATCGGCGGGCTGGACGAAGAGGCCTGGGTCGCGGCGGATTGGCAGGTGCCCGGCCTGCGCGTGTTCCATGCGCCCGGCTCGAGCCCCGAATCGCTCCGCCCCATCCTGCATCGCCTGGTGGAGGCGAGCGGTGGGGTCTGGCGGCTGTCGGTGCGTCGAGAGCCTCCGCACGTGGAGGTGCACGTGCTCCCCCCGGACCCCGATGCGGCTGACGCCGACGAGCTCGTGCGAGCCGTCGTCGACCTGGCTGGCACGGCCGCGAGCTGAACGCAGGACGAAAGGCCCGCGTGCGGCGGAGTCGCCCCCACCGCGGCATCCCTCACCCGGTCGGCGCCGCTGAAACCTCCTCGGCGGCGGGCGCAAGGCGGTACCGCTGGTACGCCCGCCACCCGTCGTAGGCGATGACGAGCGCCGCGACGACCAGCAGCAACGCAACGACGATCATCGCCCATGCGCCCCACAGGCTGATCGCCGCCACGTCCTCTCCCTGCACGATGGTCTTGTACAGGTTGAACGCGGTCACGAGCGACGCCGCGATGGTCGTCACGTACATGAACACCATCGGGATGCCGGCGTAGAGGGCGTTCCGGCGGGTGGAGACGAGCCAGATGGTAACGAGCAGGAGGCTGAGCGCGGCCAGGAGCTGGTTGGCGGCCCCGAAGAGCTGCCAGAGGTAGACCCAGGTGCCGGATAGGACGAGCGCCACCACCGCGATCATCCCGACGATGGTCGCGACGTGCTGGTTCTTGAATCCCATCCAGGCTTCGCCCAGCCACTCGCCGAGCGTCACGCGCATCACCCGGAACACCAGCTGCACGACGGTCAGCACGATCACGACGAACACGCCGAAGCCCAGCGCCGTCCCGAAGGTCACCGGCAACGCCGTGAACGTCACTTCGTGTAGCAGCGTCCCAACACCGAGCGCGAAGGCGCTCGCACCGGCGCCGCCGGCGACCGCGACCGCGGTCAGCGACAGGAGCCCCAGCGCGTTCTCCGAGAACATCCCTCCGCCCCCGACCGGGAGGGCATCGGTCTCATATTCGAGCTGCCGAGCGGTACCGACGGAGCCGATCAGGGAGTGCCACCCGGAGATCGCGCCGCAGGCGATCGTCACGAACAGCATGGGCCACAGCGGCTGGATCGGGCCGGCGATCGGCGATGCCTGGAAGGTCGTGTACGCGTCGATCTTGAACTTCGCCACGTCGGGATGGATGAACGCCGCCACCACGGCACCGATCGCCGCCAGGCCGATCGTCAGCGCGGTGATCCAGAAGCCGATGTAGTTGACCGGCTGCGCGAACCGCCAGATCGCCAGGTTGGCGCCTAGGTAGCTGAAGATCAGGAGGAATACGACCCACAGCAGGAAGCTCGGGAAGACCGAGATCTCCCCGGTCTTGGGGTCGAACGTTGGCGTCGCCGGCCGTTCTCCCGTCTCGGGGTCGGGCGGCGGGATCCGCGGATCCGCGAACGTCGGGTCGACCACCTTATAGAGCGGCTGGTCGCCGTTCACGGCGTCGTTGATGGACAACACCGCACCGCTGATAGGACCCTTGCTCCAGTCCGTCGGCACCTTCGCGAGGTCGACGCCCACCGGGCCGATCGCCATCGCGATCACCGTCACGGCGACCACCCCGAGCGTGACCCGGATCAGATCGGCGCGTTTGGAATAGATCAGGTATCCGGCGAGGAGTCCGGCGAGGGCGAGCACGACGATGCCGAACGGGACGTCGGGCCGCGCGGCCAGGATGGCCGCCATGATCCCGACGAACGCGCCGCCGATCAGCAGGAGGTAGAAGAAGATGAACAGGAACAGGATCCGTCGGGTCCGCGGCGCGATCAGGCGGTGAGCCACCGCCGAGAGCGAGTTCCCGTCGTTGCGGACGGCCAGCATGATCGCGCTGTAATCACTCGCCCATCCGATGAAGCTCACCCCGACCATCAGCCAGATGATCGCCGGCAGCCATCCCCACAGGTTCGCGGCCGTGATGACCCCGACGATCGGCCCGGCCGCGGCGATCGACTTGAAGTGGTAGCCGTAGAGCACGTACCGGCTCGTCGGCACGAAATCGACGCCGTCCATGTACATCTTTGCGGGGGTGGCCCGGTTGGCGTCGGTTTGGATCACCTGACGGTCGATCCGTTTGGCGTACAGTCGGTAGGCGCCGATCGAGAC
>JBIOWA010000311.1:0-25158 GCA_044868045.1 Candidatus Limnocylindrales bacterium
TACGCGCTCGCCCAGGCGACCACGTACATCGCGACCGCGCCCAAGTCGAACCGCTCCGGGTCGGCGTACTGGGCGGCCGCAGGCGACGTCGAGACCCGCGGTTCGCTGTCCGTGCCACTCCATCTCCGCCAGGCGCCGAACCGGCGCATGCAGCAGCACGGCATCGGCGTCGGCTACCAATACCCGCACGACTTCGACGAGGCCGACGTCCAACAGCAGTACCTGCCGGACGAGCTCAGCGACCGCCGCTACTACCTGCCGACCGACCAGGGTTACGAGGCGACGATCGCCAACCGGATGGATGCCCGGGCCGAGAAACGCGCGTCGGGGAAGGCCAAGCGCTCGACGCTCCCCAAGCCCGACGTGGCGAAGGGCGCCGGAACCGGCCTGCTGCGGACCCGCGAGGAGAATCGCAAGAAGCTCGCCGAGACCGAGAAGAAGGACGCTGCCGGCTGAGCCCGTTTGCCGGTCAGCTCGGATCTGCGGGTCAGGCTCCCATGACAGCGCGACCAACCGCCACCAGGACCGCGGCGGCCAGGATGCCAATGAACACGTTGCCCCGCCAGGCAATCAGGGCGACTGCCAGCGCGACAGCGATCCACTCGATGCCCAGGTGAAAGGAGTTGCGCCCGGAGGCATCCTCGGCGAAGGCCGTGTTGCCGGCTGCAAGCGCGGCGAGAACCGCCGGCCCGACGAGAGCCAGATACCGCTGGACGACGGGTGGCAAGCGGTCCTTCGTGGGCGCGAACAGAGGGAGCGCCCGAAACGGATAGGTCACGGCAGCCATGAGCAACGCCAGGCCGACGAGATTGACGGTCATCGACTCGGCGTTCCTTCCCGTTCGATCATCAGGCCGACGATCGGCGCCAGTAATCCTCCCAGGACGATGCTTGCTGCCGGACCCACCAGGATCCCGCCCACGACCGCCAGCGCAGCCCCCGCGAGGGCGGCAGCCACCTCCGGACGACCGGTGGCAAGCGTGACCGCAAGGCCACCCATGGCCGCCGGGAAAACCACGTCGAGCCCGAACTGAGCCGGGTCCACGATCAACTGGCCGCCGAGCACGCCGATCGCGGTGGCGATCGGCCATGAGAGGCAGTCGATCCCGGCCGCGAGCCAGAAGCCTCGGACATCGGTCCTGCCGAGCCGTCGGAAATGCGCCAGCGACAAGGCAAACGTCTCGTCGGTCAAGACATGGGCCATGGCGGCTCGTTCCAGGCGCGGTCGACCGCCAAGCCACGGTGCCATCGCAGCCGAGTAGAGAAGGTGCCGGGAATTCAGAACCGCGGTCAGGAACACGATGGATGGCCAGCCCGCGCCAGAGGCGATCAAGCCCACGGCGGCGAATTGTGCAGCGCCAGCCAGGACGAACACGCTCATCGAGGTCGCTTCGATGAGCGAGAATCCCGCCTGCCGGGCGGCAAGGCCATACACGATCCCGAAGCCCAGGCCCGACACTGCGAAACCAAGGCTGGCGAGGACCAGATCGCGTCGAGCCGCGCCGATGACTTCACTTGGGGATCCGGTCGCGCTGCTGGCGCCCTGCTCGATCATTCCGTGCATCCACGCGCCGTCTGGCATCCACACACGATCGACCAGTCCAAGGATCGCTGCCCGACCGATTGACACTTGGTAGCGATCGCGTTCGATCCCCATCGGCGCCGACGCAAGTCATGTCGGTTCGGCATCGACCGAGCGTAACAGCGGGCACGAACGGCCCGCCTCAGATCGGTCGAGACGGGCTCGCCGAGACCGAGAAGCGCGACGCCGACAACTAACGCTGCGTCTGCAGCCCTGGCCCCGCGTCCGTGACGCCTTGGGCCGGGGCCAGGGTGAACACGGTCGACCGGAGAACGGGCCGATCTTCGAGAGGTGTTGTCGTCTCCACCTCATACGACGCGAGCGGCACGAGCCCGTCGGCCGGCAGGTAGCGGCGCCCCGGATCGCCGACGAGGACAGGCGTGCCGCGCCGGGCCGCGACCTTGAGCCAGGGCAGCATGCGTTCGGCGAGCGGACTCTCATACCAGGTATCGGCGGCGAGCAGCATGTCGACCTCGGGCGGCTCATCGTCGAGGAGGTCGCGACCCGTGAACGCGATCTGGACACCATTCGCGCGTGCGTTGAGCCCGACGGCGGCCTCGGCGAACGGGTCGATGTCGGCGGCCGTGACCGTCGAGGCGCCCGCGAGCGCGGCGGTGATCGCGACGAGCCCGCTTCCGGTCGCGAGATCGAGGACCCGCTTGCCATCGACCTCGTGCGGGTGCTCCTGGATGAAGCGCGCAAGCCCCAACCCACCGGCCCAGGCGAAGGCCCAGAACGGGATCGATGCGCCGGCGATCCCGAGGGTCGCTTCCGTGGCGCGCCACACCGGGGCGACCTCACGCGCGAGGTGAAGACGGACGCCTGGCACGCCCGGGACGAGCTGGAGTCGCGTGTGATGCGCGACGAGCGCTCGTCGGTGCGACAGGGGGATCCGTCGTGGCCGCTCGCGGGGCTGCGCGGCGGTCAGGCGGTGCGAGGACATCCACACCAGCATGGCAGAGGTGCCTGGCGACCGACGCCGGGCTGCCACGAGCCGACGGGGCTGGGCGTCACACTGCCCAGATCGCGACGGACGCCGCGACGCAAGGAGGAAGCGCGTGACGCGATCGCCCATCGCCATCCTCGACCGGATCTTCCCGCGCGGCGCGCTGATCCTCTCGTTCCTGAGCTTCGTGTACTTCCTGGTGGGCATCGTCCGGAATCGACTGCTCGCGAACACCTTCGGCACCGGGAGGGAGCTGGATGCCTACAACGCCGCGTTCCGGATCCCCGAGATCGCGCTCGATGTCCTCGTCGCGGCCGGGCTGACGGCGCCGTTCGTCCCGATCTACAGCAGCCTTCGCCGCGACGACGAGGACGCGGCGAACGATTTCGCCCGGACCGTGCTCACGGTCGCGGTCGTGGTGATGACGGTGGCCATCGTCGCGATCGCCCTGGCCGCGCCGTGGCTCGCGACCCAGATCGGCGCCGGCTTCGACGGGCCGACGCGCGAGCGGTACGTGACCCTCGTCCGCATCAACTGCCTCGGCCAGGTGCTGTTCGCTGCCTCGATCTGCCTCGGCGAGGTCCTCGTCGCGCACCGGCGGTTCCTGTCCTATGCCTTGGCGCCGATCCTCTACACGGCCGGGATCATCGGCGGGACCGTGCTGGGCGCCGAGCGGTTCGGGATCGTGGCGACGGCCTGGGGCGCCGTCGCCGGGGCGTGCGTGCATCTCGGGGTCCGGGCGATCGGGACGCTACGCACGTCGTTCCGGGCGCGACCCGCCTTCCGTGTGCGCACACCGGCGTTCCGGGAGTTTGTCCGGCTGATGATTCCGCGGATGGCCAGTCACCCGATCGAGCCGGCGATCTTCACGTTCTTCACCGCCCTGGCCTCGACGATCGCGGTCGGCGGCGTGAGCGCGGTCAACTTCGCGCTCGACTACCAGGTCGTGCCGGTCAGCCTGATCGGCATCGCGTTCTCGCTTGCCGTCTTCCCGACGCTGTCAGCGGCCTACGCCGACCGCGATCCGTCGACGTTCCGCGCCGTGCTCGGCACGAATATCGTGACGATCGGCGCACTGACGACGCTGGCCGCGATCGCGCTGTTCGTGGGCTCGGGGATCCTGGTCCGCGTCCTTCTCGGCGGTGGCAGGTTCGGCCCGGAAGACGTCGCGACGACGTCCGCGATCGTGGCCGCCTTCGCGATCTCGGTGCCGTTCGATGCGCTCGCGTACCCGCTATCGCGCGGGCTGTACGCGACGCACGACACGATCCGTCAGGTGATCGCGTCGTTCATCGGGTTCGGGACGGTGCTCGCTGCTTCATCAGCGCTGGCCCCATCGCTCGGGCTTATCGCGATCCCGGTCGGCTATGCGGTCGGGATGGCCGTCAAGGACGTGCTGCTGGCGATCTTCCTCGCCCGACGGATCCGGGCGATGACGAAGCGGCCGGGGTCAGGGGCGTCGGACCGGTAGGGCGCTGCGTCCCGGGGCCTTTCGGGCTGGCCCGTCGCGACGACGCGACTGTCACGCCCGTTTTGAAGCCGAAGCCTGACCTATGCCGCATTTCGGGCCCGAAGCGAGCGCCGGAGTCACGCGAAGGGCTCGAGGGTCGGTGTCGGCTCGCGCTTGGTCGAAATCGGGACTGTGAGTCGTGGCCGGGCGAGCAACGACCCGACCGCCGGGCGCCACGCCGAGGATCTAGCCGGTCCCGCTCCGTGGGATCGTCGGGGTGACCGTGATGTACAGGCCGTCGCGATCGGGATAGTGGCCTTCTGGGCGCTTCCACGGCAGGAAGTTCTCCCGGAGCTCGTCGTACTTGGTGAACGTACCGGGTGGGTTCGAGTAGCCCCAGATCGATGACAGCCGCGGGTACCACGGGTCGAGGATGTAGGCCCCCGAGATCTTCGCGTACTTGAAGATGGCGGGATCGCCGTCGCCGCGATACCCGGTCATGACCCAGGTGTGTGCGCCGCGCCAGGCCAGCAGGATCACCGGGGAATGGGTCTCCTCGATCGCGACACCGGCATCCCGCAACGCGCCGGTCATGGTCTCGAAGGCCCGAACCTCGTAGCCCGGCGCGCCGTAGGCGTCGAGCGCGAGGGCCATCGCGCCGGGGCCCCACTCCCCGTTGTGACTGTCCGAGTAGGCCTCCCATTCGTGGACCCGACTGGCGATCGTGCGCTGCGTCGCATCGGACGTGTCGGCGAGCCCGAGCACCGCCAGCACCGACTGGACGCCGGCGACGGCACACCAGTCGGAGCGCAGCTCCGACACGAACACGGCGTCGGGATCGTCGACGATGTCGACGTCCATCTTCACCCGCTTCGGCGCCGGCGTCGGTGGCGGGGTCGGCAGCGGCGTCGGCGACGGCGTGGCCCCCGGTGCCAGGGTGGCCGGGACTGGCGTCACGCTGGGGGTCGGCTCCGGCGGCTCGGTGACGAGGACCGTGGCGCGTGTCGGTCGGTCGGGCACCGGGCCGGCGAGGAATCGCTCGACCCGGTTGACGACCGCGAGCCACTTCTCCCCCGCCCCGAGTGCGTCGGTCGCGATCGCGAGGGTCGTGACCGAAGCGCCGAGGACGGCGACGACCAGCGCACCCGCCACGAAGCGTCGGAGGCGGCGGCGGGTGCGGCGGGTCGATCGGGCCATGGGAAGGCGGCTCCTGGGTTTCGGTGTCCGGGTCAAGACGCCCGACGACCCCGTCTTGCTACAGCCTTGGGCGTGGCAAGTTCCGCCAATCGTCCCAGGCGCACCTTCCAGGCGGCGCGATGCGACGCGACGTCCGTTGCGTCGGCGAGCTTGACGTGCGTGACCGTGACCACGCAGCGATCATCGCCCTTTGCGTCGAAATACGCGTTGACGCGTGTCCCTTCCGACGGGACGTCGAACCGGGCGGAGCGGCCCATGGTGCGTGTGCCGGTCCGCATCCGCATCGGAAGATCGAGCCAGGTCGCCCGGCGCCGCGGCTCCACGAAGGCGCGCCATGCCTCCAGCGGCGGTATCGCCACGGTCTTCGAAATGCTGACCTCGAAGCCTTCGGGCCGCTGGTTCGGGGCGCGCATCCCTCGGGCACGCTCGTAGCCGACGGTCACCGACTGCGACCACCAGCCATCGACACCGAGCTCGGTGTTCACGTGTCGGGCGATCTCGGTGTGGGTGTGGCTCGTCGCGTCCCAGGCATCGAGGATCCGGAACCATTCGTCCCAGCTCCGGCCGGTGCCCTTGAGGATCGCGGCCTCGGACATGCCGGGCTCGGCGACTCGCGGTCGGAGCTCGGGTTGGGCATCGTCGTGCACGACGTGTCGCCGGGCGGCGGCATAGCGCTCGCCGGTCTTCTGCATACGGGATCGGACGGCCCGCTTGCGGGCCTTGTCGGTGGTCATCTCGTGTGTCTCCTGACCGGCCGCCGGCCCGGACCCACGCTCCGGAGCCACCGACCGTGGCCAGGCACGAACCGACGACCTCGAGGCGAAGCCCCTTTGCCTCCACGAGGCCGGCAGCGTGGGTGCCGGCAGAGAGGTTCGGCGTGAGGTGACGCCGTCGCCGCGAGGATACGCCGGCTCCTGGTACGTGTCGAGGCTGGGTCGTCGAGGCCCGCGGGGCGGTGCCACCACGCCATGTGGCACCATCGACACGTCGCCCGCCGTCACCAGGAGCCCGCATCGTGGACCGTTTCGAGCCCAACCTCCGAATCCCCGGCCCGACCGCCCTGCCGCCCAGCGTCCGCGCCGCCGGAGCGCGCCAGATGATCAACCATCGAGGGCCGGAGTTCGCCGCGATGCTTTCGCGAATCATCGAGGGGATGAAGCCGTTCTTCGGCACGACATCGGATGTGGCGATGATCACGACGGCCGGATCCGGCGGGCTCGAGGCGGCCATCGTCAACACGCTCTCACCGGGCGACCGCGTTCTGGGCGTGAGCATCGGCGCGTTCGGCGACCGGTTCGCGAAGATCGCCCGGATCTACGGCGCCGACGTCACCAAGCTGGACGCGGAATGGGGCTACGCGGCGGACGCCGACGAGATCCGCGAACGACTCCGCGCGCTGCCCGGAACGAAGGCCGTGCTGCTGACCCACAACGAGACGTCGACGGGCGTGATGAACCCGATCCGGGAGCTGGCCGCGGCGATCCGCGAGGAGACGCCCGACGCGCTGATCCTCGTGGACAGCGTGTCCGGTCTCGGGGCCGTGCCCTTCGAGATGGACGGCTGGGGTGTCGATGTCGTCGTCACCGGCTCCCAGAAGGCGTGGATGGCGGCACCCGGTCTGGCGATGGTCGCGGCCTCGCCACGCACCTGGGCGGCGATGGAACGCGCCACGATGCCGCGCTTCTACCTCGACCTGCGCGAACACCGACACGCAGCTGCGGGCGGCGAGACCCCCTTCACACCGGCCATCGCCGTCGCTTTCCAGGTCGACGAGGGCCTGCGCATCATGCAGGCCGAAGGCGCGGCCAACATCTTCGCCCGGCACGAGGCCTGCGCAGCGGCGACACGCGCCGGTCTGGCGGCACTCGGTTTCGAACTGTTCGCCGATGAGCGCCATTACTCGCGGACGGTCACCGCTGCGACCGTCCCCGACGGCCTCGATTGGAAGGCGTTCAACGGCGCGGCCAAGGGTCGCGGCCTCGTGCTGGCCGGTGGCCAGGGCAAGCTGACCGGCAGGATCTTCCGGCTCGGCCATCTGGGGTCGGTGACGCTCGAGGAGATCCTCGGCGCCATCAGCACGCTCGAGATCGTGTCACTCGAGGGGGGTCGGCCGGTCGAGCCGGGTGCGGCCGTCGCGGCGGCCCAACGCGCGGCCCTCGCCTCGTACGGGATCGCGGCCCTCGCCGTCGCCGGGACGGGTGCGTGAGGGTCCTCGTCGCCGAAGACGTCGCGCGCGAAGGGATCGATCTCCTTGCGGCCCGCCACCAGGTCGATGAGCGGATCGGCTGCACCAGGGACGAGCTGGCGGCGATGCTGCCCGACTACGAGGCGTTGATCGTCCGCAGCCAGGTCCAGGTCGATGCCGGGCTGATCGCCGTCGGGAGCCGGCTGGTCGTCATCGGCCGTGCCGGGGTCGGCGTCGACAACGTCGATCTCGAGGCCGCCACACGGGCCGGGATCACGGTCGTCAACGCGCCCACTGGCAACACGATCGCGGCCGCGGAGCACACGCTGGCGCTGCTGTACGGGGTCGCGCGACGGACCGCCGCTGCGGATGCGAGCCTCCGACGCGGCGAATGGAAGAGGGCCGAGTTCACCGGCCTCGAGCTGCGCGGTCGCACTCTGGGCATCATCGGGCTCGGCAAGATCGGCCAGGCGATCGCCGATCGTGCCCGGGCGATGGAGATGGTCGTCCTGGGGGCCGATCCCTACGTCACGCCGGAACAGGCGGCCCACCATGGGGTCGAGCTCATGGACCTGGCGATGCTCCTCGCCCGTGCCGATGTCGTCACGGTCCACGTCCCCTTGACCAGAGCGACGCGCAACCTGATCGGCAGGGCCGAGATCGCGCAGTTGCAACCGGGCTCGATCATCATCAACGTGGCGAGGGGCGGCATCGTCGACGAGGCGGCTGTGGCCGAGGCCCTCGCCTCGGGCCACCTCGCGGGTGCGGGGTTCGACGTCTTCGAGACCGAGCCGCCGATCGGCAGCCCGTTGCTGACCGCCCCGAACACGCTGCTCACGCCGCATCTGGGCGCCTCGACCGCCGAGGCCCAGGTGCTGGTGGCGGAGGAGGTCGCGGCGCAGGTCCTCGACGTGCTTGAGGGCCGCAGCGCCCGCTACGCCGTCAACGCGCCGCTCCTGACCCCGGAGACGGCCCAGGCGATCGCGCCGTACCTGCCGCTGGCCGAGATCCTCGGCAGGTTCTTTGCCCAGTTCTCGCGCGGCGGTGTCCGCACGCTCACCCTCGAGATCGCCGGCGACCTCGCCGAGCACGACGGGTCACCCCTCACCGCCGCGGTTCTGCGCGGGTTGCTCGAAACCGTGACCACGGAACGGATCAATCTCGTCAACGCCGGCGCCATCGCCAAGGCCAGGGGCATCACGCTGGTCGAGCGCAAGACACGCGACGCCGGTGCCTACGCTGCGCAGCTCACGCTCTCGAGCGACGGCTCACCAGGCGGCCGCGGGATCACCGTCGGCGGCACGGTCGCGGCCGGCGAGCCACGCATCACCAGGCTCGGCACCTACCGACTCGACATGGAGCCAGCGGCCGTGATGTTGATCACGCGGCACACCGACAAGCCCGGCATGGTCGGGCGGATAGGGGCGATGCTCGGCGAGGCCGACGTCAACATCAGCGCCATGCACCTCGCCCGCACTCGACCGCGTGAGGACGCGCTGATGATCCTGGCCCTCGATGACGACGTCCCGGCCGAGGTGGAGGCCGCGATCCGGGCGCTGGACGCCGTGCTCGACCTGTGGACGATCCGCCTCGGCGGCGAGCGGTGAACGGGCCACCCGGCGAACCCGTCGAACTCCTCATCCCGGACCGCCTCGACGCCACCCTGGTCCTCGTCCGGCACGGCGAGTCCGAATACATCGTGGAAGGCCGGTTCCAGGGTCAGGCCGAGACGCCACTGTCCGACGTGGGCCTTCGCCAGGCCGCGCTCGTCGCCGAGCGACTGGCCCACCCACACGACCCGCCGGCGCTGCCCCTGCCCCTCGGACCGCTCCGCGAGGTCGTCCATTCTCCGCTGCGCCGTACGACGCAGACCGCCGACGCCATCATCGGCGCGCTCGAGGCGCCGCCCGGAGCGCGCCCCGAACCCGGCTTCCTCGAGATCGGCCAGGGCGAGTGGGAGGGGCTCCATCGCGACGAGATCGATGCCCGCTACGCCGACATCCTCGCCGGCTGGCGGCGTCGACCACTCGAGACCTGGGCGCCCGGCGGCGAATCCCTCGACCAGGTCCAGGCACGGACGCGCCCGGCACTCGCCGGGGTCCTCGCGGCGCTCGCGGCGGGCGGCGTGCCGGGAACGCTCGACCGTTCCCAGGTGCCTGGCTACGGCGACGAGTTCGCCACCGACCCGTGGTCGATCATCGTGGGCCACGACGGTGTCTTCAAGGTGGCGTTGCTCACGCTCTTCGACCTGCCGCTCGACCGGTTCTGGATGTGGACGATGGACCTCGCGGCCATCACCGTCGTCGAGTTCCGTGCCGGCCGGCCGGTGCTTCGGGCCCACAACCTGACAGGGCACCTGGCGACGCTCCTCGACGAAGCGGCGCAGGAAGCCCAGGAAGACCGGAGCCGGAGCGGTGCCCTCTAGCCGCTAGCGCCGGGTCAGGCGACGCGGCCGGGGCCCGCGTGGTCGACCACGTCGGCGGCGGAGCACGAGCCGGAGCAGCTGGATGCGCACGCGTCGATAGGCCTCGCGCAGGCCGGCGATCCGGTCGTCGCCGAGCGTGCGGCCGCCGTAGGCGACCTCGACCTTCGCCTGGGCGACCGTCTCGAGCTCCGGTCGGACCATCGGCAGCTCGTCGGCGAGGGCTCCGGCGTATTCGTACACGGTCTGGGTGGGCCGGGGCGCGAACCCCAGCCGCGCCGCGATCCGCGACACGGATCGGTACGCGTCGTCGGGCGACACCGACCCGCGCGGCCCGCGCCGCCAGGCGACCGCGCCGATCGCGCCGACGACGACTGCCAGCAGGACGGCGACCGCGATCAGCAACCCGGCAGTCCCCGCGTCCGGGGAGCGCGTCCCACCCGCGCCGGACGGCTCATCGCCCGGTTCCGGGCGCTCGAACGACGGGCGGATCACGCCGGAGCCCAGTGCCCCCGATGCGGATGCCAACGGGCTCGCCACCGGCTGGCCGGACGGGATCGGTGCGAGCCGCGGTTGATCCGGATTACCCGTCGGATCGAAGTCGATCCAGCCGTAGCCCGGAAAGTACGCCTGCACCCAGGCGTGCGCGTCATGGGAGCGGATCGTCAACTTCTTCTTCGACTCGTCCACCTCGCCCGGCAAGAAGCCCTGGACGAAGCGGGCCGGGATATCGAGCTCGCGCAAGAAGACCGTCATCGCCGTGGCGTACCACTGGCAGAACCCGCGGCGCGACCGGACGAAACATTCGACCGCCGAGTCGACCTCGCACCGCACGTCGCTCACATCGATGTCGTACTCGAACTCGTTCGTGTCGCGCAGGACCTGGTTGATCCGGTCGGCCAGGTCGTACGGGCTGTTAGAGCGCGCACTCGTGACGATCTCCTGGAGCAACGCTCGCGAGTCGGGCCCGAGCGATCCCTCGGGTAGCGTGTCCCGGCCGTAGAGCTCGACGATCTCGGGCGGATAGGCGGTGCCGGCAGCCCGGAGCTTCTCCTCGGTCCAGCCGCCGCTGGATTCATCGGCTCGGACGAGCGTCGTGATCGTGTAGGGCGTCTTGCTCGGGTCCCGCTCGATCGCGGCGAGGTAGCGGGTCGCGCCGATCGTCCGCAGCGTCACGTCCTGGCTGACCGTGTCCGGTTGCCCCGGCAGGAAGATGTCCCGCCGGGAGTACGCCGGGGTGATCGTCGCCGTCAACTGACGACGGACCTCCTTGTTGACCTGGTCGCCCGTGCCGGTCAGCAGGTCGCTCCCGGCCAGCCGCCCAGTCGCCGCGGCAGGCGTGATCCGCCACCCGGTTAGCTGGAACTGGTCGTAGAACCCGGCCGCGAGGAACGGCGGATTGTCCTCGGGCGCGGCGAGCTCGACGTTGAGCTGCAGCTGATCGTTGGTGTGCCACGTCGACCCGATGCGGGCCGTGTCTCCAAACGACGGCCCGAGCGAGCGTCCACTGCCGGAGTCGGGCAAGAACGGCTGGAGCCACTGGCCCCATTCGACGAGCCGCGCGCCCACGTCGGTCCAGGCCCCGGCCAGCGGCGCCGACGACGCGGCATTCGTCAGCACCAGCGATCCGGTGATCGCGCCGATGATGAAGACCGTGCCGCCGCGCAGGTAGAGCGCCGAGATCGCCGTCGGGTCGCCGATCCGCCGCCGCAGCCAATCACCCTGCTCGTCGAGCGTATGGAACCGGACGAGCAGGAACAAGCTGGCGACCGAGAAGATCACGAGGAAGACCAGCTGGTCGCGGATCGTCAGCGACATGTTCGCGAGCAGAAGGAGCCCGATCACGACCACGGCATTGATCGGCCGTCGGTGGCCGAAGGTCACGTAGCTGGCGAACTGGGCCGAAGCCCACGTGACCAGCCCGAGCACCAGGAGGTGGTGGCCGTAGGCCAGCGTCGAAAGGTCTCTGGCGAGCACGAGGTCCGACCACGCCTTGACGACCTGGTCGGTCGTGGCCTGGAACAGCTGCGCGGCATCGGTCGCGTCGGGCACCAGCACCAGGCCGACCAGCAACGGCGTGACCACCGCCGCCAACGCCGCCCCGATGAGATGCGTCGTCCAGCGCCCCCAGCCGACCAGCGGCCCGATCATGCCGATCGCCGCGCCGGCGAGCGCGGTCCAGATCAGGAAATCGGTCAGCTCGTCCTGCCCCAACACCAGCAGGGCATCGTCAAACGACCAGGCGAGCGTCGCACACAGCAGCGCGACCAGCCCGAGCGTGAACCAGCCGTCGAGGCGACGCAATGAACGGAGCAGCTCTCGATCGCTCCGGACGCTCATGAGATGAGGAGCTCCCCGAGCGGTCGATTCGGGACGATCGTGTGGGTCCGCAGCTCGTATTCCGCGAGGGCGTGGCGGAGCGCCCGGCGGCGCTTGGCGACGGTTTCGTCCTCGGTCCGATCATCCCGCGCGGTCGTGCCGGTCACCGCAGGCCGTGCCTCCGCATCGAGCCGTGCGTAGGCCGATGCGTCGGCCGTCACGACGACGCACGCGACACCCCGGCTGCGCAGCGCGGCCAGCGGCCGAACCCAGGACGGGTCGAGGGACGCCGTGATCACCACGGCCGTCATCCCGCGGCGCAGGCGCCCCACCGAGGCGATGAGCGTCTCGACCAGCGGCGTGCTCGAGTCGGCATCGACCGCCGCCAGCAATTGCATGACCTTCTGGTGCTGGCGGCCGCCCCGGTCCGCCGGCAGGTAGGCGGTCCGACCGGCATTCACGGTCATCCCGACCGCGCGGTTCTCGCTCAGCGCCTTGTCGGCGATCGATGCAGCCGCGCGGATCGCGGCCTCGGTCGTCGATTCCTCACCGCGACCGGCCTGGCTGCCGCGCTGCAGATCGAGGATGATCCAGGCATCGGCGGTCTGCTCGAGGTCGAACTCCTTGACCTGGATGTCGCCGTGACGGGCTGTCGACTTCCAGTGGATCCGGTTCATGCTGTCGCCCGGCGCGTACGGCCGAACGGTGGTGGCCAGTGGCGTCGTCTGGAGCGTCCGCTCGGGGTGAGCGTGGCTGCCCTCCAGGCTGGCGGCCGGGAGCCTCCACATCGGGAGCGGCTCGAGCCGGGGGTAGACCACGACGCTGAGCCCCTGCCCCACTGTCGCCGCAGCCTCGAAGAACCCGAACGGGTCGCCCGTCCGGATGTGCAGCGGCTCGATGCGGAAGTGACCTCGCCGGGTCAGCGGGGCCCGGATCAGCCAGGACCGCTCGGCCCGGCCACCGAGGGTGATCGCCCGACCGGGGAGGCCGCCCGGCAGCGTGGTCGGGTTGTGGATCTCCAGCCACGGCTTGGGCAGGCGGCTGCTGTTGCGGAGCGTGTAGGTGACACGCATCCGGTCGCCGACATGTCCGTGCAGCTGGCTGACCGCGTAGCCGGCCTCGAGGTCGGACAGGCCGAGGCGGACGAGGACGTACGACCCACCGACCACCAGGATCACGAGATACAGCAGGTAGAAGAGGAACGGGTATCCGGTCGAGAAGGCGGCCACGACCAGGATCGTCGCGAGGATGATGGCCTGGAATCGTCGGAGCATCGCGCGCCCGCCGCTGCGAGGTTGGGTGACGCCGGGTCGCTAGGCGCTGGGTCCGGCCTGCATGGCGGTCGAGGTCGGGCGGATCTCGGTCGGCCCGCCGCCGGTCGGCCGGATGCCGTCGATCGGCGTCGAATCGAGGATCTCCCGGACGACCTGTGCCGCCTGCACGTCGTGGATCGACGAGCTCGTCTTGATGATCAGGCGGTGCGCCAGGGCGGGCTCCGCGAGTGCCTTGATGTCATCGGGGATCACGTAGTCGCGGCCCAGCAACCCGGCCATCGCCTGGCCAGCGCGATAGAGGGCGATCGAGCCCCGCGGCGAGGCGCCGAGGTACACGTCCGGGTGCGTCCGCGTCGCACCCACGACACGCACGATGTAGTCGGCCACCGTCGAGTCCACGTAGATCTCGCGGACCGCATTTTGGAGGCTGCGCAGGGCCTCGACGCTGAGGACCTCCTTCAGCTCCTCGAGCGGGTGGGTTCGTTTCTGCTCGTCGAGGATCACGATCTCCTCGATCGGCTGTGGATAGCCCAGGCGGATCCGGAGCATGAACCGGTCGAGCTGCGCCTCGGGCAGCGCGAACGTGCCCTCGTACTCGATCGGGTTCTGGGTCGCGATCACCAGGAACGGATCGGGCATCGGGTGGGTGATGCCGTCGATCGTGGCCTGTCGCTCCTCCATGCACTCGAGGAGGCTGGACTGCGTCTTGGGCGTCGCCCGGTTGATCTCGTCGGCGAGGACGACCTGGCTCATGATCGGGCCCGGCCGGAACTCGAACTCCTGCGTCTTCTGGTTGTAGATCGACAGGCCGGTCACGTCGGACGGCAGCAGGTCCGGGGTGAACTGGATGCGCCGGAAGGTGCAGCCGAGGCTTCGTGCGATCGCCTTGGCGAGGACCGTCTTGCCGGTGCCCGGCACGTCCTCGATGAGCAGGTGACCACGGCAGAGGAGGGCGACGAGCGCGAGACGGACCTCGTGGTGCTTGCCGACGATGACGTGCTCGACGTTGTTGAGGACCTTGTCCCCGGTTTCCTGGATCTTCGACATGAGCCTCTCTCGGGGAACGGCGGATGCACTGGCACCGCCTGGGTCGGGCTTCGGCTGGGGTGACGGGCCACGGATGGGACGCCGGGTGTCAGGGCATAGTACGTCGGCTCCGTCGTTTCGGTTCCGGCCGACGCCCTCCGGCAGTCCCTTCTTGATAGGGCGTCGGCCGCCTGCGAATCGTTCTGTCTAGCCTCGGAAGAGGGTCAGGGCGCCGACCCAGGCAGTCATCAGGCAGCCGATGCCGCCCATCGTCGCGAGGAAGACCTCGCCACCGACCCACGCCGCGACCGCGACGCCGCCGAACAGGGCTGCGAGCAGGGCAGCGATCGCGGCGAGCCCGATGCGCTCGATGAGCGGGCGCGGCCCGGGATCCTCGCTCGGCTCCTGGCCGTCGGGCGCGGGATCCATCACCCACCGCTCTTCAGGTACAGCTCCATGAGATCGCCGGCGATCGGCGCCGCGACCTCGGCGCCACGGCCCGACTGCTCGACCAGCACGGCGATGGCGATGGTCGGCCGTTCGGCCGGAGCGAAACCGATGAACCACGAGTGCGGCTCGCCGCGGCCGCCGAGCTCGGCCGTACCCGACTTGCCGGCGGTGGTGATGCCCGGGACCTTGGCGCCGGTCGTGAAGCGCCGGCCGAGGTCACCCGCGACCGCCTGCGTCATAGCCTCGGTGATGGCCGCGGCATCGGCCGGGTCGATCACCCGTCTGAGCGACTGTTCGCCGATCTGCCGCGTCCCGTTCCGACCGATGATCGCGGTCACCAACCGGGGTCGCAGCAGCTCCCCGCCGTTCGCGACCGTCGATGCGACGAGCGCCATCTGGAGCGGCGTCACGAACGTCTCGGCCTGGCCGTAGGCCGCATTGGCGAGCTCGACGTCGTCGACGAAGCCGCCGGGTGCGTTGCCCGACCCGTTCGTAACCTGGGATGCGGCGGTCGGCAGGTCGAACGGGATGGGTGCCCCGAAGCCGAGCCGGCCGGCATAGTCCACGAGCTCGGCGCCACCGGTCCGCAGCCCGGTCAGGGCGAACCAGATGTTGCACGACACCTCGGTCGCCTCGACGAAGTCGAGCGCCCTGTTGCCGGTCTGGGAATGGTGGCCGTCGCGGATCCGGAAGCCCTCCACCCGTAACCCGTTCTCCTCCGCGGCGGGTTGCTCCTTGTACGTCGTCGCGGGCGAGATCGCACCCGAGCCCAACCCGGCGATCGCGGTCACGATCTTGAAGACCGATCCAGGAACGTATCGCCCGAGTGTCGCTCGCGGCAACAGCGGCTGATCCTTGTCGGTTCGCAGCGCCTCGAAGGTGCCCTCGGACGTAGCCGGGTCGGCGATCGCGGACGCGTCGTAGGTCGGCGTCGAAGCGAGGGCCAACACTTCCCCGTTGCGTGGGTCGAGCATCACGACCGCGCCGCGCCGATGGCCGAGCTCACGGACCGCGGCCCGCTGGAGGTCCCACGAGAGGGCGAGCTGGAGCTCCTTCGGGTCGTACGGGTTGGACCCGAACTTGCGGAGCGCATCGGCGAACGGGTCTCCGGCGAGACCGGACAACTCCGCGTCATAGGCCAACTCGAGCCCGGCCCGGCCGAAGCGCGTCGAGGCGTACCCGACGACCTGGCTCGCGGCGGTCCCTCGATAGACCCGGTACAGCTCGCCGTTGGCGTCCTTCTCGTTGCGCGCCAGCGTCGTCCCGTGCCGGTCGACGATCTTCCCGCGCGGCACGGTCCGCGAGGCCGCGATGACGGCCGGGTCGTAGGGCGAGCGCGTGAGGTCCTCGGACCGCACGACCGCCCAGTAGCCACCGGCCCCGGCGAGCACCCCGAAGGAGAGGGCGAGCACGATCGCGACGTGGACGATGGTGCGCCCGAGCGGACGCCGCCGGCCCGCGGTCGCGATCATCGGGCGGCCCGTCGCCGGAGTCGATCGCGCCAGCGGCGCACATCGGTCGGCGGCGGTGGCGGTTCGACCCCGCGGTCAGACAGGGCGAGCAACAGGCCGACGACGATGGCGTTGACCAGCAGTGACGACCCGCCGTAGCTGATGAACGGCAACGTCACCCCCGTCAGCGGCAGGACCTTGAGATTGCCGGCGGCGATGATGAACGCCTGGACCCCGACGACGAGCGCGAGTCCCGTCGCGAGGATCGCGCGGAAGTCGTCGGCCGCAGACGCCCCGATCCGCAGGCCCCGCTCGATCACGACGAAGAACAAGCCGAGGATCGCGATGACCCCGACGAGACCGAGCTCCTCGCCGAGCGCGGCGAGGGGGAAGTCGGTGTGGACCTCGGGGATCGGCAAGCGGCCGCCGACGATCGGCAGCCCCTCCCCGAGGCCGGTCCCCAACAACCCGCCCCGAGCGAAAGCGTGGAGCGACTGGACGATCTGGTATCCGGTCCCCAGCGGATCGGCAAACGGGTCGAGCCAGATGTCGACGCGGGCGCGGACGTGGTCGAACAGGTTCGCCATGAGCGCGCTGCCGGCGAAGAACAGCACCGACCCGATCACCACCAGGCTCAACCGTCCGGTCGCCGCGTACGAGAGGGCCAGGAACACCGCGAAGAAGAGGAGCGCAGCACCGAGATCGCGCTGGATCACGACGATCCCGAGTGCGATCGCCCACATCGCGACCATCGGGGCGAGGTACGGCAGCGGCGGCAGGCGGATCGGCCCAAGACGCGTGTCCTGCTCGATCAGCAGGGGTCTGTTTTCCGAGAGATACCCGGCAAGGAAGACGACCAGGATGACCTTCAGCAACTCGGACGGCTGGCCGCTGATCGGCCCGAGCCGCAGCGTCAATCGCTGCCCGGCGACATCCGCGCCGAACACGAACGTCAGCAGCAGCAGCGCGATCCCGGCAGCGGCCCAGGTGTACTTGTAGCGCCGCAGCCAGCTGTCCGAGCGGACCGTGATCCCGAGCGTCGTCGCGACCGCGATCGCGAGGACCAGCCAGACGAGCTGGACGTCACCGAGGCCCAGGTGGGTATCGCCTATGTCCATCGTCACGAGGTCCTGCGGCAGGCGCTCCATGAGGAGCAGCGAGAGCCCGCCGAGCAGCCCGACCACTGGCAGGAGGATCTGGTCCGACCGGCGCCCGGCCAGGACCTGGCCAAGGTGTGCCAGCACGAGGGCCGCGACATAGATGGCAAGGCCACGCGGGTCGAACGGCGCGAGGCGCCCGGTCACGCCGAGCGACAGCGACACGCTGCCGACGACGAGGGCGACGGAGACGATCACGATGAGCCAGGTCTCGGTCCAGCGGGCGCGTGGCCGGATCGCGCCCAGGATGCGCGGCAGTTCGACGCGCGCCACCGGAGAGCTCGCGCTGGCCACGTCAGGTCGGCCGTGCCCGCTCGAGCCGGAGGCGAACCTGGCCGATCGACACCTCATCCCCGAAGCCGAGTGGGGAGACGGCCGCGACTGCCCGCCCATTCACGTACGTGCCATTCGTGCTGCCGAGGTCCTCGACGTACCAGCTCCGACCGCGATACGTGAGGACGGCATGTTCGGCCGAGGCGAACGGGTCATCGACCACGATCGCGTTGTTGACGTCGCGGCCCAGGGTGGTGATCGCATCGAGGTCGAACGAGCGGCCCTGTTCCGGATCGCCGGCGGGCGACTCGATCACGACGAGCCGTCCGAGCGTGGCACCCGGCTCGCGTGCGGCCGCGCGCAGGTCGCGCAGCAGGGACCGGACCACTCTGGCCAGGAAGAAGTAGAGGAGCGCCAGGAACAGCAGTCGGACCGCCCAGATGACGACCAGCATGCCGTCCATCAGGTGACGTCCCCGGCGACCTCGACGACGATGACCGTGTCTCCGATCTCGATGCGATCGCCTGCCCCGAGCACCAGCTCACCGACCTGCACGCCGTTCACGCGGGATCCGTTGGTGCTCCCGAGATCGACGTAGACGAGGGTTCCCCGCCGGCCCGAGATGCGGGCGTGATGGCGGGACACCCGCGAATCGGCGATGACGAGGTCGTTGTCGGCCGAGCGACCGATCGTCAGGGCGGAGCCATCGAAGTCGTGGACCCCCTCGTCACCGTCGCGGGCGATGACCCGGAGCCGTGCGGACGGGGCGCTGGGTCGCGGCACCGTGAAGACCATCGTGTCGCCATGCACGGCGACGTTCGCGCCGTCACCGGCCCGCAGGCGGGCCTGACCGGATCGAAGGCGGCGGAGCGACGCGGCGCCCTCCTCCGGATCGTCCACGGAGCCTGGATCGGCCGTGGATCGGTCCCCTCCGGCGATGGGGTCAGCGAACCGGGCGACGACGCGGATATCGGCCCGCTGGACCGCGGGGTCCGCGAGCAGGGCGACTCGCGGTCGGTCCACGAGCATGTAATGCCGGGTTCGCGCGAAGACCAGCGCACCGTCGGCGAGCTCCGATGCGAGCGACTCTGTCATGTCACCGAAGCCCTCGAGGTCACCAGGGTTCAGATGGATGACGAAACGATTCGGCACGAGGGTCCGATCGGCCGTGGCGAGGCGTTCGGACTCCATCGCGCGCTCGATGCGGCGCTGGAGCTGCAGCGGTTGCAGGCGGGCGCGGAAGAGGCGTGCGGAGGGCCGCTCGAAGAGTCGCTCGAAGAATCGCTCGATGGCGGCGAACGGCGGCATGGTCGGTCGCAGACTAGCAGAGGGTCCCGGGAAGGCCCGGAACGGTGTCCGGCAGCGTCCCGCCACCCCTTCTGCGCGTCATGCCCCGGACCATCCGCGACCCGACCAGGGTACCCCCGGCGGAGGGGCGTCGGGAACCCTGCGCTATACTCTCGCCCCTGTTCGACCGGAACGTGGCTCGAACGCGTCCAACGCACTTCCCGGGGACCGCATGTCGGAGATCCTGACCGAATCGTTTTGTGAACGCTGCGGCACGCGGTACACGTTCGAATCCGCGACCCCCAAGGGTGCCCGCCTCAAGGGCCTGAAGGTCGTCTCGCGCGGTCTGCGCAACTTCGTCATGTCGGACGACACGTCCATCGACGAGGCCATGGCGGCTGCCCGAAATGAGACCGATCGCGAGGTCACCTCGCGGCAGCTGGACGCCTTCCACAAGACGTTCAACTTCTGCATGAGTTGTCGTCAGTACACGTGCAGCAACTGCTGGAACGAGGTCGAAGGCCGCTGCCTGTCGTGCGCGCCGACCTTGGGAGAGGTTCTGCCCTCGCCGTTCCCCAACGTGGAGACCGTCGCCGGGCTGTCCTTCTTGCGGTCGGATGCCATGCCGGACGACGGGAACGGCCACGACCAGCCGGAGACGACGCCGGTCGAGCCGATGGCCTGGCCTACCTCGGATCTCATGCGCGAAGAGGAACAGGCCGCAGTCTCGTTCGAGACCGTCATCGCCGAGCACGAAGCGGCGGATGCCGAGCCGGTCGACGTCCTGGCGCGACACGAGGCGCTGGAGTCGGCTGTCGAGCCCGAGGCGGAGCTCGAGCCCGAGCCTGAGCCCATCGCGGCCGCGGTCGAGCCCGAGCCGGTCGTCGCCGAGGCCGAGCCCACCCTCGAGCCCGAGGCGCCCGCCCCACCCGAGATCGACGACCGTGCCGCCGCGGCCGCGTCGCAGACCGCGGACCTGTTCCGGCGATTCTCGCCAGGCCAGAACCTCGATGATGCGATCGCCGCATACGAGCGTACCCAGGTCGCCGCCGACGCGCTGGCATCGGCCGATGCGGATGAGCCGGGGCTGGAGCCCGAGCCAACCACGATCCAGGCCATGCCCGAGCCCGTCACGCCCGTCGCGCCCGCGCCCGCCCCTGCGCCCGAACCCACTACCGTGGCGCAGCCGTCGTCAGCGCCCGAGCCTGAGCCGGAAG
The DNA here is from genome assembly GCA_044868045.1 of Candidatus Limnocylindrales bacterium. Lineage (GTDB taxonomy): Bacteria > Chloroflexota > Limnocylindria > Limnocylindrales > CSP1-4 > SPCO01. The sequence goes on from JBIOWA010000311.1 coordinate 20,236, forward strand.
CCGAACCCGTCGCCGCCGTCGCGCCCCCGCAGCCCGAGTGGGCCCCCGCTCCCGAGCTCGATCGAGCCGCGGCGACTGCTCGCCCGGAGCCAGACCAGGAACCGGTCGTACCGACGCCCGAGCCCGCCACAACAGAGATGCGCGACGACCTCGTGCCACAACCGACCTGGCAGGTCGTCGCGCCGGATACCCCAGCCGAGCCCGAGTGGCCGGCACAGCCGGAGTGGCCCCCGCGCCCCGAGTGGCCCGCCCAGCCCGAGTGGCCGAACCAGCACTCGTCCGAAGGTCTCCCGTTCCTGGGACGCCCGGCGCAACCGACCGGCGGCATCGATGCCCTCTGGGCCGAGTCCGCTCGAGAGGTGGCGGATGCGTCCAGCGTGGCGACCGTACCGGGTCCGGTGGGCCGACCGTCCGGCGGCGTCCAGCCGTGCGTCAGCTGCGGCCTGTCACTGTCCGCGAGTGCCCGGTTCTGCCGGCGTTGCGGGAGCCGTCAGGGCTGATCCCGTCGCGATCGGGACCCCGCCGTCGCGCACGCGCACCCAGGCCGCCCCGAGCAACAGCAACTGGAACGTGAACGACAGCCAGGCCAGCGCGATGAACGCCGTCGCCAACGAGCCGGCGACGGCCGCCGCCGACACGATCCGCGGTGCGACGAACAGGAACAGCTGGCTGAGGACGACGATCCCCGTCCCTGCGACCACGGCCGGCAGGCTCGCGGCTCGCCAGGAGGGTGCCACGGGCGGCACGACCCGGTAGGCCACCAGGACGACCACGACGCCAAGCACCACGACGACCGGCGTCGACGACACGACGTCACCGAACGCGATGAGCGCCGTGGCCGTCGTCGGTAGCAGGGCTTCAGCAGCCGCGGCCAGCGAGCCGCCGACGATCAACGCCACCACCACGCCCATGAGGCCGGCCACCCAGACGAACCCGCGGGCGGTGCGCCGAACGAGATCGCGTTCCGGCGTGTCCGTGAAGATCCGCGAGAACGCGATGTCGAGGGTCACGTAGAACTGGCTGACCGTCCAGAGCAACCCGACGATCCCCAGGACCGACGTGAGTCGGGCGCCCTCGGACATCGAGCGGAGCGCCTCGTCCACGAGGTCGCGGACCGGCGGGAAGAGTGACCCGATCGCGAACGCGAGCTGGCCCTGTACCGTCGGATCGTTGACGAGAACACCGGCCACACCGAGGGTGACCAGGGCGATCGGCACGACCGCGAAGAGCGTCGTGAAGGCCAGGCCGTTCGCCAGCAGGCCGCCGGGCGCCCGGCCGTAGACATCGAGGACCTGGCGCGCGGTGATCACCCGGGGTCGATCGAGGATACCCGCGAGGATCGCCGCCGGATCCATCGACTCGCCCGTCAGTCCCGCCAGTCCTCGAACAGGCCACGTTGGAGCGCCTCGGCCGGGACGCGACGGGGGGCGGCGATCAGGGCACGGATCTCACCGCGCCGGACGTACCGCCGCCCCCCGAGCTTGATGCTCTGGAGCTTGCCGTCGCGGGCCCAGCCGCCGATCGTCGAGGTCGTGAAATGGACGTTGGCCGCGGCCAGCAGTGCCTGTGCCTCCGACACGGTGATCCAGTCCGTGGCGGCAGGCATCGTTCAGTCGACGCTCGGCTTGCCGGCCTTGGCGGAGGAGGAGGTCGACGACGAGCCGTTCGTCTTGGTCGTCGATCCTGGCGTCGACCCGCGCGAATCGCCGGAGCCATCTCCCGACGCTGCCGCCGCGCCGGCGCCGACTTCGTCGGACGACGGTCCATCCCCGCCGGATCCCTCGCCACTCGTTCCCGTACCCGCGGCGGCGCGGGTCCCGGTGCGACGCTCTTTCTTGGCCCAACCCGACCCCTTGAAATGGACCGCCGGCGCCGCGATCGCCTTGCGCACCGGGCCCGATCCGCAGAGTGGGCAGGATGCCGGCGGATCGGCATGCACGCCGTGGATGACCTCGAACCTGCGGCCGCAGGCCGCGCAGTCGTAGTCGTACCGGGGCACGGATCTCGTTCCTTGAACGGTCAGCCGCGGAGGAGGCGCATGCCGCACTTGGGACAGTAGAACGCCCGTTCATGGGCCGAGGCGAATCCGCAGTGGGCGCAGACCAGACCGCCTCGGCCGGCGGCCGGCACCGGTCGCTCGATCGACGTCAGGCCGATCGCGTTCCGGTTCGCAAGGATGTTCGTGAGGATCCCGGCCAGCAGCTTGTTGCCGATCCGGTCGGTGTCGCCGCGCACGCCGCGCCCGCCCCAACCGACGACCGCCCTCGACACCATGTCGCCGGTCGCCTCGTCCCAGTGGGCGGCGATCCCGCCGACGACCGCGTTGTATTCCGGGTAGCCGCTGGTGTCGATCTCGCCCTCGAGGAGGGCGCAAACGAAGGTGTCGAAGGCGAGGTCGACCGCGTCGATCGACTCGAGGACGACGAGTGCGTGCCGCGTGATCGGCGTATGAACGTGGTGCGCGTTGAGCCACTGCATCGCCTCGGACGGCCGGGCGATGGTCGGCGTCGCCTGGCTGAACTCAATCGGCAGCGGCTCGACAACCTCGATCTCCGACTTGGCGAGCCCGACGAGCATCGACGGCAGGTCCGCCATCGCCTGCGGACCGGCCTTCATGCGGACGCCCTCGCTGGTCTTGCCCGCGTAATACAGCTTCAGCTGGAAATCCTGGGCGACGACCTCCTCGGGCATGACGATGGAGCCGGACGGCGCAGGCGCCGCGGGCTGCGGCTCGGGTTCCGCGGTGCTCTTGCGCTTGAGGAAGTCGAGGGGCACGGACGAGGTCTCCGGTGGGCGGGTCGGGGTGGCGGCTAATCGTAGCAGCGCATCATGGGCGACTCACTCGGCACGCAGGACCACGGCCTCCAGCGGGCGAAGGGACAGGTCCCCGGCGGGCGTCGGCGACGCCGGGTCGAGATGGGAGCCCGTCAGGGCCCGATAGGCCACGCCGTCGCTCCCGACACGCGTCTCGCGCGGGGCGTCGGCGAAGTTGACGACCACGAGGATCCGTTCGCCGGCCACCTCCCGGCTCCACGACAGCACGTCGCCCGTACCCGTTTCGACCACCCGCAACGTGCCGGACCGCAACGCATCACTGCTCCGGCGTAAGGCGATCACCCGTCGATACGTGGCCAGGACCGAGCCTGGGTCATCTTGCTGCTCCGCGACGTTCCGCATCGCGGCGTCGTCGCCGAAGCGCAGCCACGGTCGACCGGTCGTGAAGCCGTGGCCGGGATCCCCCGTCCAGGGCATCGGCGAACGACAGCCATCACGGTTCCACCACTCGAAGTCGGGGTCGACCAGGGCGCGGCGGGCGGGCGGGTCGATGATCTCGTCCTCCGGCACCGTGACGTCGCGCATGGCGATCTCCTCGCCGTAATACATGAATGGCGTGCCGCGGATTGTCAGCAGCACCACGGCCGCCGCTCTGGCCACGGCGTCGGCGTCGGCGATGCCGGCCGAGGCCGAGAGGCGGCTGGCCTGCCGCGACTGATCGTGGTTCGACAGCACGTTCGCCAGCCAGCGATCGTCGCCGAACATGGATTCGCGGAGCCAGATCGCGTCGCCGTAGGCCTCCGCCGACCATGGTGCGGCGAGCAACGCCCAGTCAAACACCATGTGCCGTTCCGTGGTGAGCTCGACCGCTCGCTCGGCCTCGCTCGCAAAGAGCTCGCCGACCGACATCCGGCCCGGGCGCTCGTCGAGGATCGCCCGGAATCGGCCGATGAGATCGGGGAAGTCGGGCTGGTCGCGATCGTACAGGTGGCGCTGGCGAGCCCAGAGGGTGGCGCCTTCGATCTCCGGGTTGGCGAGCAGCTCGGGATGCTTGAGGAAGGCATTGAAGACATCGAGCCGGAAGCCATCGACGCCACGCGCCAGCCAGCCGCGGACCATGTCGAACTGGGCCTTCTCGACGGCCGGATTCCGCCAATTGAGCTCTGGCTGCTGCACCAGGAATGTGTGCATGTAGAACTGCCCGCGGCCCTCATCCCATTCCCACGCCGGTCCGCCGAACCAGGACAGCCAATTGTTCGGCGGCAACGGCCGGCCGTCCACGGCGTATCCGGACGGATCCAGCCACAGATACCAATCGGCGTACGGTCCCTCGCGAGACGCGCGGCTGGCCTTGAACCAGGGATGCTCGTCGCTGGTGTGGTTCATCACCAGGTCGAGGATCACGCGGATCCCCCGTCGATGCGCCTCGTCGACCAGGCGGTCGAAGTCCGCTTCGGAGCCGAAGCGCGGGTCGACCGCCGTGTGGTCGCTGACGTCGTAGCCGACATCGCGGCCGGGTGAGGGATAGATCGGTGACAGCCAGATCGCGTCGACGCCGAGCTCGTCGAGATAGTCGAGCTTGCTCGTGATCCCCGGAAGGTCGCCGGTCCCGTCGCCGTCGCTGTCTGCGTAGCTGCGCGGGTAGATCTGGTAGACGACGCCGTGGCGCCACCAGTCCTCGTCACCGTACACGGGCCGCTGCACCGGGAGGGGCGTCCCGCCCGAGGATCGCTCGCTCATGGCGCCAGCCTAGCGACACGCCGGTCGGCGTACTGGGCCGCCTGGTCGAGGGCGGAGAGGCTACACTGCGGGGATGACACGTGTCAGCAGGCCTTGCTGATGCCGTCGCGAAGCCCCACCAGTCGCGACGTCGCGCGCCTCGCGGCGGTCTCCCGCACGACCGTGTCGTACGTCCTCAACAACAGCGATTCGGGGATCGCGATCAGCGAGGCCACCCGGCAGCGTGTGCTCGACGCCGCTCGTGACCTGGGCTACCACCCGAATGCCGCCGCCCGTTCGCTGCGGCGCCAGAAGGCCGGCGTCGTGGGTCTGGTCACCTACGACACCTCGAACCGCATGAGGGCGAATGCCTTCATGTGGCTCGTCATGGACGGCGTGATGTCCGAGCTCGGGGGGGCTGGCATGAAG
>JBIOWA010000312.1:0-5204 GCA_044868045.1 Candidatus Limnocylindrales bacterium
TGGGGCGCCGACGGGCCAGCACGACCGTGGGGGGAAACGGCCGGCGGCCCATCGGCATGGCGAGACCTGGGTAAATCTGGGTACCAGAAAATGCCCGGGCGACCGGAGGATATGACCGCCCGACTGACCGTGTCAAACAGGGTTTCCGTATGGGGGTTGGGACGGCGACGCGTCAGGCCGGCACGAACTCGTGGTCGTCGCGATGGATCCCGTCGCAGAGGCCCCAGCGGGCCTCGTCGCTGTCGCCGGCGGCCGGGATCGGCACAGGCCGCATGATCTCGCGGACCTCGCCCTTTCGGCAGAACAGGAAACCTCTGGCAGCCATCCAGCGACGGACGCAGGTCGGGTCGCCGTGGAATTGGAACGGACCCGGATTGAGGACCGGTCGATCGGTCCACGAGACGGGCGTCTCGGCCGACACGATGTCCAGGATGTTCACCCGCCACGGGGTGCCCTCGATGACTTGCTCACATCCCGCACAGCGCGTCGCGACGTTGTCGCTGATGATCGTGCGGAGCTGGACGCCCATGATCTCCATCGGCGGCGATGGTAGCAGGGGCACCACGTTCGTACGGAGGGAGTCTTGGTGCCGGTTGATCCCAAGGAGGACCTCGTCGGGCGGGCGTACTCGGCGCTCGATGCGGACGACGTGCCAACCTTCCTCGAGCTCTTCGCTGCCGATGCCATCGTCGAATACCCGGCTTCGGGGATCGCTTCCGTACGGTGGCGCGTGGCGCGGGCACGAGGGAATCGCCCGATTCCTGGACCTACACGAGGCGAGTGAGGAGATCCTCGACTTCGAACCGCGTGACATGGCCGTGGTGGCCGACGAGGTGTTCGTCCGCGGCTTCTTTCGAGGACGCTCGAGAACCACGGGACGGACGTGGGAAACCAGATGGGTCCACGTGTTTCGGGTCGACGGCGACCGCCTCGCCCGCTGGGATAGCTACTTCGATACGGCCGCCGCGGTCGCCGCACACCGGTCCTGATTTTCGGGTGCGGCCTTGCGACGCCGTCCTTTGTCAGCCTGCCTCAGGGCTTCGGTTCGAGCTTGAGCGCCGCGGAATTGATGCAGTACCGAAGGCCGGTCGGATTCGGTCCATCATCGAAGACGTGCCCCAGGTGCCCGCCGCAGTTGGCGCACATCGCCTCGGTGCGGGTCATGAAGAAGGAGCGATCCGTCTCCGTCGAGATGGCGTCGGGATCGACCGGTGCGAAGAAGCTCGGCCAGCCCGTACCTGACTCGAACTTTGTGTTGGATCGGAATAGCTCAGCGCCGCAAGCGGCACACCGGTAGACACCAGGTCGATGCTCGTCCCAGAGCTCGCCGCTGAAGGCTCGCTCGGTGCCCTTCTGGCGGAGGACCCGATACTGCTCGGGGGTGAGTTCGGCGCGCCACTCGGCGTCGGATTTGGCGATCGTGGATTGGGTCTTGGCGTCGTTCATGGATGACAGAATACGGCTGAACTGTGGCGACTCGATGACAAGCCCTTTGTGCCCCGAGCATGTCGACGCACCGTTCGTTCGACTGCCGGCCTGACACCACCCGGCGTAGTTCCCGACCAGGGTGGGACGGCGGCCTCATGACCCCGGGAACTTCGGTCGCCAGATTGGCGCGACGGCCAGCTGGCCGAGGTCAGGCTGGGAGGGACGGGAGAGATGTGGCGGCGGGTCGATGTTGACGTCATCCTCGATCATCCGGTCGAGCGCGTGTTCGCGTATCTGGCTGATCCGATGAGATGGCGTGAGTTCGCGCCGGCGGTCGCATCGCGACGCCAGATCGGCGACGAGACGCCCGGGATCGGCACGAGGTGGACTGCCGTCGATCAGATCGGTCCGCTGAGGATCCATTTCATCGACGAGCTCGTGGAGCACGAGCCAGATCGACGGGTCGTCTGGTCCTCATCGTCGCCCTGGAACGCTCTCACCGAGTACGCCTGTGAGCCCCACGAAATCGGGACGCGGGTGCGTGCGCGGTATGAAGGCGACATCGCCGGTTGGCTGCGGTTGCTCGGGTGGGTTCCAACGGCGGTGATCGCCAAGTTCCTCGAAGGGGACTTCAGGCGGCTCCGCGGGGTGCTGGCGGCCGAGCGCAGCCTTGTTAGCGGTTCCTGACCGCACGCTCTCGTTCATGTTTCAGGTCGCGAGAGGGACCCAAACCGCCGCGATGTGATTGACCCATCTCATCGGCGGTGATGCCAGAGAGGCCCATGTACCAGCTGCTGTTGTACGTCCACATCGTTAGTGCGGTCATCTGGTGGGAGGGGCGGTCTACGCGCAGCTGTTGGCTGTTCGGGTGGGCCGCTCAAACGACCCGTCCGAGCTGCCACGGCTTGGCCGACATTTCGAGTGGATCGGGACCCGCGTCTTCGTCCCGGCCGGAATCGTCGTGTTCCTTGCGGGCGCGGCGATGACCGTGCAGCGGTGGAGCTTCAGTCAGGGCTGGATCGCGGCCGCGGTGGGACTCTGGCTGCTGTCAGCGCTCGGTGGAGCGCTCTACCTTGGTCCACGCGCCAAGCGTGCGGCGGAGCTGTTCGACGTCGAGGGGCCGGCATCAGTCGCTGGTCGATGCCTGACCGAGCGTCTCTTCCTCGTTTCGAGGCTCGAGCTGCTCAGCTTCGCGATCGTGATCGCGCTGATGGTCTTCAAACCGGGGGCTTGAATGAGACCAGGGCATCGACACCTCGCAGTCTTGGAGCCGGGCCGGCAACGCGATCTCCGGCTCGGGCCAACGTCTGCATCACAGATGGCCTCGCATGCATGTTGCGAGAGGGATCGATTGGTCGGTCGCTTCCGATCTGCCCTGCGTGGTCAACCTGCCGATGCCCCATCGCCGCGAGCCCGGAGCCCAGTGTTATCCAGAACAGTTCAGAAGTGCTGACTTCCGGGGTCATGAAGAAGTTCGTCACGACGTGGTTGACTAGGGTGGCCAGGACGACCAGCGCAATCAACGTTGATGGGCCGCTGGCCGCCCGGATTCGCCGGACGCATGCCATCGCGCACGCCGCTATGAAGAACAGATAGGCCGCCAGGGCAGGCAGACCCATCTCGGCGGCGACACCGATCAACTCATTGTGCGGGCTCTCCAGGCGGAACCGCCGGAGGATCCGAGCCCGGTCCGGCGGCAAGTCCTCCAGGTATGGCCTGAAGACCAGCGGAAACGTCTCGGGGCCGGTTCCGAGCAAGGGGTGGTCGACGGCGACCTGCGCCCCAACTCGCCAAAGGTCGAGATGCATCTGGATGGATCCCTCGCCGAGGTCGACAGTGGCCACGACCCGATCGGCAACGCGCTCCGCGATGGCACGGGCCGTTGGTAGCGCGAGGGCGATTGCGAGCATGCCCACGGCCAGTGCCAGCCCGATTGCTCCCAGGAGGCGTCGTGGTGGCGCGTGAAAACGGGGGACGAGCAACACGCCGAGGACAGCGGCGAAACCAAGATAGCCACCGCGACTGAACGTCAGCGCGAGCGCCAACAAGGTAACCACCACGATCGCGTCGAGGACGAGTCGAGAGCCTCGACCTGCCGTCGGCCAAAGGCCCAACGCCGCGATCACGACCAGGTTCAAGTAGGCTGCCAGATCGTTCGCTTGCCCGACACTGGATATGACCCGGCCGTCGTCGGGAAGGGCGGCGAAGGGGTCGAACCCGAGCCCTTGCGCGATCCCGTAGAGCGACACCAGCGTCCCCGTGCAGGCAGTGGCGATCAGGATCCTTCGGAAGCCCTGAGCGGTACCGAGCGAAAGTCGGGCGACATAGAAGGAGCCGATGTAGACGAGGACCGTGACCAGACCCTGGTACTGGTATACCTCGCCGGCGAAGCTCTGGACTGGATCGACCGAGGCAAGAGAGGATGCGAGCACCAGTCCGGCGAAGACCGCTAGTGGAAGGTCGATCGATAGATCAGCGCTACGAGAAAGCGGCCCCCTCCACACCACGTATCCGAGGAAGAGCGTGGCGCCGACAAGGCCAAGGACACGCAGAACGAATACTTTTGGAAGCGCGTAGCCATCGTCCATGGTCGGGACGAATACGAGCGGCAAGGCCACCACGGCGGCGACCACCACCGCTCCCATCGCCCGCTCGACCAGCCTGCTGAGCGGGACCGTCCTGTCCGCTTCGACCTCCTGAGCAGGCCGAGGTTGGTCATGCGTGGAGCCTTCGCGAGGCATGAGGAGTCAATCAGGGCGTCAAGACGAAGGAGCGGTCACCCCACCCCAGCCTAGCCGCCCGCTACCGCGTCGCCTACACAAGCGAAAAATGCAGGTAGTCGGCGTTCCAAACTACTGACCGCCACCCCCGGGTGGACTGGCATGGCCGCCGCCGCCACCGGGCGGGCTCGCATGCCCACCGCCGCCACCTCCGCCGCCACCGCCGGGCGGGCTCGCATGACCGCCGCCACCGCCGGGCGGGCTCGCATGACCGCCACCGCCGCCACCGGGTGGGCTCGCATGGCCGCCGCCGCCGGGCGGGCTCGCATGGCCGCCACCACCTCCACCGGGCGGGCTGGCATGGCCTCCGCCGCCCCCGGGCGGGCTCGCATGGCCGCCGCCACCCCCGGGCGGACTCGCATGGCCGCCAGGCCCCCTTGCCAGGACACCGGATATCGAAACGGTTAGCGTGGCAATCATCACTCCGGTCACCGCCGCCGCGATCAGGCGCCCGCCCCGGACCTTCCTCAGATCGAATTGGTTGCCCATCGGGGTTCCTTGCCTCTCGCCGACTTCGACTGGCTCGAAGGTCAGGCAGTGCGAACAAAGGGACCAGTGCGCCCTCAGCATCCGCGAGACGTCCCTCTGGGCAAGTCGCTGTATGCGGCCGCCAAGTGCGCGTCGGATGCTAACAGTCAGCCGTCACGCCGCCGTTTTGCTCCGTCAGGCGTACGCGGGACCGGTTACGGCAGGAATAGCACGAGAAGGTGTCGGAATTGCATGTGTTGCTCACGACTGATCCACGCCGGGTCGTTCGGGCTGCGATTACGAGGCTGCTGATTGAGGTCCCTGTTCCCGATACAGCAGAACGCCAAGCCAGAGCAACCACGGCACATACAACCCGAGCAATCCGGCGACAAGGAGGTCAACCGCTCAAGGCTCTACCCTGATCGCTTGCTTGGGACCCGGATAGCTCGGCGATGGATCGGTGTGGTGGCGATTGCCGCCATCGTGATGTCCTGCGCGCCGACGCAACCGTCGCCGATGCCCGGACTG
>JBIOWA010000313.1:0-2964 GCA_044868045.1 Candidatus Limnocylindrales bacterium
AGTCTACCAGCGATGGTCGGCGGTCCTGGACGGAAGGAACGAGGATCCTTCCCAGCCGGCCCGGACTGTCGGGACGCTGGAGGGGCGACCTGTGGGTCCGGACCGACATGGTCCAGGTGCGCCTAGGCCGGGCTGCCTCCGAGCGCAGGACAGATCACCGCCGCGAAATCAGGGTTGAGCCATGGGCCGGGCAACGCGTCTGCCCATAGGCGAGGCGAGATCGTTCGTGGCATATGGTGGGCGGTACTGGACTCGAACCAGTGACTTCCTCGGTGTAAGCGAGGCGCTCTGACCGACTGAGCTAACCGCCCGCGCGGAGCGTACACCGCGCACATGGAACGACCGCCGGATCGGCGGTCGTCAACGGTCGCGAGTCTGGTGCCCAGGCCGGGACTTGAACCCGGATGAGTTGCCTCATACGCCCCTCAAACGTACGCGTATACCAATTCCGCCACCTGGGCACAGGTGTCACCGTGAGTCGGGTCCAGAGGGATGGTACCGAGGGAGGGACTTGAACCCACACGACCTTGCGGCCACTGGTACCTGAAACCAGCGCGTCTGCCTATTCCGCCACCTCGGCCCGGGACCGCACCGACCGTCACCGGTCGATGGCGAGGCGCCATGTTAGCACATCCCAAAATCGATCCGACCCGTCGGTGACCTGGCGGACGACGGGCCCTTCGAGCGTGTTTCGGAGCACGACGACCTCGTCCGGGAAGGCCAATGGGAGGAGGTAGCGACCCTTGGCGAGCTGCGCCTGGAGGGCGCCGTAGGCCGCCGTCCGCGCCGCCATCGAACCGGGGGCTCGCGCCTTCTCCAGCAGCGGATCGAGCGCCGGGTCCTGGATGCCGATGACGTTCGAGCCGCCGGTCAACGTCTGACTCGACGCGAGCAGCGGGTAGAGATCCGGATCGAGCCCGATCCGCAGATCGGCGACGGCGACCTGGAAGGTGCCCGTGGCCAGGCGCTCCCCGGCGTACTCGCCCGGGGCCAGCGCGACGTGGCTCGCGGTGAGGCCCAGCGCGGTCCAGTCGTCAACCACGGATTCCGCGGCCAGGTAGAGGCCGCGATTCGCTTCCTGCGTGGGGCTGATGACCTCGAGCTTGAGCACGGGCTTCGACGTCCCGAGGTGCCAGCCCTTCTTGTCGCGGATCCAGCCCGCGGCACGCAGCGCCTTGCCGGCATTCGACCGGCCGTAGGGCACTTCGGGATCGGCTTTGGCGTCGAACATCGGCGAGGTCGGTGGGATCGGGTCGTTGGCCGCGACGGCGAGCCCGCTGTACGCCGACTTGATCACTGCAGGGCGATCGATCGCAGCGAGATACGCCGTGCGGATGGCCGGTGTCGCGAACTCCGGATGACCGGGCCGCAGGTTCAGCAGGACGGCCGACAACGTGGAGCCCGGGTACCGCATCAGCCGGGCTCCCTCGGTCTTGCCGAGCTCTGCGGCCAGCTCCGGCGGCAGCCCGGAAACGCCGTCGAGCTCGCCCGACTGGTACGCGGCAGCCAGCTCGTCGGGCTCGGCGAAGTAGCGGAACTCGATCCCGCTGAGGTATGGCTGGGCACGGGACGGGCGGCGCGTCGGGCCAGGCGTCGTCAGCGAGTCGGTGGCACCAGCACTCCCCGAGGGCGAGCCATCGGCGGCGGGCTCGGAGATCGAGCCGACTGGGAGCAACGTCGCCGTCGTGTCAGTCAGGTCGACCAGAGCGAACGGCCCGGCACCGATGGGTTGCTGCCCGAACGGGTCGACGGCGAGCTCGTCCAGCGGGATGTCCGCCAGTCGGTGGGCCGGGGCGATCGGCTGGGTCAGGGCCTGGAGGAACCCGCCCAGCGGTGTCTTGAGCGTGAACGTCACCTGTTGCGGGCCGCGGGCTGCGACGTCGACCTCGCTCCAGGACGATGACGACGGTCCGGTGTAGTGCGGGTCCTGCAGCGTCCGGATGGTAAAGACGACGTCCTCGGACGTGACCGGCTCCTCGTCCTGCCAGCGTGCGTCGTCGCGCAGATCGACCGTCCACGTCTTGCCCGTCCGATCGACCGACCAGCGTTCGGCCAGGTCGGGGAGCAACGTTCCGTTCGGCCCGTTCCGCACGAGGCCGGCGAAGATGAGAGCGACGAGGTCGCGATCCGCCTGCGTCCGGGCGGTCAACGGCGAGATAGACGTCGGCGAGCCGAGCACGCCTTCGACGTAGGGTCGCGACTCAGTAACAGCGCCGGACGGCACCGGGCTCGGCGACGAAGCGATGGGCGCAGCCGCGAGCTGGAAGGCCGGGGCGCCGATCAGCGTCGCGAGGATGGCCAGCAGCGCGACGAGCGTCCCGACGACGGCGGAGTCGGTCCGGGTCATTGGTCTCCGGTTGGGCGCCTCGGGCGACGCCGCGGCGCGACCGTCAGGTTGTGACCTCGCGCGGGAGGATGTACGACGCGAGGGAGAAGATCACGAACAGGGCGAGCAGGACGATCGTGAACTGCCACAGCCGGCGTTCAACACCGCGGCGGCTGCGGTAGACGGCCGAGTCACCGCCGAAGGTGCCGGACAGGCCGGTGCCGCGGGCCTGGAGCAGGATCGCGGCGATCAGCGCGATGCTGACGATGATCTGGCCGAGGGCGAGGATCGGATTCAAGGTCTGTCATGCCTCCGTTCGTACGGCGGCCGATGCTATCACAGGGTCCTTCAAGGGACCGTCCTCGGCTCCAGCAGCGAGTGCCCGGAGATCGCAGACCATGGCGGGAGGTCGGCCAACTCCAGGAGTGTCGGCGCCACGTCCGCGAGCACACCGTCCGCGAGCCTCCGGCCGACGACGGACCGACCGACCAGCACGAACGGGACCGGGTTGAGGGAATGGGCCGTGACCGGTCGCCCTCCCTCGTCGCGCAGGTCGTCGGCGTTGCCGTGATCCGCGGTGATCGCGAGCAGCGCCCCGGGCCCGTCCGGGTCGGCCGCCTCGACGGCCTCCATCGCCG
>JBIOWA010000314.1:0-3908 GCA_044868045.1 Candidatus Limnocylindrales bacterium
AACTCGACCTGCGCCCGGGCGTCGAGGGCGACGGTCTGCAACGTGCCGGTGAGGTCCTCCGTGAACAGTCGCCGGGCCTCGTCCTGGCCGTTCACGTAGGCGTAGAAGCCGTCGCCCTGGTCGGCCAGGCGTTCGAGCAGCGCGTCGTTGTAGTTGCCCATCCCGACGCCGACCGAGACGAGCTCGATGCCGGCCGCCGCATCGCGACGGATCGCATCGAGGATCCGGTCAGGATCGGTCAGCCCGACATTGGCGACGCCGTCCGAGGCGAGGACGACTCGGTCGATGCCGTTCTCGGTCAGGGACGACCGGGCGAGGTCATAGCCCAGCCGCAGGCCGGCTTCGAGGTTCGTGGAGCCACCGGGCCGCAGGCTCCCGATGGCGTCGATGATCTCACGGCGATGTGACGCGGGCGTCGGATCGAGCAGGACCCGCCCGTCGTTGCCGAACGTGACGATCGCAACGGTGTCATCGCGGCCGAGGCCGTCGACGAGCCGCACGAGCGCATCCTTGACGAGCTCAAGGCGCCCTTCCCGCTCCATCGAGCCGGATGTGTCGATGACGAAGGTCAGCGCCGCCTGTTCCCGCGCCCGGTCGCGGACGTCGCGCGCCTGCAGGCCGATCCGGAGGAGGACCTCGTCGGAGTGGATGAACGGCGTCGGGCCGCCGTCGGCCACGATGGCGAATGTCGCATCGTCCGGGTGTGGATAGCCCTGCTCGAAGGCATTGACCCACTCTTCGACGCGGATGCTCGCGGGGTCGGGGAGGTTGCCGTCGGCGATGAACCGTTGGGCGATCGTGTACGAGGCGGTGTCGACATCCAGGCCGAAGGTCGATGTCCCGTCTTCGGCGGGATCGACATACGGATTGACGCCGGGGTCCTGGAACGTGACGCCGTCATACGGCGTGGGGGCCGGCTGGTCCCCCCAGGGTTTCGGGGTCGGTTGGTGGTGGGCCGGCGGGACCGGTGCGTAGCTCGCACCCGGTGCGGACGTCGTGCCGCCGGCGCACGCCCCAGTCGCGAGGGCGACGACGGCGAGGGAGAGGAGCAGCTTGCGCATCGCGCGATCCTCCCGTCCGGACACCATTGGGGGCGGCACCCGGACACTTGGGCGGGACCGCCGCGGCGGCCTCGCAGGTCCCGGTGGGGCGCCACCAGTGCGCCGCCGGGCCGCCGCCACGACGACGGCGACGGCGTTCCGGTTCCCTGGGCGCCGGTCTTCCTGGGTATCAGCCGGCGGGAGCGTCCACCTGTGCCACGATCGCGCCGAGCTGGCTCAGGACCCGGGCCGTCGCGCCCCAGACCGACAGGCCGTCCACCTCGTAGTGCCCGTAGCGCAGCGGCCAGCCACGGATCGTCCGCTCGACCATCGCGATGGGGACACCGGGCAGGAAGGTGGCCAGTCGCGGTTCGACGATGCGGACCACCTCCGCCGGAGCTGGCGCGAGCGCCGGACGACGGTCGGTGATCGCGAGGACCGGTGTCACGGCGAAATCGCTGACCGGGATCCAGAAGCGGTCGAGCAGGCCGACGATCCGAACGCCCGAGGCCGCTGCGTCGAGGCCGACCTCCTCGGCCGCCTCGCGCAGCGCGGTGGCGACGGCATCGTCGTCCTCCGGCTCGCTCTTGCCGCCGGGGAAGCTCACCTCGCCCGAGTGATGCCGGCCATCCTGTGTCGGACGTTCGATCAGGACCACGCGGGCTTCACCGTCGTCGTCCGGATAGAGCAGGACGAGCACGGCGGCGGGGCGGCCCGGGATCTCAGCCGATCCTGGCGCCGGCCTGGCCGGCAGGCGGGCGAGCCCATCGGTGCGCACCGGCATCAGCGCATCGAGCGGCGGCGGCAGCGGATCGGGCAGCGTCTCGAGCCGCTCAACCACCTCCTCGAAGCGCATCCGATCCTCGTCCAGCCGTCGTGGTCCCGCGACCGGCAGCCTAGTTGACGAGCTCGCCGTCGTCACGCTTGGGGCGCGTCGGCGGCAGGTCGAGCGGCGACGCCCGGCGACCGCGGCCCGCACCGGCCCCGACCGCGGCATCCTCGGCCGGCGTGCCCCGGGCATCGCGCCGACGACCGTCGGCGACGACCGTCGCACCCTCGGTCGAGAACAGCAGCGTGCCCGACCCGAGGTCGGCGTCGGCCGTCACGTGGTCGGCGGGTCGGAACTCCCCGGAGACCAGGGCACGCGCCAGCGGGTTCTCGACGAGCCGCTGGATGGTCCGCTTCAACGGCCGCGCGCCGAATGCCGGATCGGTTCCCTCGCGCACGATCAGGGCCTTCGCCGACGGCGTCAGCTCCAGCGTGATCTCCTGCGCCGCCAGGCGCCGGTCGAGGTCGGCCAGCAACAGGTCGACGATCGCGGCGAGATCCTCGTCGGTCAGGGCGTGGAAGACGATGACCTCATCGACCCGGTTGAGGAACTCCGGCCGGAACTGCGAGCGGAGCACCTCGGTGACCTCGCGCTTCATCTCCTCGTAGGCGGCGTCACCCGACCGGGCACCGGTCGCCGCGATCGCGGCCGAGCCGATGTTGCTGGTCATGATCACGACGGTGTTCTTGAAGTCGACCGTGCGACCCTGGCCGTCGGTGAGCCGGCCGTCGTCGAGCACCTGGAGGAGCACGTTGAACACGTCCGGGTGCGCCTTCTCGATCTCGTCGAGCAGCAGCACCTGGTAGGGCCGACGACGCACCGCCTCGGTCAGCTGGCCGCCCTCCTCGTAGCCGACGTAGCCGGGGGGCGCGCCGACGAGACGCGACACCGCGAACTTCTCCATGTACTCGCTCATGTCGACGCGGACCATCGCGCTCTCGTCATCGAACAGGAACTCGGCCAACGCCCGGGCCAACTCGGTCTTGCCGACGCCGGTCGGACCGAGGAACAGGAACGAGCCGATCGGGCGGCGTGGATCCTTGAGGCCGGCCCGCGCACGGCGCACCGCGTCGGACACGGCCTGGATGGCCTCGTCCTGGCCCACGACCCGTTCGTGGAGGCGCTCCTCCATCTTGATGAGCTTGGCGGTCTCGCCCTCCATCAGCCGGCTGACCGGGATACCGGTCCAGGCGGCGACGATCTCGGCGATGTCGTCCGCGCCGACCTCCTCCTTCAGGAGCGTGCCCGGGCCCTGCAGCGCGGCGAGGGCCGCCTCCTCTTCGGCGAGCTTGTCCTGGAGCGCCTTCTGGGTCCCGTATTTCAACTCGGCGGCGGTCGCGAAGTCGGCCTCGCGCTCGGCCTGTTCGATGCGCGTCGCGAGCGACTCCAGCTCGGAACGGGTGGCGCGGATCGCGGCGATCGCCGCCTTCTCCGTCTCCCATCGCTGCTTGAGGCCGCCCGACTCCTCCTCGAGATCGGCGAGCTCCTTCTCCAGCGCCTCGAGTCGAGCCTTCGACGCGTCGTCGGTCTCCTTGCGCAGCGCCTCGCGCTCGATCTCCAGCTGGATCCGGCGCCGCTCGAGCTCGTCGATCTCGATGGGCATCGAATCGATCTCCATCCGAAGGCGGGATGCCGCCTCGTCGACGAGGTCGATGGCCTTGTCCGGCAGGAATCGCTCGGTGATGTAGCGATCGGACAGCGTCGCCGCGGCGACGAGCGCCGAATCGGTGATGCGCACCCCGTGGTGGACCTCGTACCGCTCGCGCAGGCCGCGCAGGATGCTGATGGTCTCCTCGACCGTGGGCTGGTCGACGAGGACCGGCTGGAAGCGCCGCTCGAGCGCGGCGTCTTTCTCGATGTGCTTGCGGTACTCGTCGAGCGTCGTGGCGCCGATCGTATGCAGCTCACCCCGCGCGAGCATCGGCTTGAGCAGGTTCGAGGCGTCCATCGCGCCCTCGGCCGCCCCGGCACCGACGACGGTGTGCAGCTCGTCGATGAACAGCACGATCTGGCCGTCGGAGTCCTTGATCTCCTTGAGC
>JBIOWA010000315.1:0-3849 GCA_044868045.1 Candidatus Limnocylindrales bacterium
AGCCGTTCATCCAGGCCGGCCACGAGCTCGAGGACCTGCTCCTCTTCATCGCGCGGCTCCTGGCCGTGCTCGTCGTCGGGGTCATGCTCGGACCGTGGCTGAGCCGGTACGTGCCGTGGCGGGCGAGCCGCCTGGCAAACCTTCGTGCCGCACATTTCGCGATCCGCCGGGCACCGCGCAACGTCTCCGACCGTGCGATCCAGCAGGTCCTGGCGACTCGCGCGATCTCACGAATGACGTACGAGGAGCTGCTCGAGCACTGCTCGGATCCCATCGGCGACTACGCCGCAGGTCGGTATGAGCGGCTGGCCAAGGCGGAGTTGGCGAGCGTCGGTCTGAAGTGAGGCGTGGCCTCGCCGGCATCGTGGCGCTGAGCGCCCTCGTCATGGGTGCCTGTTCGTTCCTGCCGGCAGTCCATCAAGATCCACCGAAGCCGTGCAACCAGGAGTACAGCGTGGGCCAGTGTCTGGCGATGGTTGACGTCGCGGCGGCGGAGGTCGGTAGGAATCGGGGTGACGTCGCGGCGATCGCGATCGTCCCAGACCCACCTCCGGAAGGCGCAACGCTTGGCGGCGCGTGGCCCATTCATGTTCGGATCGCGCTGAAAGATGGCTCGACACATGAGTCCCGCATGTGCGGTGGCGTGTCGATCGACCCCGCTTGTAAGGCGGAGCCTCACCTCCAGAACCGCTCCGTCTTCGGCGGCTACAGGGACATCCCGGCGGGTTCGACCCCCGTCCCGACTCTTGAGCCGTCCTCGGTCAAGACGGCTTCACCCATCGAGATCGACTCGGTTTCGATCCCCATCGAGAGGCAAGGAAATTACGAGGTGGTCCTTGGTGAAGGATCCCTCCCGAACGGCGTCTGGAGTGCTGGCTCGTTCGAATTCGCTGAGCAGTGGCCCAATGATCTCGCGCTGCGGGAGGGGGTGGTGCTCCTGGAGGTGCGCTCGCTCGAGCCCGGCGGCAAGCCGTTCGACAACTACTACGCGCACGGCTGGCACCCCGGTGTCGAGCGTATCCGCGCAGTGCTGACGTTCGACGTCCTCTGGTTCGCGCCGGGGGCGACGCTGGAGATCCGGAACGTCGTCGTCCGCTAGCATCCGGTCCGTGCCCACCGTCGCCCAGTTGTCGATCGCCCCGGTCCGAAGCCTCGGCCTGCAACACCCGACCGAGATCGATGTCACCGAAGTCGGCGTCGTCGAGGACCGGCGGTTCTTCCTGTCGGACGATCAAAACCGCTTGGTCGACCGGATCATCGTCGGGCGGCTGGTCCAGGTCGAGGCGACCACCGATCCCGGCGCCACCCGACTTTGGATGCGGTTCCCGGACGGCACGGTCATCGATGACGAGGTGCGCCTCGGCGAGCCCGTCGAGACCCCGATCCACGGCCGCACCGGTGTCGGACGTGTCGTCATCGGGCCGTGGGCCGACAAGCTGGCCGAGATCGCCGGGCGCCCGATCCGCGTCATCCGCTGCGACCGACCGGGCGGCACGCGGCGTGGCAACCCGACCAGCATCATCTCGGACGGCTCGCTACACGAGCTCGCGAAACAGGCTGGTGTCGGTGCGGTGGACGGGCGGCGATTCAGGATGCTCATCAACCTCGAGGGCGCCGAGGCCCACGAGGAGGACACCTGGGTCGGCCGGCGGATCGGCATCGGCGACGCCATCCTCCGGGTAACGAAGCCGGATGCCCGATGCGCAATCACCACCCAGGATCCGGATACCGGGATGCGCGATCTCGACACCCTCAGGACGATCATCGGCTACCGCGGGCTGCGGGAGGGCACACACGCCGATTTCGGCGTGCTGGCGGCCGTGGTCCAACCCGGACGGATCCGCGTCGGCGATGAGGTCCAAATCCTCGACTAGCTACGCGATGAAGCCCACCCGTCGCTGACGAACGACGAGGATCCAGATCGTTACCGCGATCGCGAGGAGCGGGGCGAACCGTATCGCCCCGAGGACTCCCAGCCGGATCGTGAGCCCCAGTGCCGCACCTGTACCGGCGCCGGTGCTCGAGACGAGCGCGATGATCGCGATCCCGATGAGGATCGAGGCGATTGCCGCGATCGGAGCTCCGATGCCGAGGGCGACCCCGGCGACGATCGCATCGATCCGCGAGCCGACGGCAGCCGGCGCAAGGCCGGCCCCGAGGAGGGCCAGTCCGGGCCACGACAAGGCGGCGACGAGGACGATCTGACGGACGTCTGCCTGATCCATCGCTCCAGGCGTCGTCAGGGTCGCCAGGAGGACCAGCGGCCAGAGGAGGACCCCTGCCCAAAGCGCGCCGCGCCGGCTCGACCGGATCGCGATGAGTCGCCGCCCGGTCGGATCAGGGCGCCAGTTCGGTGACCACGGGTTCGCGGGTCCCATAGGTGAAATGTACCCGGCCGGTACCGGGTCTCGGTGTCAGCCCGCACCGGAGGTTGTGCGTTTCCGCACTTCGGCGGCTCGCTACCATGCTTCGGTGAGTCAGGCCATCCGCATCGAGCGAACCGGTCACAACGGGGTGGTCGCGCGAGTGACGCTCGCCCGACCCGAGATCCACAACGCGTTCGACGCGACGGTGATCGCCGAGCTCCGATCGATGTTCGCGGGGCTGGCTCGGGAGTCTGCGATCGCCTTGCGAGTCGTGGTGCTGGCCGGCGACGGTCAATCGTTCTGTGCCGGCGCCGACATCGCCTGGATGCGAGCAGCCATGAGCCTCGACGTCGAAGGGAACGAACAGGACGCGATGGCGATGGCCGAGATGTTCGAGGCGATCGATACCTGCCCGGTGCCGGTGATCGTCCGCGTCCAGGGTGCGGCCTTGGGCGGAGGCGTCGGGCTCTGTGCCGTGGGGGACGTCGTGATCGCGGAGAGCGGAGCACGGTTCGGATTCACCGAGACGCGGCTCGGGATCCTGCCGGCCATCATCTCGCCGTTCGTCGTCGCGAAGATCGGCGAGAGCCATGCCCGGGCACTCTTCCCCGGCGGTCGCCGGTTCGATGCAGTCCGAGCGCAGCGGATCGGGCTCGTACACGAAGTGGTCGAAGGCGAGGAGGCGCTTGATGCGGCGGTCGAATCGGCCGTCGCCGAGATCCTGGCATCCGGGCCGACGGCGGTCCGGGCGGCAAAGGCCATCGTCCGCGAGGTCCGGGGGCTCGGCCACGGGGCCTCGAAGTGGCACACGGCTAGGGTGATCGCCCGCCAACGGGTCACGGAGGAGGCCCGTGAGGGGTTCGCCGCGTTCGACGAGAAACGTCGACCGGCGTGGTCGCCGCCCGACGAGGGCTGAGGCGCCATATCTAGCTATCCGCACCGCCATATGCGACACTCGCGACGTCGATGTCCGAAGAACTGAGTCCGAGCGAGGTAGCACGCCGCCTCGGCACATCCACGCGGTCGATCCAACGGTGGATCGCGACTGGAAGGCTTTCCGCACGACGCGTCGGTGGCCGATGGCGTGTCGCGTTTGACGCGAATGACGCAATCACGCCCGCTCCGACCTCGATACGAACCGTCTTCGTCGCCAATCGCGGTGAGATCGCTGCAAGGATCAGGCGCACCTGCGATCGGTTCGGGATCCGCACGGTCACGCCGCCCACTACCGGGCCGGACGCTCTGGACCTCCTGGACATCGACGCCGTGGTGGCAGCAGCTCGCCAATCGTCTGCGGACGCCATCCATCCGGGCTTCGGGTTCCTCGCCGAAAATCCTGCCTTCGCCGAAGCCGTGATCGAGGCTGGAATCCGCTGGATCGGACCGCCGCCTGGTGCGATCAGGACGATGGGCGACAAGGCGGCCGCACGGCACCTTGCGACCAAGCTCGGCGTGCCCACGCCAGCGGGCTACGACGATCCGG
>JBIOWA010000316.1:0-24359 GCA_044868045.1 Candidatus Limnocylindrales bacterium
CTGTCCAATCGCCGCCGATGGATCCCCGGGATGTCCTCGGGCTGCCACGGGCCGCCGAGCTCGGCCATGACCCCCGGGTCGGTCTCGAGGGCCTCGGTCAACCAGTAGTCGGCGTCGGTGTACGGCAAGAGCTCCATCGCTGCACGAGGGTACCGGACCGGGCCTGACCGGCCGTCGACGGGCCTAGACTCGCTCGATGGACCGAGAGGCGTGGCTCAATGAGCGTCGAGCCGCTGTCGTCGCGGACTATGACCGCGATGCAGCCGGTTACGACGACGACCCGTACGCGACAGCGACGCATCGTGCCTTCGTCGATCGACTGGTCGCGACGGTTCCGATCGGTGGCCTCGTCCTCGACGCACCGTGCGGGACCGGACAGTACTTCGCGCGCATCCGCGACGCGGGGCGTCGCGTCGTCGGCATCGACCAGTCGGCGGGCATGCTTCGCCAGGCCGAGGTGCGAGGGTTAGCCGAGCGGCTCGAGCAACTGGGACTGCAGGAGATGGCGTTCGAGCGCGAATTCGATGGCGCGATCACGGTCGATGGCATGGAGCACATCCCACCCGAGGACTGGCCGACCGTGCTCGCGAATCTCGTGCGGGCGGTCCGTCCGGGGGCTCACTTGTACCTGACCGTGGAGGAATCCGACGACGACGCCATCGATGCGGCGATCGCGGCCCTCCAGGACCGTGGCACACCGGCCGTTCGCGGCGAGGTCATCGAGGGCGACAGCGGCGGCTATCACTACTACCCGGGGCGTGAGCGTGTCATGGACTGGCTCGGTGGCGGGCGCCTCGAGATCGTCTCCGAGGCGACCGATGCCATGGACGGTTGGGGGTACTGGCACCTGCTGCTGCGAACGCCGAGGTCGTAGGGGGTCAGGCGGTGCGGAGCCGCGGTACGAACGAGCGCGTCGACCTGGCCACGGCGACACCGGCGATGCACAGGAACCCGCCGGCGATGGCCAGCAGCGTCGGCGCCTCGCCCAAAAGCAGCCAGCCCATGAGGATCACGACCGGCGGCACGAGGTAGGTCATCGATCCGAGACGGCCGGCTGGCATGCGACGCAGCGCATAGGCCCAGGTCGTGAACGCGATCGCCGTCGGGAAGAGTCCGAGGTAGACGAGCCAAGCGATGTTGGTCGGCCCTGCCACCGTGGCCTCGTGAAACAGGCTCGGGGCGAACGGAAGGCAGGCGATCGCGCCGGTCACGCACGCGAGCCACGTGACCTCGTAGGCGGCCACGCGCCGAACGGCCGGCTTCTGCAGCGTGACGCCCGCGGCGTACGCGAGCGCGGCCACGATGCACAATGCGATGCCGAGCGACACATCGCCGGTCACCTGGCCGCCCGACGTCGTCGCGATCCCGATGATCAGCGTGCCCACGAACGCGATCACGCAGCCCATCAAAAGCCGCCCCGGAAACCCCTCGCCGAGGAACAGGCCGGCCATGATCGCGATGAAGATCGGGCCCGTGTTCACGAGCATCGCGGCGGTGCCCGCGTCGACGTTCCGCTCCGCCTCGTTGAGGGCGAGGTTGTAGACCGCGAACCAGACGAGGCCCGATCCGATGATGAGGGCAAGCTCGCGACGGGTGGGGCGGGTCCACGGACGGACGGCCACCAGGATCCCGAGCGCGATGGAACCGATCAGCAGCCGACCGAGCGCGATCGAGCCGGTCGTGAAGTCGATGGCGGCCGCGCGGATGCCGACGAAGGCCGACGCCCAGAGGACGACGGTCGTGAGGGCGGCCGCGATCGCCAGGCGATCGACGGGCTGCGAGTTCGAAGCGGACACGGTCACCTCGGCTGGGCGGGCTCGGGACCCGACATCGGGTCGACCCTCAGAACCCGTCAGATCCCGGAACCGTTTCGAAGCGACTCAGATGCGCCCGTCATGGAGCTGGCTGACCGACTTCTCGATCCTCCGCTGTCGGGTTTCGGGCGTCTTCGCGTCCTCGATCGACAGCGTGAAGCGGCGCTTGTTGCTATACGAGAGGCCGTCGAAGAACTGCTTGGCCGCCCGGTCCTTGTCGAGTGCGGCGGCAAGGTCCGCCGGCACCTCGATCTCGCGCGGTGCGGTGTCGAGCTCGAGGTCGACATCGAGCTCGTCCCCGGCCTTCACGCCGGCTGCGGCGCGATGCTCGGCTGCGACACCGAGGAGGTACTCGTCGCCGTAGACGGCCACCGTGTTGCGGTACGTGTACCCATTGATCGTCACGATGACCGGCGGGCGTTTGCCCTTGCCGAGCGCCTCGACGACCGAGGCGGGCACGCGAAAGCCAGTGGCGGTCTTGCCGGCGAGCTCGAGCGTGGTCTGGAATCGCATCGTCGGATTGTCGCATCGATGGTTTCCGAGCTGTGGCCCACCCTCGACTCGCCAGGCTCCGCCCGTTCACGAAACGCCTTCGTGAACCCGATCACTCGGCGGAGCGCCGGCCGAACGAATAATCGAGCTCGTACGTGCCGGTCTTGCCACCGGGATTCTCGAGTTTGCCCTTCCCGGTGAGACCCTCGAGCTGCCCCGACCCGGAACCCGGTACGACGTCCAGCGAGATCTTCGAGCCCGTTCCGTCGTGCACGCCATCGGCAGCCAGGACGACCGAGCCGCGGCGACCGCCGATCGTGCCCGAGATCCGTTGCATGCCGACGAACCGCGCGGTCTTGTCGTTGCGATAGAGCATCAGCCAGTGGACGGCGCCATCGCCCTCGATGTCGCCGGTGAACGTCTGCGTCCCATGAGCGTGAGTCAGCCGCACGCCGCCATCGAGCGTCTCGTACGCGTCCTCGCCGCCGGACTCCACCGTGAACTTCCCATGTGCTTTGGTCATCGGATGCCCTCCTGTGCTCGCTCCGAAGTCATGCGTGGAATGCCTCGAGTGCCTCGCGCTCGTCCTCGACCGCCCGTCGATCGGCCGGCGAGAGCTTCTCGTAGCGGTCGAGCTCGATCCGACCGTCCTTGACGGACCAGGCGCCCGCTACGACCCCGTCCACGAGGTATGTCCCGACCGAGAACGGGTTCCGGGTCGAGAAGACGCGTGATCGGTACGCCTCGGGGAGCAGGCCCGTCCGTCGCGCGTGGACCAGTAGGTTGGCGTCCCAGTGCGGCAGGAAGCGCACGGGTACCTTGGTCGCGGGATCCGGCAGTGGCACGTCGGGCAGGTCGACCAGCGGCCGGTCGTCCTCGTCGCGGTACTCGACGAGCGTGAGGTTGGTGCCGGCAGCTTTCGCGGCATTGGCCGGGATGCCGGCCCACGACGCGATATCGCGCCAGGTGGCCGGGCCGAAGGCCCGCAGGTAGGCACGTACCAGGTGGGTCAGCCCCTCCTCCTCGGTCGTGCCGCACGGCCCGACCCAGTCCTCCGCGAGCGCCAAGCGGTCCGCGCGGCGACGTTCCCAGGTACCTGACGGGGGCACGCGGACGAGGTCGACCCACAATCCGAGGTTCCCGACGAACCCGGTCCCGAGATCGCCTAGCTCCTTGACGGTGCGCGGCCCATCGGCAAGCGCCCTCCGCATCCGGTCGGCGCCCGCGACGAGATCCGCCTCGGCCTTCCCGGTGATGCGCGGCAGGTTCCTGATCGCCAGATCCCGGCGAGCCTGTCGCACCCCGAGCGCGTACAGCCAGTACTCGCGGCGCGAGACCACGTGGATCGTCACGCGCATCAATGTCGCCTGGACGACGCTTCGGCCCTCGAGAGCCGCGGTCAGGTCGTCGCGGCTGAACGTCGTGAGCCGCGACCACAGGCCGACATAGCCGGACGGCGCGTACTGGGTCTGCAGGCCGCCGACCTGTTCGACCGCCTCGTCGATCGGGAGGGACGCGCGTTCCAGCAACAGCTGGCGCGCGAGCAACGCGCGATTCAGGCCACGTTGCGTCAGGATCCGAACGGCCATCCCGTGATGATGGCCGACCTGCCGGCCGTATGCTGCGAGGATGTCGGCCGAAGTTCAGGGCGGCGCGGCGAACGTCCGGACCGCATGGATCGTCGTGCTCGCCGCCGTGCTCCCGCTCGCCGGGTTGATGCTCCTCCTGGCCCGCCCCGAGCTCGATCTCGAATGGGAGCATCACCCGAGCCATTTCTGGCTGGTCCTGGTCACAGCCGGGGTCAACGTCGCGCTGGCGTACGTGACGAACGTCGCTGCCGGTCGATACCGCGACGCACGGCTCGTCCTCATCTCCCTCGCCTTCCTGGCCAGTGCCGGGTTCCTGGGCCTCCACGCACTGGCCACGCCCGGCGTCCTGCTCGAACATCAGAATGCGGGATTCGTGGTCGCGACGCCGGCCGGCCTGGCCCTCGCCGCCGTCTTCGCCGCCGCATCCGCGACCACGCTCGCGGGACCTCGGGCACGAACGGTGCTTGCCGTCCGACGATTCCTGTTGTGGGGGCTCATCGCGCTGATGGTGGCCTGGGGCGTCGCATCGCTCGCTCGCCTGCCGCCCCTCGACGGTCCGCCGCCTGGGAAGGAGGGCGTCGGTCCGCTTCAGCTCCTCGCCGTTCTGGCGGTCGTGCTGTACGGGGTTGCCGCCTGGCGTTCGGTGCGGCTCTACCAGCTGCGCGGTGGCACGGTCCTGCTGAGCGTGGCCATCGCCATGGTCCTGCTGGCCGAGGCCATGATCGCGGTCGTCGTCAGCCGGAACTGGCAGCTGAGCTGGTGGGAGTGGCACGTCCTCATGCTGCTGGCGTTCGCGTTGATCGCGCTGGGGGCGCGCGAAGAATACCGGCGGAGCGGCTCATTGACGGGAGCCTTCGGTGGCCTGTATCTCGAAGCGACGCTTGCCCGGATCGACCGCTGGCAGGCGGAGGCCATCGCGGCAGTCGCCGCGGCCGATGCCCGGGGCGGCTCGGTCGACCGCGTGCTGGCGCGGCTCAGGAGCGAAGGCGCCTCGAGCGACGAGGTGGCGCTCCTGGCCGGCGCGGCCGACGAGCTGCGACGTCTCGATGCCTCGTTCCAGCCCTATCTGCCCTCCCCCATCGCCGCCCGCATCCGTCAGGAGGGAGGGCCGGCCAGGCCGCTCGGTGGCGAGGAACGCGTCGTCAGCGTCGTCTTCGCGGATCTTGCCGGTTTCACGACGTTCAGCGAGACCCGCCAGCCGACCGAGGTGCTGGCCATGCTGAACGCCTTCTGGGCGGTGGTCGTGCCGGTCATCGACGCCGCCGGCGGGGTCATCGAACACTTCGCAGGCGACGGGATCATGGCGATCTTCAACGCCGGCGGGAACCAGCCCGACCACGCCCAGCGGGCGGCGCGGGCAGCGCTTGCCATCGGCGATGCCGCGCGACCGGTCGCGGCCGACCATCCCGGGTGGCCGATCTTCCGGGTCGGCGTCAATACGGGCCCGGCCTTCGTCGGAGACCTCGGCGCGATGGCACGCCGGAGTTTCGCGGCGATCGGCGACGCGACGAACATCGCGGCACGGCTCATGGCGGCCGCCGAGCCGGGACAGGTCGTCGTCGGGCGCACGACGTGGGAGGGGCTGGGATCGTCGGCGCAGGGCGTCGAGCTGGGCCCGATCACCGTCAAGGGGAAGCGTGAGGCCGTCGAGGCCTGGCGGCTCGAGTCGATCTGAACACGGGAAGACGCCGTCAGGACGGCTCGTCGTCCCCGAGCCCGATCGGGGCGAGGTTGGCGGTCGGCGGTTCCATCCGGCATCATCGCGGCAACGCATCACCAGCGATGGATCGCCGAAGCGTCACGACTCCAGCGAGGCCGCGACCATGACCTCCGCGCCCCGTTCCCGCGCGGACCCGAGGACCGAATACTTCCCCGGCGCCAACCCGCATCCGGTCATGCGGATCGACGACGACGGGCGCCTCATCTTTGCGAACCCAGCCAGCGAACCGCTGCTCGCCGAGTTGCACGTCCAGGTCGGCGAGATGTTCCCGGCCGCCTGGTGGGCACGGCTACGTGACGCAGCGGACGCGGTCGAGCTCCATGTCGCAGCGCGGACCTTCGAGTTGCTGCCCGTGCATCTGCCGGACCTCGGGTTCACCAACATCTACGGCACCGACGTCACCGCGGCCAGAGCGATCGTCAAGTTCCCCGACCAGAATCCCAACCCCGTCTTCCGGATCACCTGGACCGGCGACCTCGTCTACGTGAATCCCGCCGGCGTCGACATGATCGCCGGCATCGGCGGAGCGGTCGGTCAGCCGCTGCCCGCCGCGCTTCGCGACCGACTATTCGAAGCGGTTCGTGACGACCGACGTCCGCGGGTGGACATCGTCAGCGGCGGGCGGGCCTACGATCTGCTTCCGGTGGACGTCCCGGAGTTCGGGTTCATCAACGTCTACGGCACGGACGTGACGGCGGTCCGGGAGCTCGAGATCGCCCACCGCGAGAACACGCGACTGTTGCTCAACATCCTGCCCGAGCCTATCGCCGATCGACTTCGCCGCGGCGAGCCGCTGATCGCGGATCGACATGAGGACGTGTCGCTGCTGTTCGCCGACATCGTAGGATTCACCGGCTTGTCGAGCACCATGGACGCGTCCGAGCTCGTTTCGACGCTAAACCGTGTCTTCAGCGTGTTCGACGGGATGGTGGATGCCAGTGGCCTCGAGAAGGTGAAGACCATCGGCGATGCCTACATGATCGTCGGCGGCATGCCGACCTGGCAGCCGGATCACCTCGAGCGGATGGCGTCGCTGGCGCTCCGACTGGCCGACGAGATCTCGCGCAACGACGAGGCCAAGCGCCTCGGCATCCGGTTCCGCATGGGCATCCACACCGGACCCGTCGTCGCCGGCGTGATCGGCACGAAGAAGTTCATCTATGACGTGTGGGGCGACACCGTGAACATCGCGAGCCGGATGGAGTCGACCGGCGAGGCCGACCGAATCCAGGTTACCGGTGCCGTCGAGTCACGGCTCCGTGACCGTTTCGAGCTGGAGCCTCGCGGCCTCGTCGACGTCAAGGGCAAGGGCCCGATGCCGACGTACTTCCTGATCGGCGAGACGGTCGGGCTGCCGGCCTAGGTCAGAACGTCGTCTCGGTGGCGTGACTCGCGCCGTCAGCGATCGAGGCGTACGCCTTCAACGTGAGGTCGAGCACGTGCCGGGCGTGTTCGGCGGTCAGGATCGGTTCGCTGGCCCCGCGGAGACAGTCGATGAAGTGGCGCACACCGGTCTCGACGACCGGGTAGGGATCGGCCGGCACGTCGATCTCGTGCTGCCAGTGCTCCGTCGCCGCCGGGGTGTCGTCGTCGACGTAGAGGCTGACGGGGGCGTCCTTGTCGTGTGACTGGCCGCCGAAGCTGATCGTCGCGCGCGTCAGGTGGACCTCGAGCCAGGGCGCGAGCGTGCTGGCTGCCCCGAAGCTTGCCAGCAGCTGACCAAGCGAGCCGTTCGCGAACTCCATGTTGACCAGGACATGGTCGGGTGTCGTGACCTCGATCGTCCGGCCGGTCAGCGGGCCGCCACGGACGACCCTCGTGGGGTTCGAGATCGAGCCCATGGCCTGGACCCTCTGCACCGGGCCGAGGATCGCGGTCATCGCGTGGAGCCGGTAGACGCCATGGTCGAACACGGGTCCGACGCCCTCGCGATAGAACGGTCGTGGGTCGCCGGTGTACTCGCGCCAGGCAGCGGGGCCCGGGTCGGCATACTGGGCGACGACGAGGGTCGCGCGCCCGTATCGCTCCGAGCGGACGATATCGGTCAGCCAGGCGGACCGGCGCGTGACTGCGACACCCGGGGCGCAGAGGAACTGGAGGCCATTGGCCGTCGCGGTCGCGATCAGTCGGTCCGCCTCGGCGATGGAGCCCGCGAGCGGCTTCTCCGAGTAGAGGTGGAGGCCGGCATCGAGCACGGCCCCGTTGACCTCGCCGTGACGGGGCGCCGGCGCCAGATCGATCACGGCGTCGAGATCGCCGTCCCCGAGCATGGAGGCGAGATCCCGGTACGAGCGTGCCCCGGGCGACCAGACTTCGATGCCGGCGGCCGCGGCTCGGGCGACGCCATCGCGCGGGTCCATGACCGCGGCGATCCGGACGTCGGCCGCCATCTCGGACAGTCCCGGCAGGTAGTGCCGGCGGGCCACGTCCCCACAGCCGACGATCCCGATCCGTAGCCTGTCTCGCGCCATCGCCCTGATGGTAGGGCGTGGCTGAGGCGCGGTTTGTGCGGCCCGGCCTGGCGATCGCCCAACGGTCGCGGGATGCGGGCCCCGCGGTCGGTGTCGCTCGGCCTGGCGGTGTATCCGATGCACGCGCCCGCCAGACTCAGGCCTGCGGCAATGGCTTCAACGAACGCAGGGCAAGACTTGCATTAGACGCATGGACGCCGCACCCCGCTTGCACCGAATGCATCTACGGTCGCCACCAGGTGGCTTGTAGTCGACGTTCT
This sequence comes from Candidatus Limnocylindrales bacterium, assembly GCA_044868045.1. Taxonomy (GTDB): domain Bacteria; phylum Chloroflexota; class Limnocylindria; order Limnocylindrales; family CSP1-4; genus SPCO01. The sequence goes on from JBIOWA010000316.1 coordinate 8,347, forward strand.
GCATCAGACGCGAGCGCGCAGCCCGGACCCGATCACGGACGCGGGGAAATTGCGTAAGGCGAACGGATTCGACCGGAAGCGGACGGTGGAGAGGCCCGCGGCGACCGTAGATGCGCCTGACGCAAGGCTGTGGGGCGGTTCGGGGCCCGTCCCGCGGCGCGAACCGCCAGCGGACCCCTGCACCAATCCCGGCCTTACGCGGCGTACACGTCCCGCGACGTCTCCGCCTGCGGTTCCCCGATCTCGATCGGGTTATTCGCCGGGTCCTGGCTCCATTCGAACCAGCCGCCGTCATAGACCGCGATCCGCGGCCACCCCTGGAGGTACGCGTAGAACCACGTCTCGCTCGCCCTCCAGCCGGTCCCGCAGTAGAACGCGACCCACTTGTCGGGCGTGATCCCGGCCTCCGCCCAGTTGTCGGTGATCTCCGGGTACGTCCGCATCGTGTTGTCGACGTTGCGGTAGTGCTGCATGTGGTAGGCGTCGCTGCCGCAGTTGCCCCACACGTCGCCCTTGATGCGCCCGGCCGGGCCGATGTAGTTGTAGCCGCTCACGGAGCCGATGTGCTCGCGCCAGGTTCGAACGCTGACCAGGGCGGCCCGATCCGGATCCGCGATGATCTCCTTGGCCTCCTCGATGTCGACGATGACCTCGGGGCGGACCGGGATCACTGCCCCGAAGTCGGCGACCGGGGATGGCTCGCGGATCACGGTCTCGACCGGGTTGCCGGCGCGGACCCACCAGTCGTAGCCGCCATCGAGCAAGCGCACGTCGTCGACCCCGGCATACCGCAGGATCATCAGGGCGCGCGTCGCGGCGATCTGCCCGGCGCGACGGCCCGGCCATTTTTCATTCGCCTGACCCTCGGTGTCGCGCCCGTAGACCACGACCGTGGTGTCCTTCGCGATACCGAGCGCGCGGATCGCCGCGTCCAGCACGGCCGGCGACCGCCGATTCCAGTCGGCTGGATCCTCGAGGACGTTCGTGTCGAGATACAGCGCACCTGGGATGTGCGCCTCCTCGTACTCCTCGGGCACGCCGAAGTTCACGTGGAAGAGCAGGAACCTGCCCGCGGGTGCCGCTTCGGGTCGTTCGCCCGCGAGGACCGCCTGCAGCCACTCGATGTGAACGAGCTTGTCGTAGTTGACGAGTCTCTCGATCGGGGCCGTGGGATCGGCTGCCCACGCGGCAAACCCTCCACTCAGGACGCGCGCGTTCGGGATGGCCAGCGTCTCCAGCTTGGCGGCGAAGGTCTCGGCGTCGGCGAGGTCGTCGCCATAGACGACGATCTCTCGATCGGCCGTGATCCCCTTCCGGGCGAGCAGCAGCGCGATCTCGGGCTCGTCGACCGTACGCAGCCAATCGAGGGGAAAGGCCGTGGCGCCTGGGATGTGGCCGCCACGCGTCTCCGCGCCGAGCCGCCAGCCGTTGAAGGCGGCCAGCCGTCGGACATCGACGATCGTAAGCGTCGGATCGTCGAGTCGCTCGCGGAGCTCCTCGATCGTGAGGGCAGGTCGGGAGATCTCCGCTGCGTTGTTCTCGTCGGCGCTGGTCGTCATGGTGGCATCCTCAGTGGTCGATCGATCTGGTCGGGAAACAGGAAAACCCCTGCCGATGCAGGGGTCCTGGGCGAAGCCGGAGTGCGGATCTACGTCAGTTGCACGCCTAGCGACACCACCTGCCCTGCTCGGCAATGGCGTGACACATACAGGGGTGCTCACCGTGGATACGCGTCGTCATCGCGGCGCATTGTCTACCAGATCAGTAGGCCTTGCAACCCCTGAAAACCAACTGACCCACAGAGTGAGAACCGACGGAACCAGGACGTAGCATGGTCATCGAACGGTGTCGCGCGATACTGGGCGACAGCAGCTGAACGCGATCTTGCGACGCCATGGGAGCACCAACGATGACCTCGAGTCCGACCCGACCGACCGACCCGATGGTCGACGAGGCCGTCATGCGACGCACGACGGAGCTCGCGATCGACTTTCTCTCGTCGCTCGGCGATCGCCCGGTGGGCGCCCGGACCTCGCGCGACGAGCTGCTCGCGACCCTGGGCGGCCCGCTGGCCGACGAGGGCATCGCGCCGGTCGAGGTGATCGAGCGACTGGCCGCGGCGGCCGATCCGGGACTTGTCGCGATGGCCGGTCCCCGCTATTTCGGGTTCGTGATCGGCGGGTCGCTGCCGGCCGCGCTCGCCGCGGATTGGCTGACCTCGACCTGGGACCAGAACGCCGGCCTGTTCGCGGCGGGCCCGGCCGCGTCGGTGGTCGAGGAGGTCGCGGGCGCGTGGTTGATCGATCTGCTCGGGCTACCGGAAGGCACGAGCGTCGGGCTGACGACCGGGTGCCAGATGGCGCACATGACGTGTCTCGCCGCGGCCAGGCATGCGGTCCTGGGGCGGCTGGGCTGGAACGTCGAGGAAGCCGGCCTGTTCGGGGCGCCTGAGATCACCGTCGTGATCGGCGCGGAAGCGCACGCCACGATCGGGACGGCGCTGCAATACCTCGGTCTCGGGCGGACGAGGACGACGATCGTCGACACCGACGACCAGGGACGCATGCGCATCGATGCGCTCCAGGCCGCACTCCCGGACGAGGACGTGCCGCTGATCGTCTGCCTCCAGGCCGGCAACGTGAACACCGGCGCGTTCGACCCGCTCGACGAGGCCATCGACGTGGTGCGGGCACGGTCGGCGCGGGCGTGGGTCCACGTCGATGGCGCCTTCGGGCTGTGGGCGGGGGCGACGTCGAGCTATCGCCATCTCCTGGCAGGCAACGATCGGGCGGACTCGTGGGCGACCGATGGGCACAAGTGGCTCAACGTTCCGTACGACAGTGGCTACGCCTTCGTGCGCGATCCGGATTCGCATCGGGCCGCCATGTCACCCCTCAGCGCGGACTACATCGTCTACGGATCCGCCGAGCGCGACGAGTTCCACTGGGTGCCGGAATACTCGCGCCGCGCGCGTGGCTTCGCGACGTATGCCGCGCTGCGGTCACTGGGTCGACGCGGCATCGCCGAGCAGATCGAGCGGTCGTGTCGTCAGGCGACTCGGATGGCGGATGCGCTCCGCGCGGGCGGGCCGGGCGTCGAGATCCTCAACGACGTGGTGCTCGACCAGGTGCTGGTGCGCTTCCGGCCACCGACGACGACCTCGGGTGACGGATCCCGGGTCGACGGGACCGCGGTCGATGCCTGGACGCGTGAGGTCGTGCGGCGAGTCCAGGACGACGGGACGTGCTGGCTGGCCGGATCGACGTGGCACGGTATGGCCGCCATGCGCATCTCGATCGTCAATTGGTCCACGACCGACGACGACATCGATCGATCGGCGGCGGCGATCCTTCGCGCAGCAAACGGGGCCTGACCCCGAAGGTCATCCGGGTCCCGCGCTCGTGCGAAGGCGCGCGGGCGACAGCGGCAGGCAGGCGACCACGAGCACGATCGCGATGCCGATCAACAGGACGAGACTGGCGCCGAAGTCGCCGGTCAGGTCGCGCGCCGCACCGAGGGCGACCGGTCCGGTCGCCGACAGGATGTAGCCGCCGAGGAGCATCAACGCTGCGAACGATCCGACCTCGGCCGCGTCCGAGGCGACGTCGAGCGGGAGCGTGAGCACCAGCGGGAAGACCGCGCCGAGCGCTAGACCGAGGATCGCGACCCACACGAAGGCGAGGGTTGGGACGACCATGAGCATCGCCAGCGAGCCGACGGCGATGATCGACGCGACCGTGAGCTGCGGTCGCCGCGCACCCAGCCGATCGGCGACGATCGGGAGCCCGATGGTCGTGACCAGGCCGACCCCGTTGAACACCGCGACGAGCGCGCCGGCGGCATCCGCCGTCCAGCCGCGTTCGACGTAGATGTTCGGGAGCCAGGCGACCACGCCGTAGAACAGGATCGATTGGAGCCCGAACACCAGGATCAGGAGCCAGGCGGTCGGATTGCGCCAGGGCAAGCGTCGCGCGGGCTGGTCTCGCACCCGCACCGAACGCTCGCCGCGCAAGAGGAGCAGCCACGCCGCGAGCGACAGGATCGACGTGATCGAGATGATGGCGAGCGCGCGCCGCCAGTCGCCATTGATCGACAGCGGGATGGCGAACGCGGCCGCCAGCGTCGATCCGGCGACGATGCCACCTGCGTAGGCGCCGGTCCCGAGCACAGGCCGTTGGGCGATCCCCTGTGAAACGACCATCGACGGGATCGCGCCGGCCATCCCGATCCCGATCCCGATGCCGAGGGTGGCGAGGAGCAGCAGGTCGATCGACGGCGTAACGGAACGGAGCAGGCCGAACCCGATGATCAGCGCCAGGCAGGCGGCAAATGCGCTCCGCGTTCCGAGGCTCGCCGCGACGCGTGGTCCGATCGGGGCGAACACGCCCATGCACAAGACCGGGATCGTCGTGAGCAAGCCGGCCACGCCCGCCGAGAGCGCAAGGTCACCGCGGATCAGCGGCAACAGCGGGCCGATGGCCAGGATCTGCGGCCGCAACGCCAGTGACGCGAGGAAGAGGCCCGCGACGACTCGAATGGGCGCCCTCAACGACGCGTGTCGGAAGGCGAAGACTCAGGTGGTCGGGCGATGGGCACCGACGCACTGTAGCGGACGGCGACCTCCACCGAGGGCCGCCGGCGGTTTGACTAACGCCTGGCCTAGCGGGTTCGCGCCTCTGGCGCCGTCGAGCGGGCGGTCTGGATCGTCGTCGGCGTGTTGTGCACGGCCGGGATGCTGCCCAGCCGACCCGCCTGGTAGTCCGCGACGGCCTGCATGACCTCGTCGCGCGTGTTCATCACGAACGGTCCGAGCCAGGCAACCGGTTCGTGAATCGGACGGCCGCCGAGGATCAGGATATCGAATGTCGGGCTGCGCGACTCCTGGCCGGCGGCTGCAGCCACGCTGAGCGAGTCCCCGGCACCGAGCAAGACGAGCTGTCCCATCACGATCGGCCGGCCGGCGGTCCCGACCGTGCCCTGCCCGTTCATGACGTAGACGAGGGCGTTGTAGTCGGACCGCCACGGCAGCGCCAGCCGCGCCCCCGGACTGAGCGTCGCGTGCACCAGCGTCATGGGGCTGTAGGTCGAACCGGGGCCCTTGTGTCCGGCGATCTCCCCGGCGATCACCCGGATCAACGCACCCCCATCCGGCGACGAGAGCAGGGCCACCTCGTTCGCCCGGATGTCCTGGTAGCGCGGTGCCGCCCACTTCTGCGAGGCGGGGAGGTTGACCCAGAGCTGAAACCCGTGGAATAGCCCACCGCTCCTGACGAGCGCTTCCGGCGGCCGCTCGATATGGAGGATGCCTGATCCCGCGGTCATCCATTGGGTGTCGCCGTTCGTGATGACGCCGCCACCGCCGTTCGAGTCGTTGTGCTCGAAGACGCCGTCGATCATGTATGTGACGGTCTCGAATCCGCGATGCGGATGCCACGGCGTGCCCTTCGCTTCGCCCGGGGCGTATTCGACCTCACCCATCTGGTCGAGGTGGATGAACGGATCGAGATCCTCGAGCGCCACGCCGGCGAAGGCTCGCCGGACAGGAAACCCCTCCCCCTCGAAGCCTCGCGGGGCGTCGGTCACGCTCAGGACCGGGCGCTCGCGCGCCATCGACGGGTCTGGCATCGGGATTCGCGGGAGGACGGTGATGTCATCGACGACGACGGCGGGCATGGATTCGAGCGCTCCTGGGTTGGCTGGTTGAGCCCTTACCCTATCCCGTATGTAGTTGCGTTGTCAACTATCTCCGCCATTGCCGGCTCGTCGACCGAGACCCATGCTCGATCGAGGGCGAGCTGGATGACCGTCGAGCGTTCCTCGGCAAGCGCCTGGCGCAGCGCCGGTTCCACCTCCGCATCCCGGTCGACCCGGACTCCCCGGGCGCCAAGACCACGGGCGACCGCCGCGAAGTCGATCGGGCCAAGGTCTGTGCCCACGCCGACGCCGGTCCCCCGGCGGTCCTGCCACATCCGGATCGTACCGAAGCGCTCGTTGTCGAAGACCAGGACGACGATCCGCGCACCCTCTCGGGTCGCGGTCTCGAGCTCGGCCATGGTCATGGCCATGCCGCCGTCGCCGGCGAGCGCCACGACCGGGCGATCGCGATGGACGAGCGCGGCGGCGATGGCGGCGGGGACCGCGTAGCCCATCGCCCCGGATGTCGGACCGATGAAGGTGCCCGGCCGCCTGAAGCGGAACCCACGTGCCACCCAGCCTGCGAAGTTCCCGGCATCGGTCGTCAGGATCGCGTCATCGGGCAGCACGCGCCGGAGGATCGTGATGACGCGGCCCGGATGGACGCCCGGGCCCGACCACGAATCGGCGTCGTCGTCGACGATCGACGCCGCCTCCCACGCCGCGCGGTCGACCTCGTTGTTCGCCTGTCGACGGCGGACGAGCTCGGCGTCGAGAACCGCCTTGCCGAGCAGTCGCTCGTTCGCGGCACGCAGGAAGGCGCGCGCATCGATGGCGATCGATCGATCGGGGGTCGACAGGTCGGCCGCGCGGTGCGGATCGATGTCGACGTGCGCCCACCGCTGGCCGGGTGCCGGGATCGTGTCGTGCGCCGACGTCGGCTCGTTCAAGCGGCAACCGATCACAAGGATCGCGTCCGCAGCGGCGAGCCGATCCGGGACGGTCCTGGCCGCGCCCATCCCGGCCATCCCCAGGTAGAGCGGATGGTCGTTCGAGATGACGTCGGGTCGTCGCCAGCCGGCGATGATCGGGACCTGGAGCAGGTCCGCGAAGCGCAGCAGTTCTGTCGAACTGCGAGCCCGAAGGACGCCACCGCCGGCCAGGATCACCGGCCGCTCCGACGAGGCCAGGAGCTCGATGACCCACCGGACGTCCTCGTCGGATGGTCGTGTCAGGGCCGGTCGGCTCGTCTCGATCCTCGCGTCGTCCGGTGCTGTGTCGTCGAGGAGGTCCTCCGCGAACGAGAGCAGCACAGGCCCGGGACGGCCGCCGGCCGCGTGGCGGATCGCCTCACCGAGGATCGGGGCAACGCCCTCGGCATCCTCGGGCTCCGCGGCCCATTTGGCGAGCCCACCGATCGTCGCAACCTGGTCGATCTCCTGGAGCGCCTCGTGCCCGCGATGGGCGCGCTCGACCTGGCCGACGATCGCGAACATCGGCGACGAGTTCTGCCGGGCCGTATGGATGCCGATCGCGAGGTTCGACGAGCCAACGGCCCTCGTGCCGAGGCAGGCCGCCGGGCGGCCAGTGAGGTTCCCGTGCGCCTCGGCCATGAATGCGGCACCACCCTCGTGACGCGTCGCGACCACGCGGATCCCGGCATCACCGAGCGCGTCGAGCAGGCCCAGGAAGGATTCCCCGGGCACGGTGAAGGCGTACCTGACACCGGCCGCGCGCAACGCGTCGGCGACGAGGCGTCCGATCGTACGCGGGCCGGCTGGCGCGCTGACCTCGGTGGTGTCTGGCTCGACGGCCTTGGGCTCGACGGCCTCGGGCTCGCCAGCATCGGACTCGGCGACACCCTCGGGCTCGGTGACCGCCGCTTCGTCGTCCGTGACCTCAACGGCGGCCTCGTCCCGCCCGACGTCGACCCGGTCGGTTTCGGCCTGCGCGTCTGCGGCTGGCGCGGGCTCGAGCTCGCTCTCGGTCTCGGCAGTCGGCTTGGTCGGGTCGGCGGGTAGGATCCGATCCACGTCAGCGATAGTTCTGGAACTGCAATGGGACCGGCTCGTCGAGCTCTCGCAGCCGGGTGATGACCTTCTGGAGCTCGTCCTTGCTCTTGCCGGATACGCGGACGGCATCGCCCTGGATCTGCGACTTGACCTTGGGGAACTCCTCGCGGATCAGCTTCGTGATCCGCCTGGCGATCTCGTCGCTGAGCCCGCGACGCAAGGCGATCTGCTGGCGAACCTTGCTGCCGCCAGCTGGCTCGACCTTGCCCCAGTCGAAGATCTTCAATGACAAATTGCGCCGGATCGCCTTCGACTCGATCAGGTCCTTCACCGCCGCAGCGCGGTACTCGTCATCGGTGACGAGGACGATCTCGGTCTTGGCCTGGGCCAGGTCGACCGTGACGCCCTTGAAGTCGTACCGCTGGCCGACCTCCCGCCGGACCTGGTCCAGCGCGTTGCGCAGCTCCTGTTCGTCGAAGTCGCTGACGACATCGAACGAGACATCACCGGCCATCGTTCCTCCTCTGTCCTATCGGGTGGCTGGCGTCGCTCGCCGGTGCCACCATTCGCGGAACCGTGCGATCCGGTTGTCCTCCGCGAGCTCCATCGTCATGAATCCAGCCAACCTGACGCGCGCTCGGTCCGAGCGACTGACATACCCGGCATGCCACGCCGCGAGGACGGTCGAGCCGACCACCCAGTGGCGCTCGAACGTGACCTCGACCTGCTCTTGGCGCTCGGCCGCTACGAGCAAGTATGCCCGGAGCGCATTCCTTCCGGCCATCGGCGCGTCGAACGGGTCCTCGGCGTACTCGACGTCATCGGTGAAGAGATCGGCCCAAGCGTCGCCATCGAAGGTCTCCCACGCCCGCCGATAGCGTTCCAGCAGGTCCCCGGCGGTGGCGTGGTCGAGACGGGTCGCTATCGCGCTTCCTCCAGTCGTTGCAACAGCCCGCTCGCGATCCGGTAGCTGTGGCCGCCGCCCATCACGAGGACGGCATCGCCGGCTCGCACCTCGCGGGACAGCCACTCGGCCGTCGCGTCCACGGCCCCTGGCGCCTCCACGGTCATCTCCGGCCGGATCCAGGAGACCGCCGCGGCGAGGCCGGCCGCCGAGGCGACGGTCGTGTCCGGGTCTCGACCCGCCCAGATGTCGGCGATGGCAACGGCGTCCGCGGTTCCGAGCGCGGCCGCGAATCCATCCAGGAGCGCGGCCGTGCGATGGTACGTCAGCGGCTCGTAGACCGCCCACACCCGTCGATCCGGCTCACGCTGGCGAACGGCCGCGATCGTCGCGCGGATGGCCGTCGGATGGTGCCCGTAGTCGTCGTAGATCACGACTCCCGCCGCCTCGCCGATGCGTTCGAGCCGGCGACCCACGCCGGGGAATGTCCCGAGCGCAGAGACCAGGGTCTCGCTTGGAACGCCCAGCTGGAGCGCGGCCCCGGCGACGCACAGGGCGTTGGCGGCGTTGTGACGTCCCGCCGTGGGCAAGCGGGCGACATCGGCTGGGCCGACGCCGAGACCATGCAGCTCCAGGGTCGTGGTGGTTCGGTCGGTTCCGCTGATCCGGCCGCGCAACCCGACGGCACGACCCGTGGGCGCGGCGTCCGCGAGCGCCACCTCGACGAGCGAGATCGAGCGATCCTGGACGACCCGCTCGACCACCCTTGCAACGCCGTCGTCGCCGACGTTCGCGACGATCACCCCGTCCGCCGGCATGCGCTTCAGCCATCGCTCGACCACCGCCCGGACGGCCGCGGCGTCCGCGAAGACGTCGGGGTGATCCCATTCGATGGTCGTCAGCACGACGAGCCGTGGCACGTACGCGTCGAAGTTGCCGGCATATTCGTCGGCCTCGACGACGAACGGCGCTCCCCTGCCCGATCGCGCCGTGGCGGCTGGACCGCCGGTCAATGAAGGAGGCAGCAGGGCTCCCACGAACGCAGCTGGATCCAACCCGGCCTCGACGAGGACGTGGACGAGCCAGCCGGCCGTCGTGCTCTTGCCGTGGGTTCCAGCGACCGCGATCAGGTCCCGCCCCGTCGCCGCGTCCGCGATGACCTGTTGCCACGGCTCGACCGGGATCCCCCGGTCACGGGCAGCTCGCAGCTCCGGATGGTCCGGGTCGATCGCGGTCAGGGCCTTCGTCACGGCGAGGCGATCAGGGGCGGGCTCCCCGGTGACGTGTCCCGGATCGTGCGCCGGGGCGACCGCGATGCCGGCTGCCTCGAGGGCAGTCGAGTACGGCGAGGGCGTCCCCGGATCGCAGCCATCGACGAGCGCGCCCGCCGCGCGACCGAGGAGTGCCGCCGCGCTGGCACCCGCCCCAGCGGCGCCGACCACGTGGATCCGTTCGCCGGTCGGGATCGCGCGCGCGGGCCGCACGGGATCCAGCCCGGCGCCGATCGCCGCCGCATCGCGTGTCACGGCCGGGTTCCCGACGTCCGCTCCAGCACAAGGTCGAGGGCCGCGGCGGCGCTGAGTCGCTTGTTGCCGGATCGGTCGCTGTCCCAGATGTAGCGTCGCACGTCGGTGCCGTCGGCGTCCGCGACGGCGACGTAGGTCAACCCGACGGGTTTGGCGGCCGTGCCGCCGTCGGGTCCCGCCACGCCGGTAACCGCCACAGCCACATCCACCCCGAGACGCCGCCGGGTCCCCTCGGCCATGGCCCGCGCGACCTGGGCCGAAACCGCTCCGTGCGACTCGAGCACGTCGGCCGGCACATCGGCAAGGCCGATCTTCACCTCGTTGGCATAGGTCACGATCGCGCCGGTGAAGTAGTCGCTGGACCCGGGCACTTCGGTAATGAGGTGCGCGACGAGCCCACCCGTGCAGGACTCGGCGGTCGCGAGGCGCAGCCCTCGGTCTCGAACGGCCTCCCCGACGCGACGCGCGAGGTCGACGAGTTCTTCGTCGTTCGGAGGCCCGCCCAACGGCGGAGTCGCGTTCAGCGGCGTTGCGTCATCTTGGGGGGATCGGGCGGGGCGAACAGCCACGTCTCCGGGACGCCGCGATTGCCGAGCGCACCGAGCCGCGTCCCGTTCAGCGTGAACGTGGTCACGCCCGACGAACCCGTCCGGACCTCGATCGACTCCTTCCCGTTGAAGGTCAGGGTCTTGCCGTCGCCGTAGACCCGACCGGCCGGACCGATCCCCGGGGCGAGCTTGCCGTCGATCCAGACCTTGAGCCAGGCCCGGCCGCCGTCGATCGAGACGACGAGGTTGACGCCCTTGTACGCGACGGTGACGGCGCGCGTCAGCGACGCCGTCTTGCCCTCGGCGCTGGACGCCGTGATCGTGATCGCCCACTTGCCGGCGGTCAGCTCGAACGGGGTGCTGAACGAGCCGTCCTCCCCGACCTTGACGGTGACCGGAGCGGGTGGCTTGGGCGGTGTCGGGGTCTTGCCGCCCGCTGGCGGAGGGCCGGCCGGGCCGGTGTACGTCGCACTGACCGCGACCGATGCGGCGTTCGTCGCGCGGCCCTGGACGGGGATCGCACCGTTCTCGTACGTCGCGCCGTCGGCCGGTTGGTCGACCGTCAGCGTCGGAGCCTCGATCACGAGGAACGGGACCGTGATGATCAGGCTGACCGAGGTCTCGGACGTCTTGCCGGTCTCCGGATCCACGGCGCTGACTTCGAACTGGTTCCGGCCTCGCCGGAGCTCGACCTGTTGGGTCCAGTCGCCGTCCGCGTCGGCCGTCACCGGGTAGGGGTCGCGGCCCGGCGTGGCGATCGACACCGACGCCTTGGGCGACGACGTTCCACGCAAGACGTACGAGGTCGTCGCCTCATCCACCTCGAGCACGGCGACGGCCGGATCGGTCACCGCGATGGTCGGCGGCTTCGCGAAGCGGAGGAGCTGGACGCTCAGATAGGCGCCGAAGGCGAGGACGAAGACGACGAGGATCGCGAAGACGATGAGGCTCGGCGAGAAGGTCAGACCGCGGCGCGGCGCGGCGATCGGTTGCGGAACCGCGATGACAGCCTGCGGCTCACGCGGATCGCCCCGCTCGCGGCGCCACTGCAGCAAGATCTCGTCCGGATCCAGTCCGAGATACAGCGCGTAGTTGCGTAGGAAGCCCTTGGTGTAGACGGCGCCCGGCAGCTCGCGGTAGTCGCCCCGTTCCAGGGCGGCAAGGTACCTCGCTCGGATCTTGGTGTCGCGTTCGGCGCGATAGAGGTCGACGCCCTTCCGTTCGCGGGCGGCGAGCAGCCGCTCCGGAAGGCCGGGTGCGACCTCGCCGGCCGGTGGGCGCGCGTCACCGCGCTCCGCCCCGATCGCGCGTCGAACCTGATCCCGTGTTGTCACTGCGGCGTCCCGTCCTGCTCGCATTCGGGCCGACTACGGTCATCCGGGTCCCGCGCCGTCCGAGCGACCGTGGTCGGGACAGGATACCCCAGGCCTCCAGTCGCCCCGTTCCGGCGGCCGGTTCGCCGACCGATCCCGTTAATCGGCATCGATGTCGCCCTGCGATCGGAACCAGTTCTCGGGCCCGTAGATCTGACGGGGTGTGGCCGGATTGCGAGGGTCCTGCGGCCCGATGATGCCGTACCGCTCCAACTCGTCCATCACGCGGCTGGCCCGGGCAAAGCCGAGCTTGAGCTTGGTCTGGAGCATCGAGGTGCTCGCACGCTGCGTGGTCATGACCAGCTCCGCGGCAGGGACGGTCATCTCGTCCACGCCGAGCTTGCGCAGCCAGGCGAATTGGCCGCCGTTGTCGCTGCCGCCGTCCTCGGCTTCCGCGAAGGCAAGGACCCCTTCGTCGTAGAAGGTGCGCCCGTCGGTCTGGTCGAGCCAGTGCTGCGTCACGGCCTCCACCTCGCGGTCACTCACGAAGACGCCCTGCATCCGCACCGGTCGTGGAAGGTCGACGGGCTGGTACAGCATGTCTCCACGACCGATGAGGTCCTCGGCGCCGGGTGCGTCCAGCACCGTTCGGGAGTCGACGTTCGAGGCCATCGCGAACGCGATCCGCGAGGGCACGTTGGCCTTGATCAGCCCGGTCACGACGTTGACCGAGGGACGCTGGGTCGCAAGGACGAGGTGGATCCCGACCGCTCGGGCCTTCTGGGCGATCTTGACCACCGGGTCCTCGACCTTTCGGCCCTCCCGCATGATCAGGTCGGCGAGCTCGTCGATGATCAGCACGATGAAGGGCATCCGCCCGCCATCACCCTCGCCGGCACCCGCCCCGTCGACCTCGGGCCGGGCATTGAACCCCGTGATGTTCCGGACCCCGTGCGCTGCGAGGAGCTTGTACCGATCCTCCATCTCGCGGACCGCCCAGTTGAGGACCGCCTTCGCCTCGTTCGGCTCGACGATCACGTGCTGCAGCAGGTGGGGCAGCCCGTTGTACGGCGCGAGCTCGACGCGCTTGAGATCGACGAGGATCATCCGGACCTCGTCGGGTCGCGCGCGCATCAGCAGACTCGTGATCAGGGCGTTTACGCAGACGCTCTTGCCGGAGCCGGTCGCGCCGGCGATGAGCAGGTGCGGCATCTTCGCGAGGTCGACGGCATAGGCCTTGCCCGAGACATCGCGGCCGAGCGCGAAGGTCAACGGGCTCGTCGAGTCGAGCATCACGCTCTCATCGACGAGCGGCTTGAACCCGACGACCTCGCTCGTCGAGTTCGGGATCTCGATGCCGACCACGTCCTTGCCCGGGATCGGGGCCTCGATGCGGATCGACCGCGCGGCGAGGGCCATCGCGAGGTCGTCGGCCAACGCCTCGATTCGCGAGACCTTGATGTGGTGCTCGGGGCGCACCTCGTACTGGGTGACGACCGGGCCCGAATTGACCGCCACGACCTTGGCCGGGATCGCGAAGCTGAGCAGCTTTTCCTCGATTCGGCGCTTGTTGGAATCGTGGTCGACTGCCGTCCCGACGCGACCCGCCGGTCGCGGCTCGAGCAGGTCGATGCCGGGGAGCACCCAGTCGATCGCCCCGAGCGACTCGAGAGCGGTCGGCGCGTCCCCGATTACGGCCGTCGCGGCGCGGGCCGCGGCGGCACCGTTCGTGGGCCGCGCAGGAGCGCCGGTCGAGGGACTGTCGAGCGGACCGGTCCAGACCGTCTGGCTGACCGGCGAATGGCCGGACCGGGGAGCCGGCTCGTCGAGGATGCTCCGCCCGGCACCGAGGTCCTCGCCGGAACCGATCGGGACCGGCAGCGGATCGCGTGGCGGCGTTTGGACGGCGGAGCGAGCGCGCCCGTTCGTGGCTGCCACGGCGGGTCGTGCCGGCTTCGCCGCCTGGGCCCGGCGCATGGAGTCGGTGGCCGCGGAACCGATCCAGCGAGCGCCGCCGACGAACGGCGCGAGGATCTCGCGCAGCTGGAGGTTGAAGGCCAGCATCAACCCGAGGACGCTGATCGCGGCGAGCAACGCGAACGTGCCGGGACCGGTGAGCAGCGGCTCGAGAGTCCCGGCCAGGAATCGCCCGATGCGCCCGCCACCCCGCTCGGTATCGAAGATCTCGACCTTGAGCACCTCGAACGCACCAAGGCCTGCGATGAAGGCGATGGCCAGGCCGCTCAGCGTCATGCCCCAGCCGGAGCCGGGTTGTCGGCCGGGGCCGCCGGCGACATACCAGCCGCCACCGAGCAGGAGGAATGGCAGCAGCCAGCGACCGGTCTCGAACCACGGGGCGATCGAGTCGCGCCACCAGTCGGTCAGGGCGCCCTGGCCGGGCAACATCAAGGCGATCAAGGTGATCGCCCCGAGCGCCATCATCGTGGTGCCGACGATCGATCGGACGACCTCGGGCGTGAAGACCTTGGCCACGTTGCCGTACGACCGGCGGCGACCGCCCCGCCCCGTTCGTGCGCGCGTCGACGGCCGGCGTCCTCGCGCCACGCTCAGACCTCGACCACGACCGGGAAGACCATCGGCCGGCGCTTCGTCTGCTCGTACAGATAGCGCGAGACGCCGTCCTTGATCTGGGTCTTGAGCAGGCCGATCTCGCTGATGTGGTCGCCGGGCGTGTCGATGGCCTCGATGACGCGGACGACGGCCTCGTCCATCAGCGGGTCGGCCTCGTTGAGATGGACGAAGCCACGCGTCACGATCTCCGGTCGTCCGACCACCGCGCCGGTCTGCTTGTCGACGGTGACGACGATCATGAAGATCCCGTCGTTGGCGAGCGAGCGGCGGTCGCGGAGGACGATCTCGCCAACCTCGCCGACCGACAGGCCGTCGACGAATACGTAGCCGGCGGTCACCGGATTGCCGCGGCGGGCGCTGCCGTCCGCGTAGAGCTCGATCGGCGTTCCGTTCTCGATGATGAAGACGTTCGACGGGTCGACGCCCGTCTCGATCGCGAGGCGGCCGTGCTGGACCTGCATCCGGAACTCGCCGTGGATCGGGATGAAGTGCCTGGGTTTGGTCAGGCCCAGCATCAGCTTGAGCTCCTCCTGGCTGGCGTGCCCGGAGACATGGGCGCGCTTGATCGTGTGGTAGTACACGTTCGCGCCGGCCTTGAACAGGTTGTCGATGGTCCGGGAGACGTACTCCTCGTTGCCGGGGATCGGACTGGCGCTGACGATGACCGTGTCGCCGGGCTGGATCTCCACGAACCGGTGGTCGCGGTTCGCCATGCGGGCGAGGCCGGCCATCGGCTCGCCCTGGGCGCCGGTCGTGGCGATCACGAGCTTGCCGTCCTGGTGGTCCTTGATCTTGTCCTTGGCCACGATCCTCGACGCGTCATACGTCAGGTAGCCGAGGTCGGTCGCGACCTTGAAGTTCTGTTCCATGGACCGGCCGATGACCGAGACGCTGCGACGCATGTCGGTCGCCGCGTCGAGGACCTGCTGGATCCGGGCGATGTTGCTGGCGAAGGTCGCCACGATGACCCGGCCGTCGAGTGGCTCCATGATCTCGCGGAAGGCTTCGCCGACCGTTCGTTCCGATGGCGTATAGCCCGGGTTCTCGGCGCGCGTGGAGTCGGAAAGGAGACAGGCGACGCCTTCCGCGCCGAGCCTGGCGAGGATCGCGAAGTCGGAGAGTTTCCCGTCGACCGGCGTGTGGTCGAACTTGAAGTCGCCGGTATGCACGATCGTCCCGACCGGTGTGCGCAGCGCGATGCCCATCGCGTCCGGGATCGAGTGGCCGACACGGAACGGGATGACGTGGAACGGCCCGATGTCGAGCTCGTCCCCCGGGTTGAGGGCGAGGACCGGGTTGTCGTGGAGCTTGTGCTCCTTGATCTTGTTGCCGAGGAGGCCGCGCGCCAGGGTGCTCGCGTAGACGGGCACCCCGGGGAACTCCGGGAGCACGTACGGCAGCGCGCCGACATGGTCCTCGTGGGCGTGGGTGATGAGGAACGCCTTGACCTTCTCGCGGTTCTCCTTGAGATAGGTGACGTCGGG
>JBIOWA010000317.1:0-15286 GCA_044868045.1 Candidatus Limnocylindrales bacterium
TCGACCGGCGCGTACTGGCAGACCCATGTGTCCGAGGACCCGGGCGAGATCGCCGAGGTCGCACGGCTGTTCCCCGAGGCGATCGACTACGTGGACGTGTACGACCGGGCCGGCGGTCTGGGTCCCCGGGCGGTCCTGGCGCACGCCGTCCACCTCTCCGATCGCGAGCTCGGGCGGCTCGTCGAGACCAGGACGCGGGTGGCTCATTGCCCGATCTCGAACCTGTTCCTTGCGTCGGGCGTGATGCCGCTCGGCCGCTACCTGGAGGCGGGGTTGTTGCTGGGCCTCGGATCGGACGTCGCGGGCGGGCCGGACCTGTCGATCTTCAGCGTGATGCGGGTCGGGTCCTATGCCCAGAACGCTCGTCGCGTGGCTGGACTGGAGGCAGGCCCGGTCCTGGGTCCGCTGGATTGGCTTCGGCTCGGAACGCTGGGGGGCGCGGAGGCGCTCGGATTGGGCGACGTCGTCGGATCCCTTGAGGCCGGCAAGGAGGCCGACCTGATCGCGGTCGACCCGTCATATGTCGCGCCGATCCCCGGCGTCTCGGACGATGATCCCGAGGACCTCGCGAGCCGGCTGATCTTCCGCGCTCATCCGGACATGGTCCGTGGCGCATGGGTCCGCGGGCGGCGCTTGGAGGGCCCCGGCGCGCGACAGGCGGATCGATAACCCTCAAGTAAGTGCCAGTCGGCAACATGTGTCGGTGCCTGATCGAGAACGTGCTGCTGACCGCGGGTCGCGACTCGCCCGGCATGACCTCGTGACGGTCGGATCCGACCTGCGGACTGCTCGGATCACTTCCGGAAAGACGCTACGGGACGTCGGCCGGGCCGTCGGGATGTCGTACAGCAACGTCGGACGGATCGAGCGCGCGGCGTTACCCAGCGCGACCGTCACGCAGCTTGCCCGGATCGGCGCGGTGGTCGGTCTCGACGTCCGGGTTCGCACGTATCCAGGTCCGACGCCACTCCGAGATGCCGCCCAGATCGCCTTGTTCGAACGACTGCGTGCGCGGCTGGCTCCGGCATTGGTCATGCGGACTGAGGTCCCGCTAAAGATCGAGGGCGACCTCCGGGCCTGGGACGCGGTGATCGCCGGGTTCGAGCCGGCTGCGGCACCGCTTCACGCCGAAGGCGAGACTCGGCTGTACGACGCGCAAGCCCAGCTGCGAAGGATCGCTCTCAAGGCCCGCGACTCTGGTGTGGACACGGTGCTCCTTGTACTCGCCGACACGCCGCGGAACCGAGCGGCCGTCCGAGCCGCGGGCCCGATAATTGGTGAGGTGTATCCGATCCCGCCCCGGGTCGCCCTCGCTTGCCTGACCGGCGGCCGTCATCCGGGTGGGTCGGCACTGGTGTTCATCTGATCTTGGTGCAGGTGGTGACCGTTCGGAAACCCTAGGCACCTCTGGAACGATGGTCGGTACGCAGAGTGCACCAGAGGTCGGCAAAGATCCGGACCGCCGACACCACGGTCGCCGTGTGCACTTATCGTCGCGGGGAGGACTCGCCGCAGGCGGTCAGGGTCCGATATGGTCACCCGGTGCACACAGATCACTTAGCCAGCGGCTAGGTGCCTGACAGCGTCGACCTCCTGATCACCGGCGGCACGATCGTCGATGGGACGGGGGCGCCCAGGCGGCCTGGCACGGTGGCCATCGAAGGCGACCGGATGCGCATCCTCGGTGCCGACGAGGATTTGCCGGCGAACGCCGGCACACGCATCGACGCCACCGACCGGATCGTCGCGCCCGGCTTCATCGACCTTCACAGCCATGGCGGCCTCGTGATCCTCGCCGAGCCGCGGCACGAACCGAAGGTCCGCCAGGGCGTCACCACCGAGATCGTCGGCGTCGACGGCAACGGGTTCGCGCCGTTCCGCCGCCGCGACGACCTCGAGGCATTCGTCCACCTCGACTCGGGGCTCGATGGCCGACCGGACATCGACTACGACTGGAAGACCGTCGCCGACCATCTCGCCCGGTACGACCGCACGGTCAGCGTCAACGTCGGCACACTCGTCGGCAACTCACAGTTGCGGATCGACGCCCTGGGCTGGGACGACGTCCCCGCCGATGCCCGAGCCCTGGAGACGATGCGGGCCACGCTGCGCGGCGCCATGGCCGACGGCGCCATCGGCCTGTCCTCCGGCCTCGATTACCCACCGGGCAGCTACGCCACGACCGAGGAGCTCGCAGCGCTGACGAAGACCGCCGGCGAGCTTGGCGGCTTCTACCACACGCATGTGCGCTACCCGCTCGGCGATCGCTACCTCGACCCGTTCAAGGAGGCCATCGACATCGGCCGACGGGCGGAGGCGCCGGCCCACATCACCCACTTCTACCACCGCCAGACGCACCCGGGCGGCCCCGACCGGCTCCTCGCCCTCGTCGACGACGCCCGCGCCGAAGGGCTCGATGTCACCTTCGATTCGTATCCGTCCGAATGGGCCAGCACGCGCCTGCTCATCCAGATGCCGCAGTGGATCCAGGCTGGTGGGCCGGCACAGCTGAAGGAGCGGCTCGCCGACGCCTCGGCTCGGGACCGGATCCGAGACGAATTCGCCAGGCGCGGTGCCGCCTACACCGGTCCGGGTGGCTGGTCGGACCTCCGGCTCGGCAACTTCAAGCGCCCCGATCTGCAGCGCTGGGAGGCCCGGACGCTGGCCGACGTCATGGAGGAGACCGGCCACGACGCGGTCGAAACGATCTGCGACCTCCTGCTCGCCGAGGACCTCGGGGTCAACCAGGTCACGAGCGGGCCGTGGTCCGAGACGCTGCGCGACTTCGTGATCCACCCGGTCGGGATGGTCGGCACGGACTCGACGTTCATCGGCGCCAAACCCAGCCCACGGACCTACGGCTCGTACCCGCGAATCCTCGGCCAGTTCGTCCGCGACGAACGTCTGCTCTCGCTCGAGCAGGCGATCCA
Organism: Candidatus Limnocylindrales bacterium; assembly: GCA_044868045.1. GTDB lineage: Bacteria > Chloroflexota > Limnocylindria > Limnocylindrales > CSP1-4 > SPCO01. Next base: position 2,931 of record JBIOWA010000317.1, read on the forward strand.
CAAGATGACCGGTGCGGCCGCCGATCGCCTCAACCTCCGCCACCGTGGGACGATCCGCGACGGCAACCTCGCCGACCTCGTCGTGTTCGACCCGGCCACCGTCCGGAGCAACGCGACCTATGACGAGCCGCGTCGGTTTCCGACCGGCATCGACCACGTCGTCGTCAATGGGAGGCTCGTCGTCAGAGACGGCGAGCACACGGGAGCGACGCCGGGTCGGGGCATCCGCCTCGGTGTCGACTGACGACGTGGCGCCGACCACCCTCAGGAGCCAGTCGCTTCCTCGTCGGCGGGCATGTCGTCAGGGTCGCTCCCGAGACGCGCGTTGCGCCGCTGCTCGAGGCGCATCCGCTCGGTCGCGGTGCGGATCGCGCCGGCCAACGCGGCATCGCCGTCGGTGCTCGCCCAGCCGATGGCCAGCCGCATCGCGATCGCGCCCGACTCCAGCCACAGGTCACACGCCCGGCGGATCCGCTCGACGTAGTTGATCGCGGCGACCTCATCGGTCTCCGGCAGGAGGACGGCGTATCGCCCCCGTTCGAGTCGGGCCACGTAGTCGGCGCGTCGGGCGAGGCGCACGATCGTGTCGCCGAGCGCCGTCTCGATCCGATCGCCCGGGTCCGGCCCGAGTCGATCCACGAGCTTGGCCAGCCCGTCGAGCTCGAACACGATCACCGTCGCAGGGCGGCCATACCGTTGTTCCCGCGCATCCTCGTGGGACAGGGCCTCCTCGAACGCCGCCGCGTTCAGCAGGCCCGTCAGGGTGTCGCGGCCACGCGGGGCGGAGACCGACCGGCCGGCCGGGAACACCCGCAGGACATCGTCGGCAGCGACCTCGTCGGCAGCGACCTCGTCGGCCGCGGTCTCGTCGGCCGCGACCTCGTCCGTTTGGACCCCGTCCGCCGGGACCGCATCCACCGGGACCTCGTCCGCAGCCGCGTCCGCGCTCGCGGCCGCGTCCACGGCAGGGCCCTCGACCTCGTTCGACGCGCCTTCCTCGTCCGGCGCCTCATCCTCCCAGTCCGATTCGTCGACCGCATCGTCGCGGTCCAGGAACCGCTGTTCGAGCGAGGTCGGGGCCGGATATTCGAATGGCTCGACGGCCGCTGCCTCCACTGGTTCTGCCTTGGGCGGGTCAGGCTGGCCGAGGTCAAGGGGCACGGGCCAGCCATCGATGGTCCCGCGCCCGTCGTCGGCGGAGTTCGGCCACGCATCGCTGGATCCCGAACCGACGTAGGACGACGAAAGGAGCCCGTCGACCTCCGCGAAGCGGCGGGCGCGATCGGAACGTGCCCGCGCGGATACGGCGAGCAGGATGAGGACGTTGGCGAGCGCCGTCACCACGAAGATGACGAGCAGCGTGCTCGGCGAGAGATTCATCGGTCACCCCCTGTATGCCGGCCACCCTCGGTGACCACCGGGCGCTCCGGCGCGGGGATGATACGTGCGCACGCACGGGATGGGACCATCTCTGGGGGCGGCCAGGACGATTTCGCGGTGTCCGATCGCACCGAGTCGGGCGGTCTGAGGGAGTTCGATCGGGTCCGGTGCGCTCGTCGTCCGAGCGCGATCGACTGCGGCGCAGACGCCAGACCGCCGACGGCGCCGACGCCCTTTCGCGGCCGGGACCGATGGTATCGTCTCTGCGCATGACGACCCGCACCCAGCCCGCGGACCCTCTCGTCATCCCGCCTGACACGGCGCCGACCACGCCGGTCCCGGGCCGCGCCCGACCCGCTGCGCCGCTCCGCCGCGAGGGCCCGGCCAAGTTGACCGGCACCGCGCTGTACACGGATGACATCGTGGTCCCGGGGGCGTGGTACGGCACCACGATCCGCTCGACCGACGCGCACGCCACGTTCGATGCGCTCGACCTCGATCCCGACTTCGACTGGTCGAAGGTCGTGGTCGTCACCGCGGCCGACATCCCGGGCGAGAACATCGCCAGCCATATCAAGGACGACCAGCCGATCCTGGTCCCGGTCGGTGGCGAGATCCAGCACCACGCCGAGCCACTCGCTCTCATCGCCGCGCCCGACCGGGCGACAGTCCGCGAGGCGCGCCGGCGGGCCAAGGTGCGAACAACGAAGCTGCCGCCGGTCTTCGACCCCTACGCGTCGGACCACGTCTTCGCCAGCTACGCGATCGAGCTCGGCGACCCCGATACGGCGTTCACCGCCGCCGACCTGATCGTCGAAGGGGAATATCGGGTGGGCCATCAGGAGCAGCTCTACATCGAGAACAACGCGATGATCGCGGTCCCGACCGAGGGCGGCGGCGTCACGGTCACCGGCTCGCTGCAATGCCCGTACTACGTCCACGAGGCCCTGAAGCGCGGGCTCGGTCTCGACGACCAGGCGGCTCGCGTCGTGCAGGCCGAGACCGGTGGCGCGTTCGGCGGCAAGGAAGAGTACCCATCGGTCATCGGGCTGCACGCCGCGCTGCTGGCGCGCAAGGCGCAGAGGCCGGTGCGCATGATCTACGACCGCCACGAGGACATCGCAGCGACGACGAAGCGCCACCCCGCGATCGTCCGGCACAGGACCGGCGTGATGAACGACGGTCGACTCATCGCCCAGGACATCGAGGTGGTCATGGACGGGGGTGCCTACACCACCCTGACCCCGGTCGTGCTGTCCCGCGGCACGATCCATTCCGGCGGGCCGTACCGGTGCCCCAACGTGCGGATCCGCGCCAAGGCGACGCGAACGAACACTCCACCGAACGGGGCGTTCCGCGGGTTCGGGGCGCCGCAGACCGAGTTCGCGGCTGAGACCCACCTCAATCGGATCGCGGAGCAGCTCGGTATCTCGCCGCTCGACATCCGCCGCCGCAACGTCTACCGGGTCGGCGACACCACCCCGACCGGCCAGGTGCTGCGCGACAGCGTCGCCGGCGAGGAGGTGCTCGAGCGGGCAGCCGAGGCCGCCGAGTTCACTCGATTGCGGGCACGCAACGAGGACGCGCGGCGCGGGCGCGCGGGGTCGGGATCCGTCAACGCCACCCCGTACGGCACGCAGCGCGACAGCTCGGCGTCGGGCATCGGGCTCGCGCTCGCCTGGCACGGCGCCGGCTTCACCGGAACTGGCGAGGTCCGCCTCGCCTCGGTCGCGTCGGTCGAGCTGACGGCCGAGGGTCGTGTCCGGATCCTGACCGCGTCGACGGAGATGGGCCAGGGGACCAAGACGATCTTTCCGCAGCTGGTCGCGGAGGCACTCGGCGTCCCCGAGGGCGACGTCGAGATCGCGCCGCAGGACACGGCCTATGTCCCGGATTCAGGCCCGACGGTCGCATCTCGCACGGCGATGGTCGTCGGGGGCTTGCTCATCAGGGCCGCGCGGCGGCTCCGCGATCAGGTCGAGTCGGCTACCGGAGGGCCGTTCGCACAGACCGCCATCGCGTACGCGCACGACCATGGGCCGACCAGGATCGACCAGCAGTTCGAGCCCTATCCCGGCGGCACGCCGTTCGACGACACGACCTACACCGGCGACGCCTATCCGGCCTTCGGCTGGGCGGCGTGCGTCGCCCACGTCGACGTCGACCTCGACACCGGCGAGGTCCACGTCCGCGACGTGGTCGCCGCCGACGACATCGGCCGGGTCATCCACCCGGTCCTCGCCGAGGGCCAGGTCGAAGGCGGGACCTTGCAGGCGGTCGGCTACGCCACGATCGAAGAGATCAGGCTGCGTGACGGTCGCTATCTCAACGATCGACTGGCGACGTACATCATCCCGACGGCGCTCGACGCGCCGCGCATCTCGACGATCCTCGTCGAGGCGCCGTTCGGTGGCGCGCCCCATGGCGCCAAGGGTGTCGGGGAGCTGCCGATGGACGTCGGGGCCCCTGCCGTCATCGCCGCGATCGCCGACGCGACCGGGGTCTGGGTCACGGACCTGCCGGCCAGCCCGGAACGCATCCTCGCCGGACTGGCCGATCGGCCCGCGGCGGCCGGCCTCCGGCCGGCCGAGTCGGAACCGGCCCAGCAGCTCGCCTCGTGACCGCGTACAGATTCGTCGTCAATGGCACGGCCACCGAGGTCGACGTGCCCGGGATGCGTCGCCTGCTCGACGTCCTGCGCGAGGACCTCGCGCTGACCGGCACCAAGGAAGGCTGCGGGGAAGGGGAGTGCGGCGCCTGCACGGTCCTCGTCGACGGCGCCCCGGTCGATTCGTGCCTCGTCCCGATCTGCCAGGTCGCCGGCGCCGAGATCCGGACCGTGGAAGGCCTCGCCCCGGCGACCGATCGATTGGACGAACTGCAGCAGGCCTTCCTCGTGGCGGGCGGCGCCCAGTGCGGGATCTGCACGCCGGGCATGCTGATGGCCGCCCGCGCCTACCTCGATGCCGGCGGTGGGCCCGACGAGGGGGCGATCCGCGAGTCGATCGCCGGCAACCTCTGCCGGTGCACCGGCTACACCAAGATCGTCGAGGCGATCGCGATGGTCGCCTCGACCGGGGCTTCGGCATGAAGCAGCCGGAGGATCGGGTCGCGTCGCCGACCAACGGCCATCGGCCGGCCCTGCGCCACGACGACGTCGAGACGGACCTCGCCGAAACGACCGACCTCGGCGGCGGTCAGCCGAACCTGGAGGTTCCGGGCCTCCGTCCGACGGTCCCGAGCGTCACCCCGACGCAGGCTCTCGCTGGGTTCGGGATCATCGCCGCGGTGATCCTGCTCCTCCTGCGGCGGCGCGGCGGCGGCCGCTGATCGACCGGCCCACCACCGACGATGCCCATCGAGCCGCCCGTCACGAGCCCGCGCGATCTCGACGCCGCCTACGCGGCGCTCGCCGCGGGCACGGCCGACGGACCGGTCCGACCGATCGCCGGCGGCACGGACGTGATGGTCGCGCTGACCGGCGAGCTCGGCCCGGCGCCGTCGAGCCTCGTCGACCTGTGGGCCATCGATGCGCTCCGCGGCATCGCGATCGAGGGCGACGCGATCTCCCTCGGCGCGCTCACGACCTACACCGATATACGCCGCTCGGCGTTGTGCCGCGAACATATCCCGGCCCTGGTCGAGGCCGCCGCGACGATCGGCGCCGCCCAGATCCAGAACCGCGGCACGCTCGGCGGCAACATCGCGAACGCCTCCCCGGCCGGCGACACGTTGCCGGTCCTCCTGGCCGCGGACGCGGTGATCGTCGTCGGTTCGGAACGGGGTGAGCGCGAGGTGCGGGCCGACGCGTTCTGGACGGGCTACCGGCAGACGGCGCTCGGGCACGACGAGCTGATCCTGCGGATCCGGATCCCGCTCGTCGCCGATCGCGAGATGCGGTTCCGAAAGGTCGGCACGCGCCGCGCGCAGTCGATCAGCAAGGTCGTGATGGCGATCGCGTGGCGCTCTGGAGAACACGCCGGGACCGGGCTGTGGCGAGACGTCCGCGTCGCCCTCGGGTCCGTCGCCGCCACGCCGATCCGTGCCGCTGCAGCCGAAGACGCGCTCGAATCCCACGCCCCGACCCCGGAGACCGCCGACGCCGCGGCGGGGGCGCTGGCAGCGGAGCTCACGCCGATCGACGACGTCCGCTCGACGGCCGAATACCGGCGGATCGTGGCGGCCCGCGTACTCCACCGCATCGTGCGCGACGCCGGCGGCTGGTGATCCCGGATCGGGCCACGCTCGTGGCGCTGTTCGAGGGTGCGCCTCGGTTCCTGGATCGCCTCATCGCGGCGGGTCCGTTCGACGACGACGGGGCGCTGTTCGCGGCAGCCCGCTCGATCGCCCACGCGATGCCAGAGGACGATCAGATCGAGCTCATCGACGCGCACCCCCGACTCGGCGCGCCGCCCGGGACGGTGTCGGCGATGAGCTACCGCGAGCAGGGATATGACCAGGCGACAGCCCCAAGCGTCGACGTCGCGACCGAGCTCGAGCGCCTCAACGACGCCTACGAGGCGCGCCACGGGTTCCGCTACTGCGTCTTCGTCGCGGGTCGATCACGCGACGAGCTGCTCCCTGCGATGGCAGCCGCGCTCGACGCGGACCGGACGAGCGAGCTGCACCGTGCCCTCGACGCCGTGGTCGACATCGCCATCGACCGGCATGCGAAGCTGTCGCCGTGATCGAGCTCGCCGGCAATCGCTACGGCAAGGCGGCCATCCGCATCGTCCGGGTCGGGCGCGACTCAACCCCGCACCGGCTGCGTGACGTCACGGTCGCCGTGGCCCTCGAGGGCGACTTCGCGGCCGCGCACACGGACGGCGACAACTCGCTGGTCGTGGCCACGGACACGATGAAGAACACCGCTTATGCGTTCGCCACCGATCACCTGACCGGCTCGATCGAGGCCTACGCGATCGCGCTCGGCACCCATTTCCTCCGGTACGACCAGGTGGATCGGGCGATCGTCAACGTCCGCGAGCACGCGTGGCGGCCGATCGAGGCCGACCGTGGCCCGGCCGAGGGCGCGTTCGTCCGCTCGAGCGAGGGTACCCGGGTCGCCACGGTGGCGGTCGGGCGGGACGGGACGGTGGTCGAGGCCGGCATCGATGACCTCGTCGTCATGAAGACGACGCGCTCGGCGTTCTCGGGCTTCCCGCGGGACCGCTTCACGACCCTCGCCGACACCGAGGACCGGCTGATGGCCACCAAACTCACCGCCATCTGGACGTACGGCGCGCCAGATATCGACTTCGACGCCGTCTGGGCCGACGTCCGCGACACGCTCCTCGAGGTCTTCGCCGACCACGACAGCCCGAGTGTCCAGGCCTCGATCTGGATCATGGGCAAGGCCATGCTCGAGCGGCACGAGGAGCTCGATGAGGTCCGGATGGTCCTGCCGAACCTGCATCACTGGACGGTCGACCTCGCCCAGTTCGGCATCGACAACGATCGGCTCGTCTACGTCTCGACGACCGAGCCGCACGGCCTCATCGAGGCCACGGTCCGTCGCGCCGAGGTGTCCTGATGCCGCCGCCCGGCGTGGTCGTCACGGGTCCGCCGGTTCCCGGCGGCGAGCGCGTCCTGACCGACGAGGCGCTCGCCTTCGTCGCCGACCTCCAGCGGCGGTTCGGCCACGTTCGGGTCGATCTGCTGCATCGACGGCACGAGCGCCAGGCGGAGCTCGATGCCGGCGGTCGACTCGAATTCCCGGCCGGCACCCAGGACATCCGCGAGGCCGACTGGACCGTCGCGCCGGCACCGGCCGACTTCGACGACCGGCGGGTGGAGATCACCGGACCGGCCGAGCCCAAGATGATGATCAACGCGCTCAACTCGGGCGCCCGTGTCTTCATGGCCGATCTCGAGGACGCGCTGTCACCGACCTGGGCGAACGTGGTCGGCGGGCAGGCGGCGCTGATGGACGCAGTCCGCGGCACCCTGACGTTCCAGTCGCCCGAGGGCAAGTCGTATCGAGTCGGAGATCGACCGGCCCAGCTGGTCGTCCGGCCGCGCGGCTGGCACCTGGTCGAGTCGCATGTCATGGTTGACGGCGTACCGATATCAGCCTCGCTATTCGACGCCGGCCTGTACCTGTTCCACAACGCCGCGGAACGTGTCGCCCGCGGGTCAGGCCCGTACCTCTACCTTCCGAAGCTCGAGTCGCACCACGAGGCGCGCCTCTGGAACGAGGTTTTCGTCTTGGCGCAGGCGCAGCTCGGCGTGCCGCGTGGATCGGTGCGGGCGACGGTCCTGATCGAGACGATCACTGCCGCCTATGAGATGGACGAGATCCTCTACGAGCTGCGCGAGCACGCGGCGGGGCTGAATGCCGGTCGCTGGGACTACCTGTTCAGCGTCATCAAGCGGTTCCGCGCCGACCCAGCACTCGCCTCGCCGGACCGGTCGCAGCTGACGATGACGGTGCCGTTCATGCGGGCGTACACGCAGCTGCTGGTACGCACCTGCCATCGGCGGGGCGCCCACGCGATCGGCGGGATGGCAGCGTTCATCCCGAACCGGCGCGACCCGGAGGTCACGGAACGGGCGCTCGCCAAGGTTCGCGACGACAAGGAGCGGGAGTCGCGCGACGGCTTCGACGGGACGTGGGTGGCCCACCCGGACCTGGTGCCGGTCGCGACCGAGGTGTTCGATTCGGTCCTCGGCGACACGTCCAACCAGAAGCATCGGCTGCCGACCGACCGACCGGTCCGGGCGGTGCACCTCGCGGACTTCACGGTCGACGGTGGCGAGGTCACCGACGGTGGGATCCGCGCCAACGTGCGGGTCGCCCTGGCCTACCTGGACTCCTGGCTGCGCGGGACCGGCGCGGCCGCGATCGACAACCTGATGGAGGATGCCGCGACCGCGGAGATCGCCCGGTCGCAGCTATGGCTGTGGCGGACGCGCGGTCTGCTGTCGGTCGAGCGGTACGCCGCGTTCCGGGACGAGGAGCTGGAGCGCCTCGGTGGGGCCGGCGAAGGCCGGCTCAAGGACGCGTGGGAGATCCTCGATCACCTCGTCCTCGACGACGAGTTCGCCGAGTTCCTGACGCTCCGGGCGTACGCCGTCCTCGAGTAGGCGGAGGGCGCCAGGCCGCTCCTGAGCGACGTGGGAGGAGATCGACGATCACCAACTCGCCAGATGGCACAACTTGCATCCGGGGACCGTTACGGCAGGCGACATGCGAGACGCGGTCCGCGTTCGGGCCGATCGGCGACGTACGTGTCCCTCGGGGCAAGTTCTGCCGCGATTCCGCTGCCGACAGGCCATAGCGGTCCTCCGGTGACAGTTACGCCGCCAGACGTTCGCCTGAACCCGTGCGGCCGACTTGGCCGATCACTCGCGGGTTAGGCGGGTCACCCGGGCACGCCCGTGCGGAACGACACGCAACACTGACCCGGCTGCTGGTCGAGCTCCGCATGTAGTCGCCGCTCGCCGAGGCCCTCGAGCACGCCCTCAGCAAGGGCCAGGTTCATGCCGCACACGAGCGGACGGTGTTCTTCGACCAATGCGTCGAACGGACAGTTGCCCAGGACGATCTCGCCTCGGTCTCCGAGGCGTGGCTCGTATCCGCGGTGGCCCAGCGCGTCGATCAGCGCGGCCACTCGCCGTTGTCGGGTTGGACGCGTGCCGGCGTTCTGGCGGGCGGTACTTCCGATCGCCAGCCCGGCGTCGTGCGCGGCGGCTCGGGCGGCCTCGCTGGGAACCTTCCGTGACGAGCGCTCCACGGCCTGGGCGAGGAGGTGAGCCGCCTGCTCGTAGTCGCGTTTCGGTAGCGAGACGGCGATCGTCCCCGGTACCCGGCGATACAGCTTCGACGGTCGGCCCGCGCCCGGACCCGTCCGGCCGGTGAGGCGGCGGTACTCGGTGACGAGCAGCCCATCCCGCACCATCCGATCGAGATGGAAGGCCGCCAGTTCGCGGCTGATCCCGACGCCCGTCGCGGCCTCGTCGCGCGAGATGGCATCGACCCGGCTCGCCACCGATTCATATAGGGCACGGCGGACGGGTTCGTCGAGGACGGCGATGGCCTCGATGGCGGCAGGGTCGATCGGCATGTTGCCTACTGTAAAACAAATCAACGTTCGCACAAGTCCTTGACACCGAGCGCGTCGGGCTGTATCACTAACACATGCTCACATTAGAAAGAGTCTCGACCGAGGCGCGACGGCTCCCGGCGCTGGTGAAGATCGGCCTCGCGGCCCTCTTCATCTCCGCGTTCGGCGACCTGATCGGCCATCTCGACGCCGGGTTTGCGATCGATCCGATCGGAAACGTGCACGAATTCACCCCGGCCGAGGCGACCGCGCACCTCGCGGTCTTCGTGAGCATGGTCCTCATCCTCGTTGGCGTCGTCCTTGACGGCGTCCGTCAGGCCCGCGCCGATCGACTGTCGGTGTCGCGGGCCAAGAAGGGAGTCGCTTGATGCCATTCGGAGACTTCGTCAACCAGATCCCGGCGCCGGTGTTCCTGGCGATCCATCTCGTCGCGTTCCTGATCGGCGCGTACTTCGCCTGGCGGTCGTTCGGCGCAGGTTCGACTGTGCTCGGAGCCGCGTTCAGCCTGTTCGCGCTCGCCGAGATCAGCTATATGACCTATCACCTCGACTGGACCGTGTTCCTCTTCGCTCACACGATCAGCGAGGTTCTCGATCTGGTCGCGTTCATCCTGGTGTTTGCGGCCGCTACGCAGCGCGTGCTGACGGGGTCGCCGGCGCCGTCCCGATGATTGGATCGGGCCCCACGTCGTGGTGGTCCAGGGCGGCGATCGTTCTCGGGATGGCCATGGTCGCTCTCGCCGGCTGTTCGGGCGGGGCGACCACACCGCCCTCGCCGGTCGCGACGACCACGGTCGACCTGCCGAAGTCCTACAAGTTCGTCCCGGCATCGATCGTGGTCGATGTCGGCGCGGCGGTCACCTGGACCAACAACGACAACTTCACCCACAACGTGACGTTCGCAGGAGAGCCGTCCAAGACGATGAAGCCCGGCGAGAGCGTTACGCGGGAGTTCCCGAGCGGAGGCACATTCCCGTATCAATGCACGCTCCACCCACAGAACATGCAGGGAACGGTGATCGTCGGCGGCGGTTGACCAGCGATGGACGCAGTGGAGCGCGTCAGCCCGCGATCGGGCCGCGCTCCACGAACGTCCCGAACCCACGGCGGCCAACAAACTGGCCGTCGCGGATGACATGCTCGCCCCGGACGAGGACGTCGCGGACGGCGCCGCTCACCTCAAACCCCTCGTACGGCGTGTAATCGCTCGTGTGGTGGAGGTTGGCGGCGCGCACGGTCCGGCGCGCGGCGGGATCGAACACCACGATGTCCGCGTCACGACCGACGTCGAGCGCGCCCTTGGTGGGCATCCCGAACCGCGCCGCCGGCGTCGTCGACAGCACGTCGACCATCCGCTCGAGCGTGATGCGGTCGCGCGCCACACCCTCGCCGTAGACCACAGTCAACAGGGTCTCGATGCCCGGGGCGCCGTTGCTGATCCGGTCGAACGGGACGCCGGCCGCGGCCTCGGACTTCTCGACCGCGAGACGGTCGGGGACGTGGTCGGTCGCCACGAGGTCGAGCGAGCCATCCGCGAGACCCGCCCATAGGGCATCGCGGTCGGTCGCGGAACGAAGTGGTGGCGCGATGACGTAGCCGGCGCAGCGGATCGGGTCGGAATCGTCGTAGCGCTCTTCGGTGAGCGTCAGGTAATGCGGGCACGTTTCGGCGGTCACGCGGATGCCGGCCTCCTTGGCGCGGCGGACCTCATCCAGCGCCGCCGCCGATGACAGGTGGACCACGTGGATGGGTGAGTCGGTGGCGCGGGCGAATGCCAGGGCACGAGCGGTCGCGACTGCTTCGACGTACGGCGGCCGAACCGCGGCATGGAACCGTGGAGCGGTATCGCCCCGGCCGATCGCCGCCGCGGTCGCCGAATCGAGGAGCACGGGATCCTCGCAGTGGACCTGGAGCATCGCGCCCAGCTCGCCCATGACCCGCATCGCATCGAACAGCGCCTGGTCGCCCAGCCGGAAGTCGAAGACCATGAACGCCTTCGATGTCGCGACGCCAGCCTCGATGGTCGCGGGCAGCTCGGCCAGTGGGTCGTCGGCGTGGCCCGAGATCGCAAGGGACAGGCCGTAGTCGATCGCGCTGTCGTCGTTCGTCGCGGACCGCCACTCGGTCAGCCCGGTACGGAGCGAGCGCTCGGCCGCGGGGGACGAACCGGTCCCGGGGTTGTTGAACGAGAGGAACGTCGTCGTGCCGCCGAACGCGGCCGCCACCGAATCCTGGAAGAACCGGTCCGGTTCGGCATCGGTGGCGACACGCGTGTGCGTGTGCACGTCGACGACGCCGGGGAGGACCAGCATCCCGGTCCCATCGATGACGCGCTCGGCGTTTACAGCCAGTCCCGAGAGGTCCGGTTCGATTGCGCTGATGACGCCGGCGTCAGCCGCCAGGTCAGCTTGTCGTGAGCCCGCCGCCGTGACGACGGTACCCCGCCTGATGAGTAGATCCGTCAATCGTCTCCGCCGCCGTCCCCGTCATCGCTGCTGGCGGAGTCCCCAGCGTCGCCGTCGTCGCCCGGCCCGCGCGCGTCCCAGCTTCCTCCCGCGGAATCGGCCTCATTCGACACGTCTCGGTCCGACGCCGCTGTCTCGGCTTCGGGGCGATCCGGCCCAGTCGTGGCCCCAGAGCCCGCGGCGCCGAATGCCGCGAACGTGCCGGTCGTCTCCGCGCGGCTCGAGTAGGCGCCGCGATTCCGCGGGCCGTCAACGCCGCCACGACGTCGCGCCGCCTGGGCGACGAGCAGGATCACGACGATGATCCCGACGACTACCGCGATCTGGGATGGGTCCATGGATCACGCCTCCTCTCGGATCCGGATCGGTTGGGCGCCCTCCCAGAGCGCACGCCGCCCGACCTCGCGCAGTCGGTCCTGCCAAGCCTCGTCGGGAATGATCGAGGC
>JBIOWA010000318.1:0-5004 GCA_044868045.1 Candidatus Limnocylindrales bacterium
CGCCCGGATGATCGACTTCGCCGGCTGGCGGATGCCGGTGCAGTACGGGTCGATCCTCGACGAGCACCGCGCCGTCCGCGAGCGCGTCGGGTTGTTCGACCTGTCGCACATGGGCGAGCTCATCGCCGAGGGAGCGACCGCCGGCGAGGCGCTGTCGGGCGCGGTCGTGTCCGATCCGCTGTCCCTCGCCGTGGGCCGTGCGCAGTACTCGATGTTGTGCGCACCGGACGGCGGCGTCCTCGACGACCTCATCATCTATCGGCTCGCGACCGACCGGTTCATGGTCGTGGCCAACGCGGCCAACGCCCAGGTGGTGTCGGATGCCCTGGCCGAGCGACTGGCCGGCACACGCGCCGTGCTCGACGACCACTCGCTTGCCACCGGGCTCGTCGCGGTGCAGGGGCCGCGGTCGGTCGAGGTGCTGACGCCGCTCAGCGATGTCGACCTCGGGGGACTGCGCTACTACGGCATCGTCGAGGGCCACGTCGCTGGGATCGCTGCCCAGGTGGCCCGGACCGGCTATACCGGAGAGGACGGGTTCGAGGTCTTCGTGGAGATCGGGCGGACCGGCGAGCTGTGGGACGCGCTCCTCGACGCCGTCCGATCTGCCGACGGCCTGCCGGTCGGCCTCGGGGCGCGTGACACGCTGCGGCTCGAGGCGGGGATGCCCCTGTACGGGAACGAGCTCGACCCCACGACCACGCCGTTCGATGCCGGGCTCGGCCGCGTCGTCAAGCTCGACAAGCGGACGGATTTCGTCGGCAAGGCAGCGCTCGAGAAGGTTGCGGCCGAAGGGCCACGACGGCGACTCGTCGGCCTGATCATCGAAGGACGCGGGATCGCCCGTCACGGCTACCCGGTCCTGGTCGGCGATCGGCGGACCGGCGTCGTGACCAGCGGCACCCAGTCGCCGACGCTCGGCGTCCCGATCGGGATGGCCTATGTCGCACCCCCGGACGGCGAGGCGGGCACCATGGTCGACGTCGAGATCCGGGACGGCCAAGTCCCAGCCAGGGTCGTCCCGTTGCCGTTCTATCGGAGGAGCAGTTGACGTGAGCGCACCCAGCGACCTGCGGTACACCCGAGACCACGAATGGATCCGGGTCGACGGCGACGAGGCCACCGTCGGGATCACCCAGTACGCGGCCGACCAGCTGGGCGACATCGTATTCGTGGAGCTGCCCGACGCCGGCCGCGACCTCGAGGAGGCGAAGCCCTTCGGCGTGGTCGAATCGGTCAAGGCCGTCAGCGACCTGTTCGCGCCGATCAGCGGTGCCGTCACGTCGACGAACGACGCGCTCGCGCGCGAGCCCGAGCTTGTCAATCGCGACCCGTACGGAGCCGGCTGGATGGTCCGCATGACCGTCGCCGATCCGGCCCAGCTCGATGACCTCCTCGACGGCGAGGGGTACGACGAGCTCGTCGCGGCCGGCTGACCGGACGATGCCGTACGGCCCACATACCCCGGACGACCGGGGGCGGATGCTGTCGGCCCTCGGCCTCGACAGCGTCGATGAGCTCTTCGCCGACATCCCCGTCGAGCTACGCGCCACGGCGCTCGATCTGCCCGATCCCGAACCGGAGCTGGAGCTCGCGGCCCGCCTGCGTGAGCTGGCCGCCCGCAACCGGACCGACCTCGTATCGTTCCTCGGGGCCGGCGTCTACCGCCACTGGAGCCCGCCCGCGGTCGATCAGCTCCTCCTTCGCGGCGAGTGGTACACGGCGTACACGCCGTACCAGCCCGAGGTGAGCCAGGGGACGCTCCAGTCGATCTACGAATACGAATCGCTGGTCGCGGAGCTCGTCGACCTTGACGTGGTCTCCGCGTCGCACTACGACGGGGCCGCGGCCACGGCCGAGGCGGCGCTGATGACCTGCCGGGCGACGCGCCGCGAGCGGGTCCTCGTGAGTCGCGGCGTCCATCCCCATTACCGCGCGACACTGCGGGCCTATTTCGGGGGTGGGCTCGTCCTGGAGGAGATCCCGCTGCTGACGGACGGCGACGCGGCCGGCACCACCGACCTGGCGGCCCTCGAGGCGATGCTCGGCGACGGAGATCGACCGGTCGCCGGCGTCATCGCTGCGAACCCGGACTTCCTCGGGCTCATCGAGCCGATGCCGCGGATCGCGGAGCTGGCACACGCCGCCGGCGCCCTGTTCGTCGCCGTGATCGAGCCCGTCTCGCTGGCCGTGCTGGCGCCGCCAGGCGCCTACGGTGCGGACATCGCAGCCGGGGAGGGGCAGCCACTCGGGATCGCGCCCCAGTACGGCGGGCCGTATCTCGGCATCCTCGCCTCGACCGACGCGCTGGTCCGCCAGATCCCGGGGCGCCTCGTCGGGATGACGACCGACCTCGACGGCAAGCGCGCGTTCGTCATGACCCTGCGCGCGCGCGAGCAGGACATCCGGCGCGACAAGGCCGCCAGTAACATCTGCACGAACCAGGCGCTGCTCGCGCTGGCCGCGTCGATCTATCTCGCGACCGTCGGTCCACACGGGTTGCGGGACGTCGCCGCGACGGGGGCTGCCCGCGCGGCCGAGTTAGAAACGGCGTTGCGGGCGATCGACGTACCGCGGCTGCATCCAGGCCCGTACCTGAACGAGTTCGCGGTGCGCGTCCCAGACGCCCGGACGGTCCATCGACGGCTCATCGAGGGAGGCTTCCTGGCCGGGCTCGTCCTGGCCGACGCGGAGCCCGACGATCCGACCCTCGTCGACGCGCTCCTGCTCTGCACGACCGAGCTGACCACTCCCGGAGACATCGCCAGGTTCGCGGCTGCGGTCCAGGAGATCCTGACCGGGCGCCCATCGGTCGGCGTCGAGACCGGGGCGGGCGATACCGCCACTCCGATCGGGGCCGCGCGATGAGCGTCACCGGCCAGAAGCTCCAGCCGACGCTCTTCGAGCGGAGCCGCCCGGGGCGCGGCGGCGGGAAGATCCCGCATCCGCCCAAGGACGCCCTCGATCGGCTTCCCGCGGATGCCCGGCGGGCCACCCCGCCGGCCCTACCCGAGATGAACGAGCCGGACGTGGTCCGCCATTACGTCAACCTGAGTCAGCTGAACCATGCGATCGACACCGGGTTCTATCCGCTGGGCTCGTGCACGATGAAGTTCAATCCGAAGCTCAACGAGTGGGCAGCCCGGCTGCCCGGGTTCGCCGAGCTCCATCCCATGGCTCCCGACGAGATCGCCCAGGGCACGCTGCAACTGCTCTGGGAGCTCGAGGCGGCACTGGCCGAGATCTCGGGCATGCGCGCCGTCACGTTGCAGCCGGCGGCGGGTGCCCAGGGTGAGCTCACCGGCATCCTGATGATCCGCGCCTACCACCGCGAGCGGGGCGCGACCGAGCGCGACGAGGTCCTCGTCCCGGACAGCTCGCACGGGACGAATCCGGCCACCGCCTCGATGGCCGGCTTCAAGACCATCACGATCCCGTCCGCCGCCGACGGCGGCGTCGACCTGGATGCGTTCAAGGCGGCCCTCGGCCCGCGCACGGCCGCCGTCATGATCACCAACCCGTCCACGCTCGGGCTGTTCGAGGCGCGGATCGGCGACCTGCTCGAGGCGGTTCACGCGGCCGGCGCACTGGCCTACATGGACGGCGCTAACCTCAACGCGATCCTCGGCCGGTTCAAGCCGGGGCAGGCCGGCTTCGACGTGATGCACTTCAACGTGCACAAAACGTTCAGCACGCCGCACGGCGGCGGCGGCCCGGGCGCGGGCCCGGTCGGGGTGGGGGAGCGGCTCATGCCGTACTTGCCGACGCCGCGGGTGCTCCGAGGCGACGACGGCACGTTCCGCCTGGAACGGCCGGACGAACGGCCGACCTCGATCGGCCGGCTGCGCAGCTTCGTCGGCAATACCGGCGTCCTCGTGCGCGCGTATGCCTACATCCGGGCGCACGGTGCCGCCGGCCTGCGTGAGGTCAGCGATGACGCGGTCCTCGCCGCGAACTACCTCAAGTCACGCCTGGCCGGCACGTTCGACCTGCCCTATGACCGCCCCTGCAAGCACGAATTCGTGGCGTCGGCCTCGACCATCAAAGCTCGGACCGGGGTGCGAACGCTCGATCTCGCGAAGCGCCTGATCGATTTCGGCTTCCACCCGCCGACCATCTACTTCCCGCTGATCGTCGACGAGGGGATGCTCATCGAACCGACCGAGACCGAGTCGGTCGAGACGCTCGATGCCTTCGCCGACGCCCTGATCGAGATCGCCGCCGAGGCGGACCGCGAGCCGGAACTGGTGAAGGCCGCCCCGCACACGGCCCCGGTCAAGCGCCTCGACGAGGCCACGGCCGCGCGCAAGCCGAACCTGCGCTGGCGTGTGGCGCCGGCGGCGATGACGCCCTGCCCCGAGTAGAGCGGCCGCGCGCGAAAGGTGGTCAGGGAGGTGCGACGCGTCCTCGCGGGCGCGCTTGGGAGGTGGGCGGCCAGGCACCGCAGTTGTGGCAACGCGGCGACCCGGCGAGGTTACTGCTTCCGCACGCCGCGCATGTCCACCAGCCTTCAACTGGCTCGGGCACGCCGCGCGGCTGCGATCTGAAGACAAGGACCGCGCCGATCAGCGCGATGAGGAGGACGCCGCCGCCGACGAGGGCGACCAGCGGCAGTATGCTCGCGATCGCCCCGGCGCCGACGCCGCCTGATCCCGCCCCGCCGCTCTCGCAGGATTCTGTCTGCCCCGCCCCCGGCGTCGTGCCTGGCGCCGGGGTCGCCTCAGTGCAGCCCTCGTCGGGCGTCGGAGCGAGGCGCGCGCCGCCGCCTGGCGCGGCCGGCTCCAGGCTGGCCGCTGCCAAGACGAGCAGGGCCAGAACGGAGGCGGCGGCCCCGATACATCGTCGGCGATCCATCTTCGGGCCATCGTAGCGCCGCGGCCGAGGCTATCGCGACCAATCGCCGCGTTGACACGCGCGCTCTGAGCGTCCCTATAATCGCGCACTCGCGGCGTTGGCGCTCCAAACGGGAGGAGTCATGCGCCATCCCGCACTTGCGTGGCAGCC
>JBIOWA010000319.1:0-2584 GCA_044868045.1 Candidatus Limnocylindrales bacterium
TCGCGGCCCCGGACTCGGCTGTTTCCGGTTCCAGCTGATCGTCCTGATCGTGTTCGTGATCCTGACCCCGCTCAGCGCTGCATGGGGGTGGCCCGAGGCCGTCAGCGCCGTCCTGCTGTTCGCGGTCATCGGCCTGCTGCTGACGACCGGCCAGACGATCATCTTCCTGCTCCGACTCGTTGCTGCCGATCGCCGGAGTCGCCGTCGGCCGCTGGGGAGCGCGACGAAGACCGTCGGCGAGCTCGAGGACGAGGCAGGAGCTCGCGAGGAGGATCCCCCGAAGTCCGACAAAACCTCGCCACCGTAGTCTTAGGCGCGGCAACCGATGCCCGGAAGCCCGTGATATGGGCTTCGCGCCGCTCGTGCCCGTGGTTTCGTGCGTGGAATCGGGCCACCGTGGCGATGGGCAGATCCCGTTACCGCCCTGCGGCCTCGTTTCATCGCCCAAGACTCCTCGGGCGGGTATCTGTCGGAGACGGGCTCGTTCCTGCCCGCCGTGCGGCGCCCGAACCCCATGCGACAATGCCCCAGACACCGTCGCGCCCAGCAATGCCGACCCACCCAACCGACCGGAGGACCCGACCCGCCGTGCCCGTGCTCGCGACCTACTTCTCGGTCCGCCGAGGCCGCGACCCGTTCTTCAAGTTCTTCATGCGCACGATCTTTCCGCGCCAGGTGAAGGAATACGAGGAGCGCCACGGGATCCGCTTCCTCGGCTGGTACAACGTGGCTCACGGCTGGGACTTCGACAACGTGATCCTGCTGGACCTGCCCGACTACGCGACGTTGGACAAGATGGAGGCCGATGAGGCGGTCCGCGTGCTCGGACATCGGGCAGGCGAATGGATCTTCGAACGTCATCATTCGATGTTCCTGCGCGAGCGCATGGGCCCCGACCTCGAATACCATCCCTGACCCAGCCCAATCGAGGAGCACCATTGGGAATCCGACGAGAAGTCCTGCCACCGGGCGACGAACCGAACAGGAGGCGAACCATGGATACGGGCCGCAACGACCTGCTCGGCGAGATCGCAGCCGACGCCGCCCTCGAGCGGTCGGACTTCCTCGTGCAGGCCACCGACCAGCTGCGCCGATTCCTGGATCGGCACAAGGAGCGCATCGCGGCATACGGCGGGCTGACGCTGATCGACGAGGAGCCGGACTACCTGTCTATTGCGCCGGACAGCACGTTCCGGAGCCGCAGTCGGTACCTCGACGACCTCACGGGGGAGTGGGTCAGCGAGACCGAAGTCATCGAATCGCCCTCGGAGCTCGTCGAGCTCTACAACCCGGCCGACATCTTCGGCGCCTTCAGCGAAGCTGCCCGCGAGGCAGCCGGCTTCGGCGAGGAGCCAACCGGGACCGACGACATGCTCGACGCGGCCGGGATCTCGCCCGATGAGACCGTCTCGCTGGGTGAGGATCCCTACGCCGGTGCGGCCGATTCCTGGGCCGCCGGGCAACCGGAAGAGGTCGAGATCGACAACGACGACGCCGCGGCACGTCGGCTCTATGACCTCGCGCTCGAGTACCAGGAGCGCAGCCAGCGAACCGAAGCGCGCCTGCTCGACGACTTCGAGGTGGCGGCGGCGACCGCTTCGAATGTCATCGGCGACCTCGTGATCGTCGACGATGACGACGAGCGCCTCGTTCTCGTGCGGAGCGGCGAGTTCCGCGCGGAGGTCGTCCCGGAGGAGGCGGACGGGACCTGGCGGACGCTGACCGGTCCCGACGAGCTCGTCGAGTTCTACGACCCGACTGACGTCTTCGGCGATCTCGCCGATGCGCTCGCCGAGGCCTACCCGGCGGTCGCGCCGGCCGAAGCGACGGCAGCCGAGGACGAGGTCGAGGACGCCGGGGCCCAGGACGCCGAAGCCGAGGACACCGCGTCGGAGGCAACGACTGCCGAAGACGCCGACGAAGGTGACGACAGCGACAACGGGTCGGAGGGTCGACCGACCGCGTGACGATGCGGCTCGCCGCGGCCGAACTCGTGGAGAGCCGCGAGATCCTCCCGGGGCAGTGGCTGCAGGCCTATCACGCTCCCGACCTGGCCAACGGTTCGCGTGCCGGGCAGTTCGTCCACGTCCGCACCGGTGACCTCTCGGGACTCGTCCTGCGCCGACCGTTCTCGCTCAACACGACCGATGCGGCGACCGGCATCGTGACGATCCACTTCCGGGTGATCGGCCGCGGGACGGAATGGTTCACGCGGCTGCGCCCCGGCGACGAGATCGACCTGCTCGGGCCGCTCGGGCGGCCGTTCGAAGTCGACCCGCGCAGCCGGCACCTGCTGCTGATCGCCGGTGGACTCGGGATGGCCGGGGTGCGCATGCTGGCCGACGAGGCGATCCGCGGTGGACGCCAGGTCACGTTGTTGTTCGGGGCGGCGAGCTCGCGTGAGGTCTATCCGTCAAGCCTGCTGCCCGACGAGGTCGAGTACGTCGTCGCGACCGACGACGGGTCCGTGGGCCACCACGGATTCGTGACGGACCTCGTCGCCGACTACGAGGCCTGGGCCGATCAGGCCTTCGCGTGCGGACCGCTGCCGATGCTCCGCGCGCTCGCGGGACTCGCCATGTCA
>JBIOWA010000320.1:0-6296 GCA_044868045.1 Candidatus Limnocylindrales bacterium
AGGAACGTCACGCCCGGCTGCGGGTAGAACCTCGGCACGTACTCCGGGACGACGCAGTAGGCGCGGCCGGCGCCGACGACGGCCAGCATCGCCTCCATGCTCTCCTCCCCCACGACGTACGTCGGGCCCGACCCTTGGGTCGCCGGCGTCCAGCCGACGCGCCACGCATGCGAGCTCATCTGAACGGGCAGTGCGACAGGCTCCTCGCGCAGTCGAGCCCCGACATCGTCGGCGCGACGCTCAGCGAACGCCTTGCTCACGGCAACGAACCGAGGCAACTCGAACAACGGCACCGTGGCGATCGACTCAGGCGCCGGGCCGAACACGAATGCCACGTCGACCTCGCCCGACTCGAGCGCCCGGTGGTGCTCGGCGAAGTCGACCTGGCTGAACTCGATGACCAGCCGCGGGTGATGCCGCCGGATCGATGCGAAGACGCGCTCTGCCCGAGGTTGCGCATATTCGTCGCCGAGGAATCCGATCCGGATCTGTCCGCCGACGCGGCGTGCGCTTGTCTGGGCGACGCGCTGCAGGTGCTTCGCATCGGCGAGCAGCTCGGTCGCGAGTGGCAGGAGCTCTGCGCCAGCGCTGGTGAGCGCGACCGCCTTGCTCGACCGTTCGAACAAGTGGACACCGAGCTCCGTCTCGAGCGCCTTGATCTGCTGGCTGATCGACGGTTGGGCGACATGGAGATCCGCCGCTGCCCTGCCGAAATGGAGCTCGTTGGCGACCGCCACGAAGTACGCGAGCTGACGAAGTTCCATGATCTCGCTCCTCGATGCGGTCGGCTGCACCGATAACGGTACCGCCCCAGGATCCGCATATACGGGGTGATCGATAGGCGCAGTCTATCGACGGATCGCAACTAGGTATTGGAGTTTCGGACGCCGTTGACCCTACAGTCGAGGTCGTTTCGACAGAGGAGGCGACGTGGTCACTGCAGCACCGTCCGTTGATCCCGCGGCCCTCGATCGAGGGCGCGAGGCATTGCTCCGTGGCTGGTCGACGACCGCCACCCGCGAGCCCAATCTGCTGCTTACGCGGGCGGAAGGCACCCGCATCTGGGACTCCGAAGGCCGGGAGTACATCGACTGCACGTCGCAGGCGTGGTCGAACAACATCGGTGCAGGGCATCCCAAGGTGCTGGAAGCGGCTGCGGCCCAGGCGAGGGAGATCGCGCACGCGCGCAGCAACTACGACACGATCCCGTTGCTGCTGTTCTCCGATCGGATTACTCGCATCGCTCCTGCGGGCCTGAACCGAGTCGGGTACTGCCTGCACGGCAGCCTCGCCGTCGAGATGGCGCTCAAGATCGCGGTCAAGAACCGACCCGACGCCGGACCGCCGCTCACGCTGTACGACGGCTATCACGGCCGAAGCCTGGCGACGATGGCGGCGAGCTGGCCGCACACGCACGACAAGTTCCATCGTCTGATGCCGCAGTTCGTGCGCGTCCCCCAGCCCCAGCCCTACCGGGCCCCGGCCGGCATGTCGGCCGATGACATCGCGGTCCACTACGCCGACTTGCTGCGCGACACCATCCGGCGCGGGGTGAACGGGCGACCAGCCGGTCTGCTCATGGAGCCGATCCAGGGCAACGGCGGCCACGTCGAATACCCGAAGCTCTACTACCGCCTCGTCCGCGAGATCTGCGACGAAGAGGGTCTGCTCCTGATCTGGGACGAGATCCAGACTGGGCTCGGACGGCTTGGCTCGTGGTGGGCCGCCGACCTGTACGACGTGACGCCCGACATCGTGGTCTTCGGCAAGAGCGTCGCCGGCGGCTACCCACTCGCGGGGATCCTCGTCCGTGAGGATCTCGTCGGCTTCGAGACGGGCGACGACGCGCTGACCTTCGGGCAGTTCCCCGTCTCGCTCGCCGCGGGTATCGCCACCCTCGACGTGCTCGAGGAGGAAGGCCTGATCCCGGCGGCCAAGTCGATGGGCGAATACCTGACCGGGCGCCTGCTCGAGCTCCAGGAGCACCACCCCCTGATCGGCGACGTGCGCTGCCCGGGCCTGTTCACGGCGGTCGAGCTCGTCACGGATCGGCAGACGAAGGAACCGGCCCGCAAGGAGACCGAGCAGGTCTACGACCTGGGTCTCAAACACGGCGTCATGTTCGGCACGAGTCGATATGCCGGCCTGGGCAACGTCGTGAAGATCAAGCCGCCGCTGTCGATCACGCGAGAGGAGATGGACCGCGTCATCGACGTCTTCGACCAGGTGCTCACGGAGATCGAAGGGAGCTCGCGATGAACCCGAATCGGCGTATCGCGCGCGGCGCTGTTGGCGCCGTCGCGGCGTTCTCTCTGGTGGTTGGCGCGTGTGGAGGCGGGACCCCCGCGTCAAGCCCGGCCAGCGGTGCATCGTCTCCAGCGGGCGGCGGGTTGTCGCCCGCCGCAAGCGGCGGCGCCGCCGAGTGGTCCCAGGCCTATGCTGGGACCAGCCTGACGTTGCTTGGCGAGGCCACGCTCAATAGCCAGGTCCTCGAAGGGCTGCTGCCGGATTTCAAGACCAAGACCGGGATCGATGTCGTCATCGAGCAGGCGCCGTACGACAGCGTCGTGCAGAAGGCGACCCTCGATGGACAGACGAAGCAGGGCGCCTACGACGTCATCTCGCTGCCCTATGAGTTCCTCGGCGCGTTCGCCGAGAAGCAGTGGATCACGCCTATCGACGACCGCCTGAGCGAGACATCGTCCTTCGCCCCCGGCTTCGACCCCCAGGCGATCATCCCCGCCCTGTGGAAGGCCTCGTCGGTGTGGCGAGACGCCACCTACGGCGCTCCCTCGAATAGCGCCGTCATGATGATGTTCTACCGAAAGGACCTGTTCGAGAACGCCGATGAACAGACCGCCTTCAAGGCCAAGTACGGGTACGACCTGGCAGTGCCGACCACATGGGATGCCTATCGCGATGCGGCCGAGTTCTTCACGCGGAAGGCAGGTGCCACGCTCGCCGGCCAGCCACTGAGTGCCGACTTCGCCGGCGTGGCGATGACCGGCAAGCGCCACGTCGCCACTGTCCTCGAATGGATGAACTACGGCTGGACGTTCGGCGGGGGTATTCTCGACGACTCGGGACAGCTCGTCATCGACAGCCAGCAGAGCGTCGACGCGCTCGACTACATGCTCGGGTTGCGTGACTTCGCTCAGCCTGGCTACACCAGCGCCACTTGGGACGAGACGACGGCTACGCTCCAGCAAGGGAACGCCGCTCTCTCGATCACCTGGGGCGATACGGCCGGCGCCATGGAGGCAGTCGATCAGTCCGCAGTCGTCGGCAAGATGGGCTATGCCAGCATCCCGACGCTCAAGAGCGGCGACACCCCGATCGCCCACCTCGGCAGCTGGACCTACGTCATCCCATCGGGCAGCAAGAACCCGGATGCGGCGTGGCTGTTCATGCAGTGGGCCCTCTCGGAACCGGTCCAGCAGGAGATGGCCAAGGGTGGCGGGCTCCCGGCGCTAACCTCGACGTTCGAGGATGCCGAGCTGACCTCATCCCTGCCCTACTGGCCCCAGGAGCTCGAGAGCCTGAGCGCCTCCAAGAGCCGGCCGAGGATCCCCGAATGGGGCGGCATGTCGGACGTGCTGCAGGACGCGATCTCGAACTCGATCTCGGGTCAGACCCAGACCAAGGCGGCGCTCGATCAGGCGTCGACCAAGCTCAAGTCCATCCTGACACTGCCCGTCGCGTATCAGTGATGGCCGGGCAGCTCACCCGTCGTGGCTAGCTCCTCCTCCGAGTCGGCACTAGGGGCACTCGCTCCCGGTGCCGACTCGCATCGACAGCGCCGACTCTCGTCGGGTTCATGGGTGCCGTTCCTCGCGCCGGCGGTCGGCGTTCTGGCCCTCATCGGCTTCGTCCCGCTCCTCTACGCGATCCAGCTCAGCCTGACCTCGTTCAGCTTCATCCTGCCGGATCGGACGGGGCAGTGGGTGGGTCTCGACAATTACGCGTCGCTTGCGACCAACGCCGGGTTCCTGTCGGCCGTGGTCCGGACGGGTTTGTTCACGGGCGCCGCGGTGTTCCTTGAGCTCATGCTCGGTCTGCTGCTTGCGGCGGGCCTGAACTCGACCGGACGCGAGCGCGGTCCGCTGCTTGGCCTCCTGATCATCCCGATGATCCTGACGCCGGTCATCGTCGGGCTGATGTTCAACTTCGCGGTGAACCCCCAGTTCGGTCCGCTGGCATCGCTCCTGCGATCCGCGACCGGATCGCCCGTCGATGCACTCGGCACTCCCGTCGGCGCGTTCGTGACGCTCGTCCTCGTCGACGTCTGGCAATGGTCCTCATTCATGGCCCTGATGCTCTGGGCCGGCATGCAGACCCTCTCCGCTGCGCCGCTGGAGGCGGCCTCTGTCGACGGCGCGAACGCGCTGCAGCGACTTCGGCTGATCGTGGTGCCGATGCTGCGGCCGGTCATCGTGGTGGCCGTCATCTTCCGCTCCGCGGAGGCCGTCCGCGAGTTCGACAAGGTATTCGTCCTGACCGGCGGTGGCCCGGGATCCGCAACCGAGGTCCTGGACCTCTTCACCTACCGCATCGCGTTTGTGAACTGGGACATGAGCCTGGGGGCCGCGATGGGCGTCGTGGAGTTCGTCGTCGCGCTCGCTGCTGCCTACCTGTTCTTCCGGCTCGTGACGCGTTCCGGGCGGATGGCATGAGACTGCGATCGGTCTCGTCGCAGCGGCGTGCCCTGTCCCTCGCGCTCGCGGCCGTGCTGCTCGTGATGCTGTTGCCGTACGTCTGGCTGATCCTGACGTCGCTCAAGACGCGCGCCGACATCTTTTCCGGCAACACGTTCGAGCTTTTCGTCCCGACGTTCGACAACTACCGCGTCGCCTTCATCGAGAAGGGTTTCCTGCGGAACCTCGGGAATTCGACGGTGATCGCGGTCGTCGCGACCGCGATCGCGATGGCGGTCGGCGTTCCGGCCGGCTATGCGCTCTCGCGCAGCTCGACGAGGGGCAGCACGCTCGTCTTGTTCGCGTTGCTCGCCGCTCGACTGCTGCCGGCGGTGATCCTCGCCGTTCCCTTGTTCGTGATCCTGTCGAACGTCAGTCTGGTTGGCACGCACGCGGCGCCGGTGATCGCCCACCTGACGTTCCTCGTGCCGTTCGTGTGCTGGATGATGCGCGGCTTCTTCCTGGCGGTCCCCAAGGAGCTCGACGAGGCAGCGCTCATGGATGGAGCGTCACGGGCCCGCTACTTCTTCACTCTGCTGCTCCCGATGACCCGAGGTCCGCTCGTGGCGACCGTGATCTTCGCCCTGATCAATTCGTGGAACGAGCTGCTGTACGGGCTTATCCTCACCAATCGTACGACCGCGACCCTGCCCGTGGCGACGCCGAGCCTGATGACCCCGATTGGGACGTTCTGGGGCCAGATCGCGGCTGTGGGTGTGGTCACGACGCTGCCGGTGCTGGTCTTCGCGCTTCTCGTGCAGCGCCACATCATCCGCGGCATGACCGGAGGGGCGCTCTCGGACGGCTGACGGGCCGGGCGTTCGGCTCGCGGTAATGCCTCCTCCGGATCGGTCGCTTGGGGATCCGGAAACGCAGGCATGTGGCGGCTCCGCTACGCCGGCAAGACGTCGACGCCGTAGGGGCCGAACGCCGCGTCTCGGGAGACGATCACCGCTCCTAGCCGCGTCGCCTGGGCGACGAGCATGCGGTCGAACGGGTCGCGATGGTGACTCGGCAGCCGGGCGGCGGCATCACCATCGGCCAGCGTCACGGGTAGGCCGTCGAAACCGGAGGCCTCGAGCGCGTCGATGAGCTCGTCCGGCGCCTCGAACTTCCCGAGATTGCGCTTGATGCCGATCTCCCAGACGGTCGCCACCGAGACGAGGACGTCGGTCGCGGGATCCGCGATCGCCGCTCGGGCGATGGCGTCGAGACCGGGATCGTCGGACAGCCACCAGAGCAGCGCGTGCGCGTCGAGCAGCAGGATCACCGCTCGAAGGCGTCGATGAGCTCGTCGTCGGGAGCGTCGAAGTCGGGCGCCAGTCGGACCCGGTCGCGCCAGAGGCCCGGCGTCCGCGGTGATGTTCGCGACCGGAACGGGACCAGCCGCGCGACGGGTCGGCCGGCGCGCGCGATCACGACCTCCTCCCCGCCTCGACTCGCTCGACGAGTCGCGAGAGATGGGTCTTGGCTTGATGGATGTTCACGCTGGTGGCGATCGAAGTCAGTAAGGCGCGCTGCCCTCGGTCAGCTATCCCAGGTTCCAGAAGGGGTCCGTCAGACCGAGGTTGTCGAGGATCGATTGGTTCTGTTCGCGAGTGT
>JBIOWA010000321.1:0-5992 GCA_044868045.1 Candidatus Limnocylindrales bacterium
GGTTTTCGTGTCGGGACCGACAGCCCGCGGCGGACGGGCTTCCTGCTCGCCCGGCGGCCGGACCTCGTGGTTCATTCGCTCCACGGCAACGTCGACACGCGCCTCCGCCGGCTCGACGCGGGTGAGACCGATGCCCTCCTGCTCGCGTGCGCCGGATTGGACCGCATCGGACTCGACGGGCGGATCGGCGAGCGGCTCGATCCAGAGGTCGTGCCACCGGCACCTGGCCAGGGTGCGATCGCCCTCCAGGTCCGATCCGACGACGAGCCGATGCTCGCGTTGACCGCAGTCATCGACGATCGCGACACGCGCTTGGCTGTTGGGGCCGAGCGATCATTCCTGAGCGCATCCGGAGGGGGCTGCCGGGCCCC
Organism: Candidatus Limnocylindrales bacterium; assembly: GCA_044868045.1. Classification (GTDB taxonomy): domain Bacteria; phylum Chloroflexota; class Limnocylindria; order Limnocylindrales; family CSP1-4; genus SPCO01. The sequence continues at coordinate 372 of JBIOWA010000321.1, forward strand.
GATCGGAGCCCTGGCCGCTGTCGTCGGCGATGAGCTCGACCTGCTCGGGGGCTACGCCAGCCCGGACGGAACCTGGACAACGATCGCTCACCGCCGCGGTCGCGTCGAATCCGGCGAGGATCTCGCTCGCGAGATCTTGATAGAGCTCGACTCGGCATCACGCGTTCGAGGACCTGCGAGCGCCGCCGGACGAGAAGGCAAGCGGTCGAGTGCACGGCGCGTTCTCGTCACGCGACCCGTCGACCAGGCCGGCGAGCTCGTTTCGGGGCTGCGCGACGCGGGCCTCGATCCCGTCCCGGTCCCGGCGATCGCGATCGAGTTCGACCAGGCCGGTCGCGGACTCGACAGCGCGGCCCGCGTGCTCCACACCTACGCATGGGTCGTGGTCACGAGCGCCAACGGGGCGCGGGCGATCCTAAAGGCGGCCGAACGAGCGTTCACGCCGCTCGAGACGTCCCGCTTCGCCGCGCTCGGGCCGGTTACGCGGAGGGTCCTCGAGCACGAAGGAATCGCGGTCGACTTCCAGCCCAGCCAGAGCGGCACCATCGCCATGGCCGCCGAGCTCCCCGCCGGGCCGGGAGACGAGGTGCTGATCATCCGGGGCGATCTTGTCGACGAGGAGCTCGCGGTGGCCCTGCGAGCCCGCGGAGCACTGGTCGACGATGTCGTCGCCTACGCGACCCACGAGGCACCCGAGAGCTCCCGCGGATTGCTCCGGAGGGCGACGGAAGATGGGCCGATCGCCGCCGCCGTGTTCACGAGCGGCTCGACCGTCCGAGGCCTCCTGGCGCTCGGCGACGCCGAATCGATCGACGTCCGGTCGTTTCCCGCGGTGTGCATCGGCCCCGAGACCGCGGAAGGGGCGCGCACGGCCGGGTTCCGAATCCTTGCCGTCTCGCCGACACCGGACTCGGCCGCCCTCGCCGCGACCACCGCCAGAGCGCTCGCCCTCCAGGAAGGGGAAACCCCATGACCCTCGACCTCGACGCACCGCTATCGCCGGCTGCGGCCATGAGCCGGGACTCGCTGCCCATTCGACCCCGCCGGCTCCGGCGCACGCCCGCACTCCGGGCATTGGTTCGGGAGACACGCTTGCACCCGTCGATGCTGGTGGCTCCGCTCTTCGTCCGCCCGGGCTCCGGCGTGCGCGAGCCGGTGGCGTCGATGCCCGGGGTCGAGAGGGTATCGGCGGACCTCGCTGCGAAGGAGGCCGTCCGTCTGGCCGAGCTCGGGGTCGGTGGGGTGATCCTCTTCGGCCTGCCCAAGACGAAGGATGCCCTCGGCTCCGAGGCCTCGGACGACGACGGGATCGTCCAGGACGCGTTCCGGCGGATCCGCGCGCTCGAGCTGCCGCTCGCGACGATCGCGGACACGTGCCTGTGCGAGTACACCGACCACGGCCACTGCGGGCCGCTCGCGGCGGACGGATCAGTCGAAAACGACGCCGCCCTCGTCCGGCTCGCCGAGATCGCCGTGAGCCAGGCGCAAGCCGGCGCTGACGTCGTTGCCCCCAGCGCCATGATGGACGGCCAGGTCGCGGCGATCCGGGCGGCCCTCGACGGCGAGGGGTACGGCCAGACCGCGATCATGGCGTACGCGTCGAAGCACGCCTCGGCCTTCTACGGCCCGTTCCGCGAGGCCGCCGACAGCGCCCCGGCGTTCGGCGACCGGCGGGGCTACCAGGTGGATCCGGCGAACGGTCGCGAGGCGATCCGCGAGATGGCCCTCGACGTCGACGAGGGGGCGGACATCCTGCTCGTCAAGCCGGCCCTGCCAGGACTCGACCTCGTCGCCACAGCACGGGCGCGTTTCGACGTCCCGATCGCCGCCTACCAGGTGTCGGGCGAGTTCGCGATGATCGCTGCCGCCGCGGAGCGGGGCTGGCTCGACGGGCGGCGGGCGATGACCGAGGCGGTGACCGCGATCGTTCGGGCCGGCGCGGGGATCGTCATCACCTATGCCGCGGCGGACCTCGCGACGTGGCTGCGGGAGGAGCGATGAACGCCGACGATCAGGTCTACGTCCAGGCGCTCGCGCTCGGGCTCGATCCCGCCTGGCGCCGGCGGACCGACGACGAACGCCACGAAGACGGCTGCCGCTTCGGCGAGGCAGCGGCCGCGGCCGAGTTCGCGGACGTCCGCAGCGTCAGCTACTCGTCGATCGGCCTGGAGCCGGGGGTCGACCTGCTGTTCTGGCGGATGGCCTCGACTGTCGATGCCCTTGAGTCCTCCGCCGCGGCACTCCTTCGCGCCGGTCTGGGCCGCTGGATGACGGTGACCCATTCGCTCATCGGCCGGATTGGACCGTCGCAGTACGTGCGCAAGCCGACCGATCAGGAGCAGTCGCTCTTCGGCGGCGAGCGCTCGCGCTATCTCGTCGTCTACCCGTTCACGAAGAGCACCGACTGGTACCTGCTCTCCAAGGAGGCGCGTCAAGGCGTGATGAACGAGCACATGCGGGTCGGTCACGACTACCCGGCGATCCGCCAGGCGCTGGCCTACTCGTTCGGGCTCGACTCGCAGGACTTCGTCGTCGCCTACGAGACGGACGATCTTGTCGCCTTCGGTGACCTGGTCCGGGCGCTCCGCTCGACGGAGAGCCGGCGGTCGACGGTTAATGACTCGCCGATCCTGCTCGGCATCCATCGTCCGATCGACGAGTTCCTCACCCTGCTCGGGGCCGCGTGATGGCAGCCACGGCGACGGGTTCGCGGACCGCCTCGCTCCTCGAACGCGCCGAGCGGCTGTTTCCGGGCGGGGTCAACAGCCCCGTGCGTGCCTTCCGGGCCGTCGGCCGGCCGCCGCTCGTCCTCGAGCGCGGCGAGGGGCCGTACGTCTGGGATGCCGAGCGTCGGCGCTACATCGACTTCGTCGGGGCCTGGGGGCCGGCGATCCTGGGCCACGCCCACCCGAAGGTGGTCGAGGCGATCGTCGCGGTCACTGCAAACGGCTTGGCTCTCGGCGCGACGAACCCCCTCGAGATCGAGCTCGGCGAAGCGATCCGGGCTGCCATGCCCTCGATCGAGCGACTACGGTTCACGTCGTCGGGCACCGAGGCGGTGATGAGCGCGCTGCGGCTCGCTCGCGCAGTGACCGGCCGGGATCTGGTGATCAAGTTCGCGGGCGCCTATCACGGTCATTCAGACGGCCTCCTGGTCGAGGCGGGATCCGGGCTCGCGACGCTGGCGATCGCGGGTAGCGCGGGCGTGCCCGACGCGGTCGCCGCCACGACAATCGTGCTGCCCTACAACGACCCGACGTCGGTGAGCCGGGCATTCACGGCGCACGCCGGCCGGATCGCGGCCGTGATCGTCGAGCCGGTGGCCGCCAACACCGGCGTCATCGCGCCGGCACCGGGCTTCCTCGAGCACCTTCGCGAGACGACCCGGGCCGATGGCGCGCTGCTCGTCTTCGACGAGGTCATCACCGGCTTCCGCCTGGGGCCTGGCGGCGCCCAGGCCCGGTTCGGCGTGCTGCCGGACCTGACGACGCTGGGCAAGATCATCGGTGGCGGGATGCCGATCGGGGCGTACGGCGGCCGGGCCGACCTGATGGACCTCGTGGCCCCCGTCGGCCCGATGTACCAGGCGGGCACGCTGTCAGGCCACCCGCTGTCGATGGCGGCCGGGATCGTAACCCTGGCCGAGCTGACGCCCGATCGCTATGTCGCCCTGGAGGAGTCGCTTGGCGAGCTCGCCACCGGCTTGGCTCAGGCCGCGGCGGCGGCACGGTCGCCGGTCGCGATCGCCCGGGTGGGGCCGCTGCTGACCGTCTTCTTCCGTCCGACCGTGCCGACCGATGCCGCCGAGGCTCTCGCCTCGGACCGCGCGGCGTATGGCCGCTTCTTCGGCTCGATGCTGGACCAGGGCGTGTTCCTGCCGCCGTCGCAGTTCGAGGCCTGGTTCCCGTCGATGGCGCACGGCCGCGTTGAGATCGACGCGACGATCGCGGCCGCCCGCATCGCGTTCGAGGGGAGCGCGACATGAACGACCGCCTCGTGCGGGCCTGCCGGCGCGAGCCGGTCGACGCCACGCCGGTCTGGTTCATGCGCCAGGCGGGCCGGTCGTTCGCCGCCTATCGCACGCTCCGCCAGCGGTACGGGATCCTGGAGCTCGCCAAGACCCCGGACCTATGCGCGGAGGTCAGCCTCATGCCGGTCCGCGAGCTGGGGGTCGATGCGGCGGTCCTGTTCGCCGATATCATGCTGCCGCTCGAGCCGATGGGCGTCGGCCTGCGGATCGAGCCCGACGTTGGGCCGATCATCGACTGGCCGATCCGCTCGGCGAGCGATGTCGCTGCGCTCCAACCGTTCGACCCCGCCGAGGTGTCGTTCACCCTCGATGCCATTCGCCTGGTCAAGCGCGAGCTCGACGGCGCGGCCGGCGTCATCGGCTTCTCGGGTGCGCCGTTCACCCTCGCCTGCTATCTCATAGAGGGCCGCCCGTCGCGCGACTTTGCGACCGCCAAGGCCTTCATGTATCGCGAGCCGGCGGCCTGGCACGACCTGATGGACCGGTTGTCGGTCATGGTCGTGGCCTATCTGCGGGCTCAGGTCGACGCCGGCGCGGACGTGGTTCAGCTCTTCGACAGCTGGGTCGGCGGCCTCGGCCCCTCCGACTACCGCGAGTTCGTCCAGCCCTACGTCGCGCGGATCTTCGCGGCGCTCCGCGATGTGCCGACGATCCATTTCGGGACGGGCACGGCCGCGCTGCTCGAGCTCCTCGCCGAGGCCGGCGGCGATGTCATCGGGCTCGACCACCGCGTGTCCCTTGCCGAGGCCTGGCGACGGGTCGGCCATGACCGCGGCGTCCAGGGCAACCTCGATGCCGCCCGCCTGCTCGCCGGCTGGGAGGCATCGCGGGCGGGCGCCCAGGCCGTCCTCGACGAGGCGGCCGGTCGGCCGGGCCACCTCTTCAACCTCGGCCACGGCGTGCTGCCCGAGACGGACGTGGATCTGCTGCGCCGGCTCGTCGACCTCGTCCACGAACAGACCGCCCGGACCGTGGTCGCGAGCGAGGTCGTCGCGTGACCCGCTCGGGGCGGCAGGGCGTGCTCCTCATGACCTACGGCTCGCCGGCCTCGTTGGAACGCGAAGACGTCCGCGTCTACCTCGCGCGGGTTCGCTTTGGGCGGGAGCCGAATCCCGAGCTCGTCGACGAGTTCACCCGGCGCTACCGGGTCATCGGCGGCTCGCCGCTGATCGACATCACCCGCGGGCAGGCCGCTGGCCTCGCGGACGCGCTCGGCTGGCCAGTCGAGGTCGGCATGCGCTTCTCCGAACCGTCGATCCAGGCGGGCCTAAGAACGCTCGCCAACGACGGCGTCACGAAGGTCGCCGCAATCATTCTTTCGCCGCAGTATTCGCCCCTCCTGATGAGCGGCTACGCCCGTGCGATCGATGAGGGACGGGCAACGCTCGGTGAGAATGCACCGGACGTCTCAGTCGCCGGTGCCTGGCACGAGGAGCCGGCGTTTGTTGCCGCGCTCGCGCGTCGCGTCGCAGAGGCGCTCGCCCACATGCCACCCGAGGACCGTGCGACGGTCCGTGTCCTGATGACCGCGCACAGCCTGCCCAAGCGAGTGGCCGAGCAGGAACCCGATTACCTCGCCCAGCTCCGGGCG